>NZ_CP047897.1:1807500-2107500 GCF_009913235.1 Nibribacter ruber | reverse complement strand
TACTTAGGCAAAACGCAATCCCGTTCTTCGCTGACCTTCAAAAACACCGGCAATGCACCCTTGCTGGCCAACGGCTGGACGATTTATTTTAATGGGTCGCCGTCCTACAAAGCCAAGGACACCAATGGACCAATCAAAATAGAATCCATCAACGGTGATTTACTGCGTTTAACACCTACTGAGAATTTTAAAGCCATTGCAAGCGGTGATTCTGTCAGCGTGGAGTTGGTATCTGCCGGTCAGATTATCAATGATTCGCGGGCGCCTTACGGTTTTTACCTGGTTTGGGACAAGGAGCCTGCCAAAGGTCATGCAATCAACACGCAGTACGTCAAGCCCACCAAAAACGCAGTAGGTTGGATAGAAGCCCAGGACATCTACCGCCAGAACCAAGTCATACAGGACATTGCAGAAGACAAACTGACGAAGGTTTTTCCCGCGCCGGTGCAATACACCAAAACCGGAACATCCATTGTTTTAACTCCTGCTACTGGAATCACCGCTGACCAAGGCTTTGCAAATGAACAGCAACACTTAGAGGCGTTTCTGGAAAATGTGTTCGGGAAGCAGGATGCGGCGGGAGCGGGTGCCACTACTATTCAGTTAAAAAAGAAAGCAGGTTTAGGCGCTGAAGGCTATGAGTTACAAGTACAGCCAAAGTCCATTGTGATTTCTGCCACTTCGCCGGCCGGCCTGTTCTATGGCATTCAGTCATTAAAAACACTAATGCCACCTTTGGCGCTGGCCAAAAAGCAAACCTCGGTGACCATTGATGGAGTGCAGGTAAAGGACGCGCCTAGGTTTCCGCACCGTGCGTTTATGATGGACGTGGCCCGCAACTTCCAGCCGAAAGACCAGGTGCTCAAGGTGCTGGATTTAATGGCGCTCTACAAACTCAACGTTCTGCACTTCCACCTGAATGATGACGAAGGCTGGCGACTGGAGATTGCCGGCCTGTCAGAACTGACCCAAGTAGGCGGAAGACGCGGACACACGCTGGATAATCTACAGTTCCTGCAATCTGCCTATGCCTCTGGCCCAGATGTGAACAACACTACCGGAAGCGGTCATTACACCAAGGCTGACTTCATCGAGATTCTCAAATACGCGAAGGCCCGACACATCAAAGTCATTCCAGAGATTGAGACGCCCGGCCACGCCCGTGCCGCCATCAAGGCCATGGACGCCCGCTATTACCGTCTGCTCAAGGAAGGCAAGAAAACCGAGGCCGAGCAGTACCTGCTCCGTGACCTGAACGACAAGTCCGTCTACCGTTCCGTGCAGTACTGGAACGACAACGTGATGGACGTGTCTATGCCGTCTACTTATCAGTTTTTGGAGAAGGTGACGGATGAAGTATTAGCCATGTACAAAGAAGCTGGCGCGCCTATCCAGACCATCCACTTCGGGGGCGACGAGGTGCCCAAAGGCGTCTGGGAGAAATCACCGTCGGTGCATGCCTTGATGAAGAAAGATGCGTCCATCAAAGAAATTGATGACTTGTGGTACTACTTCTTCAACAAGCTTAACGCCATGGTAAAAGCCCGCAAATTGTACTTGTCGGGTTGGGAGGAAGTGGGCCTGCGCAAGGTGCGCGATAATGGAAAACTGACCTATGTGGCCAACCCAGTGCTGGCCAAGGAGAATGTGCACGTAGACGTCTGGAACAACATCGGCTCCAACAGCGACTTGGCCTACCGCATGGCCAACGCAGGTTACAAAGTGGTGCTAACCAACGTGACCAACCTATACTTGGATTTAGCTTACCAAAAAGCCTACGAAGAGCCCGGTTTGTACTGGGGAGGCTTCGTAGACCTGGACAAGCCCTTCTATTTCATTCCGCTGGATTACATGAAAAACATGAAGGTGGATGAGAGCAACAACCCCATCAAGCCAGGCACCTTCGCCGGAAAAGAACAACTCACCGCCAAAGGCAAAGCCAACATTGTAGGTCTGCAGGCCCCGCTCTGGAGCGAAAGAATCCTCAGCCCCGAACGCCAGGAATACATGCTCCTGCCCAAACTCTTAGGACTGGCAGAACGCGCTTGGGCACCAGACCCCACCTGGGCCACTGAACCCAATCCTGCCAAAAGCGAAGCCCTTTACAACACCGCCTGGTCCCAGTTTGTAAATATCCTTGGCAAACGTGAATTGTCACGTCTCAACTACTACCACAACGGCTTCCAATACCGCATCCCAACTGCTGGCGCCTTAGTAGAAAACGGAAAAGTGGTAGCCAATGTGCAGTTGCCGGGGATGGTGATTCGGTACACAGTAGATGGCTCAGAACCAACTGTCCAAAGCAAGGTGTATTCAGGGTCCATCGCTGAAAAAGGTACGGTGAAGTTGAAAGTCTTTGATGTGACTGGCAGAGGGAGTAGGGTGACGGTGGTGGAGAATAAGTAGGTAGAAATCTCTGTAAACCTTATGGACAATTCTTTCAGCTTTAATGAAGATAAGTACGACTTTTCCTCAATTCTAAGCACAATAGAAAAGCATTATTACTTAGAGAAAGGCGAAGAGGAAGATGATGCACTTTTAGCGGATGAGAAGGCTCATAATCTGGAATGCCTTATTTATGATAGTGTCTTTAATCCAAAGAACTACAAGCTAAAATGGGGAGAATTTGAGAAGCATTTGAGACAAGAGTTTGGGAAAAAAATCCATCTCCTTGCGTATCGTAATGACCCTAGCTTTCAGGGATATATCTCATTAAGTAATCAAAAGGGCAAAAATTTTAGATGGACGAAGGAGCTTCGTTTTTATATAAGCTTACTTGGTCCCTACTATACAATCTTTGGTCTTGATATGACTCAAATTACTCTAGAACGGGCAAGTACTTGGGGTGAGCCTGAAGGAGTAAAGTGTCAAACTTTCTCTAGTTTTCAGGCAATTACAGTGTCTCCTGAATTTGAGTATAGAGAGACGTTCCTGTTGCTAAAACAAAAGATAGCAGGTTGGTTTCCTGATTACAAGTTTGTCCCCTATGAAATTAATAGGGAGCAAATAGCTGGTGTTAAAGTTGATCCTGACAGGATAGATGATAGGATTAAATCTTCCGTTCATAATGCGTTGTTCGGTTCTTTGATTGATATAGAAATTCCAATAAGGGGAGATGTTGAATATGGCTATCATGAATGGCTAAGGGAGAAAGTGCCAAGTGAAGAAGAACTGGAAAATGTAAAACTCTTAGAGGTGCATCTGTCTCAAAACCGAACGGAAGGAAATTTATCAACTACATCATTATATAAAGTTTGGAAATTTAAGGCATTGAGTGAATTGCCAGATTCTTCCCAAAAGAATTTTGGAGGCATGATAAGCTTCCCAAGCTTTGAAATTTTAGATTTTACTGATACATAGTCACTTTTGTATACTACAAAAGAAGAGGGATTTCCTATTTCAGTTAGATATGAAGTAGGTGATAAAGAGATATCAGTTGAGGGGTTCCAAGAATACTTTAAATTGACAATCTCACAATTAACTGAGATTGAACTGAGGCTAATTATCCATCTTGATTTTAGAATGGGAGGGAAGTATTTTAAAGGAGATGCTTTGGAATTGATATTTGATCTTATTTGATTTGTTTTCCTCCTCTTTTCACCAAAACAAGCCAAAAGCGCCAGCGCCTCTCGTATAGAGAAAATCACCAAAACTTCTTCCAGTGTCCATCATCAGACTGCAAACCTCTAAGCTCCACTACAGAAAGTTAGGGAACGGCCCTAGGGCGTTGTTGGCGTTTCATGGGTACGGGCAGGAAGGACATTACTTTGACGTGATGGCGCGCACCTTGCAACCAGACTACACGGTGTATGCCGTGGATTTGTTCTTCCATGGGGGGAGTACCTTGAGCAAGGCAGACCAACCGCTTACCAAAACCAGGCTGCAGGAATTTGTGCAGGCCTTGCTGGAGAAGGAAAAAATAGAACGGTTCTCGGTGATGGCGTTTAGCATGGGCGGGAAGTTCGCGCTGGCCACGTTGGAGAAATTCCATGGGCAGATGGATGAGTTGTACCTGATTGCACCCGATGGCATCAAGACGCATTTGCTGTATAACATTGCCACGTACCCAGGTTGGTTGCAAGGCTTGTTCAAACGCATCGTGCTTCGGCCTACGCGGTTTTTTCAGACGTTGGGTTGGCTGGAGCGCAAGCGGGTGGTAGACTCGGGGCTGGTGAAATTTGCCAATTGGCAGATGAACTCCCAAGAGAAGCGCCTGCGCGTGTACCGCAGTTGGACTGCCTTTAGAAACCTCACCTTTGACATTAGAAACGTAGTCAAACTGCTCAACCAGAGCGAGATGGAGGTGACCGTTTTTCTGGGTAAGTATGACCAGATTATTTCGCCCAAGCGGCTAGAGGTATTCTTGAAAGCCCTGCGCAAACACAATCTGGTCATCTTGAACGCCGGACATACGCACCTGCTCTATGACGTAGCCTCCTGGCTGAAGAACCACCGGCGCTCGGCCAAGAATTTGTAAGGCGCGTACACCAAACTAATTCTTGTCTACCTTGTTCCGTTTTTAGGCTGTTTTCCAGAAAAGAAGCCAAAAACGATGTTCAGGATGCGTATCAATTACTTCACCTTCGATTAACGAACAACGAACAACCACTAACCAACCTATGAAAAGACTTTCTACCGTTAAATTGAGCGTTCTGGGCCTGGCCCTGGCTTTCCAGATGAGCTGTTCCTCAGACAGCAGCAAACCAAATGCCAACGCTGAGGGCGAGAAACCTTCCACCGAAGCCCAGGACACCCTCTCTGAGAACGTCACCGAAGAACCCGCCACCGAAGGCAACCTAGCCAAGATTGTGATGCCTGATGGTTTCAAAATAAGCTACTACGCCCAAAAAGTGGTGAATGCCCGCTCCATGGCGCTCACGCCCAACGGCACCCTGTTTGTGGGCACCCGCGACAAAGGCAGTGTCTACGCCATAGTGGACCGCAACAAAGACAACAAAGCCGATGAGGTCATCACCATTGCCACCGGCCTGAGAATGCCCAACGGCGTGGCCTTTAGAAACGGGTCTCTGTACGTAGCCGAGATTCACCGCATCCTGCGCTATGACAACATTGAAGCCAACCTCAAGAATCCGCCCAAACCGGTGGTAGTCTATGACAAATTCCCGACAGAGGAACACCACGGCTGGAAGTACATCGCCTTCGGGCCAGATGATAAGCTGTATGTGCCGGTGGGCGCACCCTGTAACATCTGCCTTTCTGAGAAGCCCGTGTACGCCGCCATCAACCGAATGAACCCTGACGGCTCTGGCCTGGAAGTGTTTGCCAACGGCGTGCGCAACACCGTGGGCTTTGACTGGCACCCAGACACCAAAGAACTCTGGTTCACCGACAACGGCCGTGACCTGATGGGTGACAACACCCCGCCAGATGAGCTGAACAAAGCGCCTAAAAAAGGCATGCACTTCGGGTATCCTTTCTGCCACGCCGGCGATGTATTGGACCCTGAGTTTGGCAAAGGCAAGAACTGCGCAGACTACACCGCCCCAGTTCAAAAGTTGAACCCGCACGGCGGAACGCTAGGCATGGAGTTCTACACCGGCACCATGTTCCCATCAACCTACCGCAAGCAAATCTTCATTGCCGAGCACGGCTCCTGGAACCGTACTGAGAAAATAGGCTATCAGGTAAGCCTCTTCCGGACCGATGCGCAAGGCAAAACCAGCTTCATGCCCTTCGCGGCCGGTTGGTTGCAGAACGGCAAAGAATGGGGACGCCCCGTGGACGTAGAAGTAATGCCAGACGGCTCAATGCTAGTCTCAGATGACATGAACGATGCCATCTACCGCATCACCTACAGCGGGAAGTAAGCCATAGGAAAATTGATATATGAAAAAGAGCCGTGCTTGGGAGTACGGCTCCTTTTCTTTTTATATTGGCTTCTCAACGCATGCACTTCCCACCCTGTCATCCTGAAAGGAATTTGTGGGCGAGTTAGAAAGGCGGTTATTTCAAATTTATTCCAGACTCTAAAAATGAAGGAAATTATATTCGATATAAATTCAAATGAAGAGATTTGGGAGCTTATTGATAAAAGCGTCAATAACATTTTTATCCATAAATTCTGGCCAACGGAGGTAATCCATTGGTGGAAAACTGACCTGAAATTTGAAACCGGGTTGGTTCTAAAGGACAGTCTTGTAAGAGGAATGGAGTTTGATTTACAAACCGACCTAAATGGACTAAAGCAGATTCTAGAAATGAACACCAATCAATTAAGAATCTATCAGTTTGATAAACCCGTGCCTGATACATTGAGACTTGAGCATCTCCCTGAAGACTCTAAATTCAAGATTCTAAAACAAAATGGGCTAAGACACTTCTTTTGGGTAGATTTTGAATTCATGACAGTAAGTAGTTTTGATGATGAGTTTCTTAAAGCTATTGAGAGAAATCCACTGTTTAGTGAACGGATAAAACAAAGAAACCGTGGATTGTGAAATGATTAAAACTAGACATGAGGTATAAATACTTTATATCATTGGCCGTTTTAATATTCCATTTACTATCCTGTCAACCTAAAGGTGCCATGATTTCTACTAGTGAAGATGTAAGTAAGATAAGCTTTAACACTTCTTACAACCAATTCTACATCTGTGATAAAGAGTCCCCCTTGAAAACTGGAGACGACTTTTGGAATGAAACTGCTTTTAGAATAAGGTTAGCTAAGGATGTTGGCGTTTTGGGGGTGGGAACTGAATGTTATGGCCCTGCAAAAGGAGAAATTGCTTTCCTTCAACAACCACCTTTTGCTAATAACCTCGATAGGTATGACCATGTAGTTGAAGGAGACTTAATGGTGACTTCAAAGACACTGCAATTGCGAGATTGCCCTAATGGGCATGTAGAATTTGAAAAGGAATTAAAGCCCGGAAACTATAGGGTTAGGGTTTCCTCAATGAATTTAGCAAGTGTAGAAGGTGATGAAGGAGATGATTATTATAGAATTGAAATTTGGGAAGGCGAGCCAGAAGGAGAAAAGTTATTAAAAGAGTATATCCGAAGATAATCATCCAACCAATCACAAATTCTTTCCCCCTGAACCTCTCCATGTTACCAGCCACACGTAAAAGAGACAACCGTTTTTGGCCTGTTTTTCAGAAATTAGCCGAGAAACGACGAGCACAGACCCTTAGCTTTTAGCGATATGACAGAGAGTCTTGAGAAAAAAATCATTGGCAGACGGGAGATGGTAGACTTCCCCGGGCTGGAGTTGTTTGAGGTAGAGGCCAAGATTGACACGGGGGCCTTCACCTCCTCCATCCATTGCAACAACATACGGGAGGTCACGCAGGCAGACGGCCGCAAGGCCATTCACTTTGAGCTGCTAGACCCGTCGCACCCCGCCTACAACCACAAAGCCTTTGAGTTCAATGACTTCACGTTGCGCAATGTAAAAAGTTCGTTTGGCGATGTACAGGAACGCTACATCATTCGTACTACCATTGTGGTGCATGGGCAGGAGATGGAGACCGAGTTCTCCCTCTCAGACCGAAGCGATTTGAAATACCCTGTGCTGTTGGGCCGTACGCTGTTGCGGCGCCGGTTTGTGGTAGACGTTTCTAAGAAGAACCTGTCGCTCAAAGCCAAAAACAAGAAAGCCACCAAGGCCAAAAGAACACCCAAGAAAAAAGACCAGACCTCATGAAGATAGCGATTCTCTCGCGTAATGCCCGGCTGTACTCTACGCGCCGGTTAGTTGAAGCCGCGCAACAACGCGGCCACGAAGCCGTGGTGCTGGACCACCTGCGCTGTGACCTGGTCATGGAAAAAGGCGCGCCCCACATTCTCTACAAAGGCGAACTGCTCACCGGCATAGACGCCATCATTCCGCGTATTGGGGCCTCTGTCACGTTCTACGGGACGGCCGTGGTACGCCAGTTTGAAATGATGAAAGTGAAAAGCGTGGTGGCCAGCCAGTCCATTGTGCGCTCTAGAGACAAACTGCGCTCTTTGCAGATTATGGCGCGCGCCGGTCTGGGTATGCCTAAGACTGCCTTCACTAATTACTCCAAAGAAGTAAAGCAGTTGATTCAGGAAGTAGGCGGTGCCCCACTAGTGATTAAACTGCTGGAAGGCACGCAAGGTCTGGGCGTAGTGCTGGCAGAGACTGGCAAAGCCGCCGAGTCGGTGATTGAGGCCTTCCATAACCTTAAGGCCCGCATCATTGTGCAGGAATTCATCGCTGAAAGCAAAGGTGCCGACATCCGCGTATTTGTAGTGAACGGCGAGGTGGTGGGCGCCATGAAACGCCAGGGCAAGGAGGGCGAGTTCAGATCTAACCTGCACCGCGGTGGTACGGCCACGCTCATCAAACTGTCCCGCGCCGAGAAAGCCGCCGCCCTCATGGCCGCCAAATCTTTGGGCTTAGACGTGGCCGGCGTAGACATGCTGCAATCCAAACGCGGACCGCTTATCTTAGAAGTGAACTCGTCCCCGGGTTTGGAAGGCATTGAGAGAGCCACTCAGAAAGATATAGCCGGCAAAATAATAGAATTTACAGAGCTACTGGTCAACAAGAAGGCCACTAAAACCAGCAAAAAGAAAACCACCGGCGATGGCGGAGATGATCATCAATGAGACCGCCATTCAGCCCGGTGAGAACATCCTAATCAGGCTGGCTATTTCCAGGCTCCCCAGCGGAACTGAGATTGACATACCCGTACACGTGTTCCGGGCTCAGGAGCCGGGGCCGGTGCTCTTGCTCATGGCCGGCATGCATGGCGATGAGGTGAACGGCATTGAAATCATCCGGCGTATGATTCGGCGGAATATGCTGCAACCAGAGCGAGGCACTATCATTGCCGTTCCGGTACTCAACATCTACGGCTTCCTGAACTTCTCCAGAGAGGTGCCAGACGGCAAAGACGTGAATAGAAGCTTTCCGGGGAACGCCAACGGCTCTCTGGCCAGCCGCGTGGCCGCGAGGTTCACCAAAGAGATTCTGCCGCTGGTAGACTATGGCATTGATTTCCATACGGGTGGGGCCAGTCGGTCCAACTTTCCCCAACTGCGCTGTGTGCTAGAGGAAGAAACAAACGCGCAGTTGGCTCATGCTTTTGGCGCGCCTTTCATCCTTAACTCTAACCTGCGGTTAGGCTCGCTGCGTAAAGAAGCCTCCCAGATGGGCAAGCCCATTATTGTATATGAAACCGGCGAGTCTTTACGCTTTGATGAGCACGGTATCAACGTAGCCATTGAAGGTACGCACCGCGTCATGCACCATCTGGGTATCATCAGTTCGTCCACGCCGCTTTCCCAACCCAGCATCATCTGCGAAAAAGACACCTGGGTACGCGCGCCCAAGGCTGGCTTGTTCAGAAGCTTCGTGAAGAACGGCCAAATCATCAACCGCGGCCAACAGATAGGCACCTCGGCAGATCCGTATGGCTTTGACAGTTATCCCATCATCTCACCCGTTAGCGGTTACGTGATTGGTCTCAACCATATGCCCGTCGTTAACCAAGGCGACGCCATTCTGCATATTGGGTATTAAGAGTATCGTTGTTGGTTGCTCGAGGATAGGTGAGGGAAGAGTTGAGGAGGGGCGTTTTTGGCTTGTTTTCTAGAAAGTAGGCTAAAAACGGGAATACAGCTTCCGGTCTCGTGTATGAGGCGTGCAAAACTTTAGTTTGTCTTATACACAATGTTGGGAAAAGCGATTCTTAATTCTTTGTATCTAACAAGCGGATTAAACCTAGAGCATTCTTAATTTTCTCTTCCTCTGATTCGTTCAAATGGCTATAGTCGTATTGGCTCGCTTCATATTTGGACACTATTTTGCCATTTTCTTTAACAAGTAAAAGAGACAGGGAGCCTTCACTTGGTCCAGCACTACAGATTTGTCTAAAAGAACCTTTCTCAATTTTTGTTATCAATTCCATTGCAACAAAAAAGTCCTGGCCAGTAAAAGAGGATTTATTTATAATGCCTGCATCGCTTATCCATAACTCTCCTGTCTTTGCATCCAACACTATTGCCGTTTGAGATTCGGAATCGTTAAAATACCTCCTGAAGAAGATCGTGCCGTCATTAATGCTATCCTTGAATATAGTGAAGGCTGGCTCAATGCTCTTTACTAACACATAAGGTTTTTCGTCAAATTCACTGCTAAATAGGCGGCAGTCATATTTGTTACTTACAACTGCATTTCTATTATGTTGTTGGGTTGCACAGCTTTGGAACAGGAGAGCCAAGAAAAATGCGAAGTGTTGTTTCATGTATTGTCTCTCTTCTGGCTTGATTTTTCCCCACTTCTCATTTTGCCCACCTACAGAATAAAAATTTTATTCGGCTTATCAGTTCAATATATGGAATAAACCCCCAGATTACAGCGGCGCTTAACGGATGACAGAATAAAATTAGGTGGCTACAAATGGGTGCAATGGAAGGCGCAATAAATCGTTTTTGGCCTGTTTTACGGGAAAATAGCCTAAAAATTGGGATATGGTAAAAAGGGAATGTGACTAATGCTTTCCAGGTTTTGATGGTTGCAGTAATTCTCTGTAATATTCAAACTTTACAAATTGCTTTCCCTTCTCAGCTTTATTCCCGTAAGTAATCATACTTAGTAGGTGCTGCTTGTTATAAGCATAAGATATTAAATCATTCCCATACCCATCTCCGTACTCCTCCAAGTCAGAAATATCCTTGTCTCCGCTTATTTCCTCCTTTACTTTTTTGCCTAGGCTGTTATAGCTAATTGTGGTAACCCTTAAAATTTTGCCTGTTAAATCAGTCAATTTTTCAGTTGTCGTTTTATTGGAGTTTACAACTATTGCTCTGGTTTTCAGCGTCCCGTCCTGATAGTTCTCTATTATTGTCTTATTCTTTTGTTGAATGTATTTCTTGGTGGATTTCCTAACTGAAGGAATATTTTGATTCTCTGCCAATTTCACTGAATTAGGCTCAAAGTATAACTTAGAGGTTAGACTGTCGAGGTCGTAGTTGATTGTCTCCTCTTCAAGGATATTCAACTTTGCGTCATACCTATACAGAATCACTGTCCTTGACTCAGGGCCGCTCTCGTTGAACCAAGTATTGGTGACGGTTTTTATCCTACCGCTGGAATAATAGTCGTAAGTGGTTATCCAAAATATCTTGTTAATGTCATGATAGGTTTTGTCCCAGTCTCTGATTGTCATTCCCCAATTTATCTGCTTGACAACCCTTCCCTTCGCATCAAAGTCAAAAGTGTATTTGCTGCTTAGAGTGTCCATGAAGTAGGATAGCGTCAAGTAATTTTGGTTTAAGGAATTGTATAGATGGTAATCCTCTACCCTGTAATCTCCTGAATCGTAGGTGGTGGTTACCTTAATTGTTTTATATCCGTCCACTCCATTTAGGTAGGCTCTGTTTAAATTGTAAGGAATATCCTCATCCTGTGCATAGGCACAAAGGTTTACGAAAAGTATAATTAGTAACGATAGCAGTTTCTTAATCATAATACTTAATGCAACCAACAACTGAATCAAGCAAAATATTCGGCTTATCAATATATGGGATAAAGCCCCAGATTGCAGCAACACATATCAGGTAGCTAGAATAAAATTAGAAGGCTACAAGTTAGTGCTTTTTGAAGAGGCTATAAATCCGTTTTCGGCCAGATTTCTGGAAAACAGGCCAAAAATGGCAATTAGAAAATGGCTCTGGCTACGGCGGCGGTAGCTTCAGACTTACTCATGGTATAAAAATGCAGACACGGCACCCCAAAATTCATCAACTCTTTGCACTGCTGGATGGTCCATTCAATGCCCACTTGCTTCACGTCTTGCGGTGTTTTGCAGGCCTCTACGGCATTTACCAAATCTTCTGGCAAGTCAATATTGAAGAAGCGCGGCAAAACCGTAAGCTGGTTGCAGGTGGTCAAGGGCTTGAGACCCGGAATGATAGGAACGGTAATACCCGCTTCACGGCAGGCAGTCACGAAGTCGCAGAACTTCTTGTTGTCAAAGAACATTTGCGTGATGATGTACTGGGCGCCCAAATCTACTTTCTGTTTGAGGTACTTGAGGTCAGTGGCCAGGTTGGGGGCCTCTACGTGTTTCTCTGGGTAACCGGCTACGCCAATGCAGAAATCTGTTGGGGTAGGGCTCTCCATTTCCTCATCCAGATACTGGCCATGGTTGAGTTGTACCACCTGCTGGATGAGGTCTGAGGCGTGCGCGTGCCCGTCTGTGTGCGGCCTGAAATGCGCCTCGGTTTTCACGGCATCGCCGCGAAGCAGAAGCACGTTGTCAATGCCCAGGAAGTTGAGGTCCATCAAGGCGTTCTCTGTGTCTTCCTTGCTGAAGCCCCCGCAGATGATGTGCGGCACCGTGTCCACCTTGTACTTGTTCATGATAGCCGAACAAATCCCCACGGTGCCCGGCCTTTTTCGGATGGTGATTTTCTCCAGCAGCCCGTTGCCGCGTTCTTTGAATACATATTCTTCGCGGTGATAGGTCACGTTGATGAACGGCGGATTGAATTCCATTAAAGGGTCAATACCTTCATAAATAGACTGGATGCTTTTCCCTTTCACAGGCGGAAGAATCTCAAAAGAAAATAGGGTAGAAGTGGCGTTTTGTAAATGCTCGGTTACTTTCATTGACGTAATGTCGGGTGCTGTTTTGCCTGTTGGCGTTTAGTTGTTCCTGTTCGCCCTAGGCGATGTAAAGAATGTCTTTAAGAGGTTTTGCCTCTAAGGAAGTTTCCTCATCAATCTCACCCAGTTGTCATCCTGAAAGGACCTTGTGGGTATTTGTAATAGCGTTTACTCAGGCGCTAAATTAGTTTGCTCACAAGTTCCTTTCAGGATGACAGGAAAGAGGGAAACCCTGAAAAGGAATAATGTGTTTACCTCTCTGTTTTTGGCCTGATTTCCTGAAAACAGGCCAAAAACGGAACCGCTTAGTAATTCAAATTCGGTGACAACCAGCGCTCGGTTTCCTCCACGGTCATGCCTTTGCGCTGGGCATAATCTGTCACCTGGTCCTTCTCAATCTTACCCAACCCGAAATACCGTGACTGCTTATGCGCGAAGTACAAGCCAGACACTGCTGCGGTGGGGTACATGGCCAGGCTTTCGGTTAAGGTGATGCCGGTGTGTTTCTCCACGTCTAGCAACTGGAACAGCGTGGTTTTCTCCGTGTGGTCTGGGCAGGCCGGATAACCCGGCGCCGGACGGATGCCTTGGTATTTCTCCTTAATCAGTTCCTCGTTGGTGAGGCTTTCTTCTGGCTCATAGGCCCACAATTCCTTGCGCACAATCTCATGCAGTTTCTCGGCGAAGGCCTCGGCCAGGCGGTCTGCCAACGCTTTGGCCATGATGCTGTGGTAGTCGTCGTGGTCGGCGGCGAATTCTTGAAGCAATTCCTCCAAGCCATGGCCTGTGGTTACCGCAAAGCCACCCACGTAGTCAGGTAAAGCAGTCTCCTTGGGTGCTACAAAATCTGCCAGCGCCAAGTTGGGAACACCCGGCCCTTTCTGTCCTTGCTGACGCAAAGAGCGGAAGGTGGTTAACACCTCGGTGCGTTGCTCATGGCCATACACTTCAATGTCATCTTCCCCGATGCTGTTAGCCGGAAAGAGACCCACAATGCCGTTGGCAATAAGCAGTTTCTCATCTACAATGCGCTTCAATAACGCCTGCGCATCTGCAAAAAGCTTGGTGGCTTCTGAACCAATGAGCGGGTCTTCCAGCAGTTTAGGGAAGCGGCCGTGCAACTCCCAAGTCTGGAAGAAAGGCGTCCAGTCAATGTAGGGCACCAACTCCTCCAGTGGGAAGCCTTTGAATACGGTCACGCCTGTTTTAGCGGGTTGGTAAATGTCCTCGGCTTTCCAGTCGATGGGCAGTTTGTTGGCGCGGGCCTGTGGCAGTGTGAGGTATTTTTTCTCCTTCTGGCGGCTCAGGTAGCCTTCGCGCATCTCATCATACTCCGCCTTCATGTCTTGCGCAAACTTCTCGCGGTTGTCGGGGCTCAGCAAAGAACCTACCACTGGCACACTGCGCGAAGCATCCAGTACGTGCACCACCGTGCCCTTGTAAGCCGGGGCAATCTTCACGGCCGTGTGCGCGCGCGAAGTAGTGGCTCCGCCAATGAGTAACGGCACGTTAAAGTTCTGGCGCTCCATCTCCCTGGCCACCGACACCATCTCATCCAGAGAAGGAGTAATCAAACCACTCAGGCCAATCACGTCTACATTCTCCTGGCGGGCAGTTTCTAGGATTTTATCTATTGGGGTCATCACGCCCAGGTCTATCACTTCATAGTTGTTGCAGGCCAAGACTACGCCCACAATGTTTTTTCCTATGTCGTGCACATCGCCTTTGACGGTGGCGAGGAGGATTTTGCCGGCGAACCGGGAGGCCCCACTCCCCTGCCCCCTCCCCCGTGGAGAGGGGGTGTCCGCTGGTGTGTTTTGAGGAGATAATGGTTCTAGTTGAAGGGTCTGCTTGATTTTTTCTAAAACCAGTGGTGTTTCCTGCAGTATTTCTTCATTAGTGAAGCGGAGAACCCGGTAACCTAGGCTGTTAAGGACTTCAGAGCGAAGAGCGTCATATTCTTGTTGTTTAGTATGATATTCTCCATCAACTTCTATGACTAGCATCTTTCTGATGCAGACAAAGTCAGCAATAAATTCATGTATGGGGTGTTGCCTTCTGAATTTATGACCTTCTAGCTTCTTTCCTCTAAGCTCTGGCCATAAGATATCTTCAGCTACGGTTGGGTTCTTCCGGCCATCACGACTAAAATTCAAAAGCGCTTCCCACTTCTTCGGATCAGCTCTAAAAACATGCTCGCCTAAAAGAGAGCCGAGGGGCTGGGGGTGGGGCTCTAACGCCGCCACTCTTGCCTTCTCCTCCTCAATAAACGGCAACAGATAGGCCACGGCCTTTTTCATGACGCGCGCACTTTTCACCACTTGCGGCAGAAACATTTTTCCTTCCTGGAACAAGTCGCCCACCACGTTCATGCCATCCATCAACGGGCCTTCAATCACTTCCAGCGGCTTCTGGAACAGGTGACGGGCTTCTTCTACGTCCTGGTCAATGTATTCCACCAGGCCTTTCACCAGCGCGTGCGTCAGACGCTTCTGCACCGGCTCACTGCGCCAGGCCTCATCCCGGACAATCTCTTTGCCTTTGTTTTTTACCGTTTCAGCGAAATCTACCAAGCGCTCGGTGGCATCTGGACGGCGGTTCAAGATTACATCCTCTACGCGCTCCAGCAGATCCTTCGGGATTTGCTCGTAGACTTCCAGCATTCCCGCGTTGACAATACCCATGTCCAGACCGGCTTTGATGGCGTGGTACAAAAACACAGAGTGCATGGCCTCGCGCACGGGGTCATTGCCCCTGAACGAGAAAGAAATGTTGCTCACGCCGCCGCTTACTTTACAGCCCGGCAGGTTTTCTTTAATCCAGCGGGTGGCGTTGATGAAGTCTACGGCGTAGTTGTTGTGCTCTTCCATGCCCGTGGCCACCGTTAAGATGTTCGGGTCAAAGATGATGTCCTGCGGCGGGAAGCCTACTTCTTTTGTTAATATGTTATAAGCACGCTGGCAGATTTGTATGCGGCGTTCGTAGTTGTCGGCTTGGCCTTCTTCGTCAAAAGCCATCACCACCACGGCGGCCCCGTAACTGCGCACCTTGCGAGCGATTTCCTTGAACTGGGCTTCGCCTTCTTTGAGGGAGATGGAGTTGACAATGGCTTTTCCTTGCACGCACTTCAGACCGGCTTCAATCACGCTCCACTTAGAGGAGTCAATCATGATGGGCACGCGGGCGATGTCTGGTTCTGAGGCGATAAGGTTGAGGAAGGTGGTCATGGCGGCTTCGGAGTCCAGCAGACCTTCGTCCATGTTCACGTCTATGATTTGGGCACCGTTTTCTACCTGCCCGCGGGCGATGGCCAGGGCTTCTTCATACTGGCCGTTTACAATAAGGCGCTTGAATTGCTTGGAGCCGGTGATGTTGGTTCGTTCGCCGATGTTGACGAAGTTGGAGCCTTCAAAGACGGTGAGGGGTTCCAAGCCGGAGTAGGTGGGAACGGCCGGTAATTCCGGGAGGGGACGCGGTGAGAATTCTTGGGCAATCTGGGCAATGACTTTGATGTGCGGCGGCGTAGTGCCACAACAACCACCCACAATGTTCACGAAGTTGTTTTCTAAATAATCCCGTATGTGCTCGCCCATCTGCTCAGGCGTCTCATCATAGGCCCCAAACGCGTTTGGCAAACCAGCATTCGGGTAGGCACTGATTCTGAATTTAGACGCTTTGTCCAAAGACTGCAAGTGCGGACGCAACTGCTTCGCGCCCAAGGCGCAATTAAAGCCCACACTCAATAACGGCATGTGCGACACCGAGTACAAAAACGCCTCTACCGTTTGCCCAGAAAGGGTACGGCCGCTGGCATCTGTGATGGTACCAGACACCATGATAGGCAGACGCTTGCCCGTCTGCTGGCTGTATTGGTCAATGGCGAACAAAGCCGCCTTGGCATTCAAGGTATCAAAGATGGTTTCCACCAATAGCACATCTACGCCGCCGTCTACCAAGCCTCTAATCTGCTCAGTGTACGCCTCTACTAAATCATCAAAGGTGATGGCGCGGTAGCCAGGGTTGTTTACGTCTGGTGAAAGAGAGGCAGTACGGTTGGTAGGGCCCATGGCGCCGGCCACAAAACGCGGTTTGTCTGGGGTCTTCGCGGTCCACTCATCGGCCGCTTCACGGGCTACGCGGGCAGATTCAAAATTGAGTTCGTAGACCAAATCCTCCATCTGGTAATCGGCCATGGCAATGGAGGTGCCGCTGAACGTGTTGGTCTCCGCTATATCGGCGCCGGCCTCAAAGTACTGGCTGTGTATTTCTTTGATGATGTGCGGCTGCGTGAGGGAAAGCAAATCATTGTTGCCCTTTACATCTGTGGGATGGTCTTTAAAACGCTCACCGCGGTAGTCCTCTTCTTGGAGGTTGTAGCGTTGAATCATGGTGCCCATGGCACCGTCTAAGACTAAAATTCGTTTTTGTACTTCTTCCTCTATGCGCGTCATCTCTTTCTGGGTTCACCGTGGGTATGGTTACGTATACAGAAAGCGCGGAGGAAAGTGGCGGGCGGGCGGGCAGGAAATTCCGTCACTCATCTCCCCCAGCACGCCAAGCGAACTGGGTAGGAAGTAGCACCCAACTGAATTGGGTTGCTAAGACATCACAGGGCCTAATCCCTCCGTCTTTCTGGATAAGTGTTGCAAATGTAAGCGCCGGCGTGTCATTCTCCAAATTGGATTATTGCTGATTTTTCATTGCTGACTGTTGGAAGGCGTTTTTGGGCTATTTCCTGGAAAACAAGCAAAAAACGGAGCTAAGAGAGTATTTGCCAAAAGTCTCTAGGCTGGTCTATGAAAGCACAGGCTCCAAAGCCATCAATGTTCCGGTCTTTTTCTTAGATGAAGGCCAATTAAAAACGTACTACAGAATGCCCTCCCATACCGCGTGAGTACCTGCTTTTCCTGCGCTTTCATCACATTCAAATTCTTCCGGCATGGAAACTTCCTCCAAAACCAAAGACCAGATCACGCACGCTTCCTTGTACTCAGATGCTGAGGTAGTGGAGCGGGTGTTGCACGGCGAGAAGGAATTGTACGAGGTGCTCATGCGCCGTCATAACCAGAAGCTGTACCGGGCCATCAGATCGTACTTGCAGGAGGTGGCAGACGCCGAAGATGCCATGCAGGACACCTATTTGCTAGCCTATGAACGGCTGGCTCAGCTCAAAAACCATCTTTTCTTCTCTACCTGGCTCATCAGGATAGGGATCAACGTGGCGCTGGGCAAGTTGCGTGACCAGAAGAAGCTAATGGCCAATGCTGTAGAACCTGGTATGTTGGTAGATTTAGCCACTACCTATCTGCAGGCGGTCAACTATTTGAGCCCTGAGCAAAACATCATTCGGCAGGAGATCAAGCAGGAACTGGAAGCAGCCATTGACAGGATTCCAGAGAAATACAGGATTGTGTACATTCTAAGGGAAGTAGAGGGAATGAGCCTGCAAGAAGTAGTACATTGTCTGGACATCTCTGAAAGCAACACCAGGGTACGTCTGCACAGGGCTAAAGAAATGCTAAAAACGAGCCTGGGCAGCCTGTTTGACCAATCCACTGCCTATGCGTTTGGCTCTACCCACTGCGATGAGCTGGTAGAACGGGTTATGCAGCGGATCCTAGTCAGTCAATAGTCATTCCCGCTTGTCAGTTTCCTGGGTTGCTGGTTTCTGGTCGTCTTAAAGATTCAGATGAAATTTTGTAACGGCTTAAGGGCAGGTGCATCTAATAAGAAACCATTAATCTATAACGACCATGAAAACACTGAAAACAACATTTTCCGGCGCTTTGGGCTTTCTGTTCTGCGCCCTGTTTAGCCACGCTGCGCTTGCGCAAGGTACTACCCAACTGTCTGATGCAGAGGTAGCCTCTGTGGCGGTGACTGCCAACAAAATAGACATTGAGTTTGCCCAAGTGGCCCAGGAGAAATCCAAGAACAAAGAGATCCTGCAGTTTGCCCAGACCATGACCAATGACCATACCGCCGTAATAAACCAGGCTGTGGCCTTGGTGCAGAAACTGGGCGTTACCCCCGTGGAGCATGCCGTGGGCAAACAACTCCTGGCAGAGGCAGAGAAAACCAAGCAAGACCTTCGGGCCAAATCTGGGGCGGCCTTTGACAAAGCCTACATTGACAATGAGGTGGCCTACCACAAGTCTGTAATCTCTGCGGTGCAGGATCTCTTGATTCCAGAGTCTGACAACGCAGACCTGAGAGGTTTTCTGGAGTCTGTGGTTCCGGCCCTTAAAGCGCACCTGGAACATGCTGAGATGGTGCAGAAACACTTCCATAAGAAATGAGAAGGTCGGCTAACTGGCGCGCCAAAGCGGTCTACGGCCTGTTCCTGCTCTTCTTGTTCATGGCGGTGGGGACCAGGCCGCGTATGCTTGCTCAGGTCACGCACACGGTAGAGATCAGTCAGATGAAGTTCTCTCCCGGCAGCCTCTCCGTCAAGAAAGGCGACAAGGTGGTGTTTGTCAACAAGGACGTGGTCACGCATAATGTCACAGAAACCTCAAAGAACGCCTGGCAGTCTCCGGCGCTGGCCAGCGGCCAATCCTGGACCCTGGTGGCTTCAAAAAGTGTGGCCTATTACTGCAGTTTCCACCCGGTCATGAAAGGGAGCCTTACGGTACATGAGTAAGCAGACGCGTATGCAAAAGCCCAAAGGGAAAATAGTGGCCATTGGCGGCAACGAGGACAAGGGCACCTATCCCAGTCCTGCCGAGGAGCATTTGCAGACGCATCTTCGGTTCTTTGACCATGGCATTCTCAAACGCATTCATGACGAGCTGCATGGCCTGGGCACCCGCATTGAGGTTATCACCTCGGCCTCCCATATTCCAGAGCAGATGGGCCAGCTTTACCTAGATGCGTTTCTGAAGCTGGGATGTGACAACGTGGGAGTCTTGTACATGCAACACTCAGACACCGCTCAGGACGACTATTTTCTGGAAAGGATCAAAAAGGCCGACGGGCTCATGTTCACCGGCGGAGACCAGCGCCGCATCTCAGAGGTTTTTCTGGGGTCGCCGGCGCTGGAACTCTTGAAACAGCGCTACCAGCAGGAGGAGAAGTTTCTCATCTCGGGGACCAGTGCCGGGGCCATGGCGCTTTCTAAGATCATGATTGAGGAGTCACGGGATGACAATGCCCTGGTTAAGGGAATGGTGCGTCTGCAAGAGGGCATGGGGCTGCTGGAAGACCTGGTCATTGACACCCACTTTGTCAACCGACGGCGCATGCCTCGCCTGATAGAAGCCATCTCGGCGTACCCGTCACACGTGGGCATTGGGCTGGGAGAGGACACCGGCATTTTGATTAGAGAGAACGAGTGCATTGAAACCATCGGCTCTGGCTTGGTAGTGGTCATTGATGGCCGACACCTGGAGGAGAACAACTTCACCCAGATAGAGCAGGGAGAGCCTCTGTGCCTGGAACACCTGCTGCTGCACGTGCTGCCCAAAGGTAGGCGCTACAATCTGGTCACCGGGGAGTTCATGGATGAGGTTAGATGATGTGAAATGAGGTGACTGTATTTCAGGAAAAGAGACTAGCAACGAAAATTCCACCTATCCCAAAACCGATTGCTGTGGTATATGCGGTTGCCTATGGGCTAGTTTGTGGTGGGCGTATAGCAAAATCAATATTCCCACTTCGCCTACTCATAGTCATTGCCTTGCCAAGCAGCCGTTTTGTTTAGACCTTAATCTTAACTCTGCCAATGGTCGTTTTTGGGCTGTTTTCCAGAAAAGAGGCTAAAAACGAAAAGCCAAGGACCGTTCTCCCCTTGGAGTGAAGTTGGAACGGGTATACAATGAAAAAGCCTGCGCGAGGGCAGGCTTTTCAAGTAGGTTCGGGGAAGCATCAGGTGATGTGCCTCACGGTTAGTGGGCCGTCAGGCAACAAGAATAGGCCGTCCTGGTGCGCATGAAAAAATGGCTTAAAATCAATGCTCACCGTTGTCAGCGTTTCCGCTATGTGATATTCCAAACCTACAATATCATGAATGACAGCTTCTTAGAGAGGGTCATTTTATAATCGTCAGGATACTGTATTTATTATAGGTAGCAGCAGAGAATTTACTGCTAAAAACTAGGTCTGCTTCGTCTAAGCTAACTTTTGCGCTTGCAAGTTAGCTTTTTTTGTAAGACTGCAGGTAGGCATTTTTGTCGGTGCGCTGGCCCACCAGCCGGAAGAAGCTGATTGTTTGCTGATTATCTTTTTTGAGCGCCCGGGCAAACGGGTCTTTTTTTTGACCATGCTCCTCAAAGTCCTTCACATACTGCTCCTTGATGAGCTGGGCGGCCGGGAGCAGCTCTGCAGTGGTCACTTCTACCAAGCCAGTCTTCTCCCAGAGCTTCTTCCACCAGGGTATGGAGTGGATGTAGTACCAGTAATCCTGGTAGTCTTCCTGCAGAAAATCCGGGACCTGGTCCAGCGTCTCAATCTCCTCCAGAAAGCAAACGTCCACCACGCCAATGTAGCCGTCGGGCTTCAGGAACTTGCAGATGTAGGGTAGGTACTTGTCATCCGTGCCAAAGTAGGTGTACGAGTCAATGACCAGCACCACGTCAAAGAATTCCTGCGGAAAGGGCAGGGACCGGGCATCTGCCTGAATGGGGAATACCTGGTTCTCTAAGTTCTCTTCCAGTATGCGCTTGTAATTGTCTGTTGCAGAGATGGCCTCATCTACCGCCCATACCTGCACCCCAAACTCCTTGGCCAGAAAGATAGAACTGATGGCCTTGCCGCAGCCCAAGTCCAACACGCGCATGCCCTTCTTGAGCGGAATCTGAGCCGTAATGCTCTCCAGGTTGAAAAGCACGTTCTCGCCCATGGAATGGGTACGCACCCAATGAGGGTCATATTGCACACTGCGCGGAAAGAGGTGTTTAAACTGATGCTCAGCAGACGCCATGGGTAGAAATTAAGAAGTAGAAGTTTTCTTAATACTCTAATCTCTGCCTCGGGTTTTAGAAAAAATCGTAGCTGGGTGGCAATAATGTGCTTCTTACTTTAGCCGTTTTTAGCCTCTTTTCCAGAAAACAAGCCAAAAACAACAATCAGCAATCAACCATTAGGCTGCGTATTGCTGCATTTGCTCAGAAGGGTGTACCAGCACGCCACCGCCGTCTTGTTTGGCAGCTTCCAGCATGGCTTTGGCTACGGTTTTGGCTTGAATGGGCCTGTACTTGCGCAGAGGGCCGCGCAGCAGGAACCCAAACCAGCGCATGGCGACGGCGGCCATAGTCTCACCCGTTCGTTTCTCCTGGCGGTTGCCCAAAAGCAAAGACGGCTGGAAAATGTGCACGGCGGTGAAGGGCAGCGCTTTCACGGCCTGCTCCATTTCGCCTTTGGTGTGGTTATAGAAAATATGCGACTCTGGGTCTGCGTCCAAGGCAGAGACTACCAGAAACTGCGTGGCGAAGTTCTTGGCGGTGATTTTGGCCAGGTTCACCACGTAATGCAAGTCCACCTTCCGGAAGTTTTCCTTAGAGCCCGCCTTTTTGATGGTGGTACCCAGGCAGCAGTACACGTCATCTGCCACCAGGCTTTGCTGCACCTTGGTCAGGTCATTGAAGTCTACCACCAGCTGCTTTAGCTTTGGATGTTCTTGGTGCAGGGGGCGCCTGCCAATGGAGATGACCTTGCTGTATCTGGGGTCATTCAGTAGCAGTTGCAGGCAGTGGCTGCCCACCAACCCACTGGCACCTGCAATGAGGGCGGTTTTGGCAGATTCCATAGAGTCCGTTATTTTTTGAGGGCTTGTTTTATCACCAGGTAGTCCAGATAATATAACAGCTTAACGGAGAAGCTATTTAATTGGTTAGCGTGCAGGGTATTGTTGAAATTCCTGAAATAGTTTGTGTGCGTAGGCACCAGATCATCGTAAATGGCATTCTTCCAGACAATGCTCATCTCACTGCCCGGGGCAAACCGCCAGCTGTACACCACGTCTATGTTGAAGGCGTTGAAGTTGCGGTTAGCGCTGGACGGGCTTTCAGCCATGTTAGTGTATGCACTCATGTTGCCGTCTTCCTGCAGTAAGAAATACTCATGATAAGAGGCGTTGGAATAATAGTGACGGGCGTTAATATTCAAGGCCGTGCGGGCATTGAATATGTAAGACCCAGTGAGGCTGTTCTCAATGGTTTTCACGGTGCGTCGGCCAAAGACGATGTCTTTTTGCCCGTTTCCACTGGTTAGGTTCTTTACAAAACCAAAGCTGTTTAAATTTTCATTGTAGCCGGTTCTGTAAACGAGCATCAGGTGGTCACTCACGCGCACTCTGGGGCTTACATTCACCCAATAGGTCTTCTGGTCATATTCTCCTGAGATGAAAATGCCGCCGTTTACATCCAGGGCAAACCTTTTGCGGTAATCAGAGGAAATATAGCCGCTGTACTCTGCGCCGCCGGGCTGTCTCCATTTACGGTTTGGTACGCCGTTCTCATAAGACCTGGGTTCAAAGTAGTCATAGTTGTTGTGCGGCAGAAACGCGAGGGTATAGCCAAAAGCCAGGAAGTTCTTGGTAGTGGCGTTGGTCTCAATAAAGTAAACTATCTGAGAAAAAGCTGCTGGCTTGTACAACATGCGATGCTGGATGCCCACGGCGTTGTAGAGGTTGTTCAACTTCCAGAAGGGCTTGTAGATGTTATACCGTACGTTGGCTTTGTTGTCAATGCTGTTGTTGTTGCTCAGGTAGCCCAGGTCATTGATGTCATAGGTGTGGTTCTTGACGCTATGCTCTGCCGTAAACTGAAAGTTGCCGCTGGTCTTGCCAAACCAGGCGTTATAGGTGTAGCCCAGGTCTACCTTTTCCTGCGAGGGCTCTGTGTTTTTAAAATACTTCTGGCTCAGGTTAAACTGCCCGCCGCCAGTATAGCTGTTCTTTTTGTTGGAGAACTTGGCCAGCACCCCAGACACGTTGGCGTTGTAATAGCCATGGCCCCTGGTCACATTGGTGTTGGTGAAGGTGATGTAAGAACTGTTGGGCAGGCTTTGGTCCAGCACCAGCACGTTGTAGTTGGTCACCGGATCCGTTAATACTTCAAACTCCTCACCGATTTCCTCGCTGCGCAGGGTAGCATAAGTGTTTTTGGTCACGGCGTTGAAGACGCCAATGCCCAAGCCCTTGTTTGTTCGCCCAGAAACCTTTGTAGCGTTAACCAGGCTGGCCTTGTCTGGGTTTTCTATCACAGAAATGGTTTCGCCGTACCGCTGTTTGTCATAGGGCAGGCTGAAGTATTCTATTGGCGTGGTGCCAATGCGCCTGGAGTAGAAAAGACCGGCTTTGTTAAAGAGTTCTGTCCCTTCTGTAAAGAACTGCCGATTTTCATTGAAGCGCACCTCAAACGGAGAGAGGTTCAGTACTTGGGCGTCTGACTGCGTCTGCCCGAAGTCCGGGACCAAGGTCATGTCCAGGGTGAAGGCGTCGTTGATACCGTATTTCACGTCCATGCCGCCGTTCACACTCATTTCCACCTTGTCTTTGCCGGCTTCATTATGCGTGGCGTACCCAGAGATGTAGGGCATTAAAGAGAGACGTAACGGAGACTTGATGTTAGAGATGCCTTCTACCTGGCCAAACTGATTCACGAACCCTTGTACGGAGCTGTCCACGAAGTTCCAGAAGGCATCCTCGCGGTAGCGGCGTATGCCCCGCCAGAAGTTAATGCCCCAGGTTTGTACCTCCTTATTAGGGAAACGGATGGCGGAATACGGAATCCGGATCTCCACGGACCAGCCTTTGTCATGGCGGGCCACGGCGCTCTGCCACACGGCGTCCCAGGCGCGGTCATCGCCGTTGCTGGTCAGCTTAAAATCGGTCTGCACGCCAGAGGTGGCCACCTCAAACCCGAAAGCGTTCTGTTTGTCTAAATACGTGTCAAAGTATACGCCAAACATGTCTGCGTTCACCTGGCCGCCGTCACGGGCGCTTAACTGGGTAAGGATAGAGTCTGGGGCGGTGTCAAAGAGCATGGCGCTCACGTACACGGCGGCATCGTCATAGAGCATGCGCACCTCGGTGCGCTGCTTGGAGGGAGCTCCCAAGTTAGGAACGTTCTGTATGAAGTCTGAGGCCACGGGTGC
This sequence comes from Nibribacter ruber, assembly GCF_009913235.1. Classification (NCBI taxonomy): domain Bacteria; kingdom Pseudomonadati; phylum Bacteroidota; class Cytophagia; order Cytophagales; family Hymenobacteraceae; genus Nibribacter; species Nibribacter ruber. The sequence continues at coordinate 2,082,800 of NZ_CP047897.1, read as the reverse complement.
CTGCTGCCATATTTCCTCGTCTGGTAGGCCGTCTAGCTTAGGGGGCGTCTGCGTGCGGGCGGCGGTTATTTTCTTGGTAACTTTGGGCGCCTGCGCCTGACAATACAGGGCGCTGCAGATAAAAAGAGAAAGTAGACAGACGTATTTCATTGGGCAATGGTAATGGCAAAAGGGATGGGCAAGCGCTAGTTCTTGGGAGAAAGACTCACGCTGTCTGGCAATAGTTGCACGTCTCCTCTTTTATATAAGGCACCAATCGCTTTTTTAAAGGTCTTCTTGCTCATGCCCAAGGTCTGGTAGATCAGCTCTGGGCTGCTCTTGTCAGTGAGGGATAGGGTGCCACCCTCTGCCTTAAGCTTGGCTAGAATGGCTTCGGCGGCTTCCAGGGCCTCATCATAGCTTTGTTTTTGCAGGCTCACATCCAGGCGGTTGTCTTTCCGTACTTTTTTCACGAAGCCTTGAGTATATTCTCCAGATTGCAGCGGTTTGAAGATTTCGTTGCGGTAGAGCATGCCCAGAAAACCGTTGTTTACCATCACTTGGTAGCCCAGGGCCTTCTCCGGGCCAATCAGAATCTGCACCTCTTCACCTTCCTGCGGAGGCATGTCATCATAATTAAGAAAGGGAGCCAGTTTGGTAGAGCCCACCAACCGGTCAGAAGATTCGTCTAAGTACACGTACACCAGCGCCCATTGGCCCACGTGCAAGGGCTCATGCTGGTTCTGGTACGGCACAAACAAATCCTTCTCCAGGCCCCACTCCATAAATGCCCCAAAATTGCTGATGTCTTTCACCTGCAAACAGGCAAACTGGTCTACCTTGGCTTTGGGTTCTAGCGTGGTGGCAATGAGGCGGTCTTCAGAGTCACGGTATACAAAGACGGTGATCATGTCACCCACGTGCACGCCCTCCGGAATGTACTTGCGCGGCAACAGCACGTCTCCATCCTCAGAGCCCAGATAATAGCCGTGGTCCAGTTCTCTCAGAATTTCAAGGTAGTTGTAGTCGCCTAGGTGCAGCATGCCGTCCAAAAATGTATGGTTATTTGAACAAAGGTAGAAATTCTAAGCGGCACCTTGGATAGACGGCGCAAACTTTGTGCAAAGCCTTCGTTTTTGGGCTGTTTTCCAGAAAACAGCCCAAAAACGAACTACCAGTACTGGGAAGGGGAGAAGACGCCTCGGGTGTTGCGGAGCATGAGGCCCAGCACTACCTCGTGGCTGCCGTGGCTCACGGTACCGAGCGCGCTGGTGGTGAAGTCGTAGGCGTAGCCCAGGTGCAGGCGCTGTTTCAATTGAAAGCCCGCCATGGCCACCGCCGCGTCATGATGCCGGTAGGTGCCGCCCAGCCAGAACTGGTCCCGGTAGTATACCTTGGCGGTGGCGTCAAAAGACAGCGGGCTGGGGCTGGCGTACTTGAGCACCAGGGAGGGCAGCACGCTGAACTGCCGGCCCGCCGCGAACCGGTAGCCGCCGTGCGCGAAGAGGTGGCGCTGCTGGCTGGCCGGCGTCTGGCCCGGCCCCGAGGCCCGGAAGCTGAACGGAGCGGGCAGGATCTGCGCCAATGACACGCCCGCGTAGAAGCGGTCGCCGTAGGCCATGAGGCCCACGCCCAGGTTGGGCCGGGTCTTGCGGTAGTCGTTGGCGCTGGTCACCGGGTCGCCGGGGTTGGTGAAGGAGAGGTGCTCCCAGTTGAGGCCGTACTGCGTGACGCCCGCCGCTATGCCTGCGGCCAGCTTGACGTTGGCGCTGAGCGGCAGGTGGTAGGCGTAGAGGAGCTGGGCATCGGTGCGCTTGAGGCCGGCGGCCTGGTCCACCTGGATAAGCGCGCCCAGCCCGTGGTGGGCGCGGGTCTTCTGCAGGGTGCTCTTGTGCTGGGGCTTCCACTGGGCGCGGCTCTTGGTTTTGGAAAAGGACTGCGGCCTGAACGTGGTGGGCGTGCTGTTGTAGTCCAGCTTGCCAAGCGACATGTGGCCGCTCAGGTAGTAGGAGGTGGGCGCGCCCTCCAGCCCCACCCACTGGTTGCGGTACCCGGCACGCACGTCCAGATAGTTGTCGGTGCCGGAGATGGCTGGGTTTAGGAGAAGCGGATTGAGCGTGTACTGGCTGTAGTGCGGAATCTGCTGGGCACGGCTTTCTACCATAAGCAGTAACACCAATGCCAGCACAAGCGATACTTTTCTGAATAGCTTTTCCATTAGCGCAGGATAGTTAAAGACCCAGAGAACTTAGGACGCCCGTTGTGCGGGTTGATGATGAAGTAGTAGGCGCCCACCGGCAGGTCCACCCCGTTGCGCCTGCCGTCCCAGGGCACGGGGTAGCCGTGGGCGGTGTAGACAAGCTCTCCCCAGCGGTTGTAGACCTCCATGCTCAGGTTAGGGTAGTCCTCCACGCCGGGAATCTCCCAGGTGTCGTTCACGCCGTCGCCGTTGGGTGAGAAGGCCTTCGGGATCTTGAGTTTCTTAAGCACCGTCACCAGCACGCTGTCCACGTTGGGGCAGCCCGCCGCTGAGAGCACGTTCAGGTAGTATTGGGTGGTGACCAGCGGCGTGGCCACCGGGTTGCCAGTGTTGGTGTTGCTCAGGCTGGTGCCCGGCGTCCATCTCAGGCTGCCTTCCCCAGTGCCGGCCAGGGTGGTACTCTCACCTTCCACCAAAACCACGTCTTTGCCAGCGTCTGCCTTAGGCGTGGGCCTGAACTTGATTTCCATTTCGTCAAAAACATTGACACAGGGGCTGTTGCTGGCCGTCCAGCGCAGCACGTAGGTCTCGTTCATTATGCCCGTGAAGGTGGCCTTGGGTGAGGTTGCATCAGAGAAGTTTCCGCCGGCGCCACTAGTCACGGTCCATTTCCCGGCGGCGGGTTTGGTTACATTGGCAGACAGGGTGGTAGTGGTCTTGCCGCAGATCAGCTGGTCGGGGCCGGCGGTGGCCACGGGCGTAGGCGTGATGACGATTTGCTTGGTGACGGTGCTGGCGCAGCCTTTGTCTGAGGTGACGGTGAGCCGGACGGCGTAGGTGCCTGGGTTGGTGTACTTGTGGCTGGCCTTCTGTTGCGTAGAGCTGGTGCCGTCCCCAAAATCCCAGGCCCACTTGGTGAGCCTGCCGCCCGAGAGGCTGGTCATGTCCTGGAACGTGACCGCGTCTGCCTGGCAGCCCACCGTGGGAGAGAAGTCCGCGCGCGGAGTGGGGTAGACGGTGAAGGTCTTGGTGAAGGTTTCTTCGCAGGAGTTGGCCGCCTTCACCACCAGAGTCACTGAGTAGGTGCCGGGCGCAGTATATTTGTGGCTCGGGTTCTGCTCCGTGGAGGTTTTTCCATCCCCAAAGGCCCAGTCATAGGAAAGGGCGCCGTTGCCGTTGGCCGTAGAGGTGTTGGTGAACTGGGCTGCCTCGCCCTCGCAGACGTTGGCCGTGGTGAATCCGGCCACGGGGTTGGGTACGACGGTGATCTGCTTGGTGAGAGAATCTGTGCAAACAATGCCCGACCAGACGCGCAGCTTCACTTGGTAGGTGCCTGCGGCTGCATATTGGTGTTTAGGGTTTCGGTCATCGGAGAATTGTCCGTCTCCGAAGGTCCAGCGCCAGCGCACAATGTTCCCAAAGGCGATTTTGCTGGCGTCTGTGAACTGCACGCCCTGCTTCTGGCAGAAGGAGGAGGCGCTTAAGTCCGGCTCGGGCACGGCGCCGCTCACGGTGTAGGTGTTGGAGGCCGTTGCCACGCAGCCCTTGTCTGAAGTGGCGGTGAGCTTGACGGTGTAGACTCCCTCTGCCGCGTAGCGGTGGCGCGGGTGACGCTCCGTGGAGGTCTTGCCGTCCCCGAACTCCCACAAGTAGGAGAGGGTGCCCAAGGCGATGCGGGAGGTGTTCTGGAAGACCGCATCGTCCTTGATGCAAATATCAGGTAGGTTGAACTCAGCGATGGGTTGGTGGTTGACGGTCACCGAAAGCTGGGTGGAGTCTACACAACCTTTGTCTGAGGTTACCTTCATCTTTACCAAATAGGTGCCGGGCGCGGCGTACAAATGCTTGGGCGAGGCGGCCGTAGTCAGGGCAGAACCATCGCCAAAATCCCAGGCCCACTGCGTAATGCTTCCCTGGGCCACGGTGCTTTGGTCTGTGAACATCATTTGTTGTTGGTCACAAACCGCTGGTGCGCTGAATTTGGCCTTGGGCGGGGCATAAATGGTGATCACCTTTTGAATTTCATTGATGCAGAGCGCCTGCGTTGCCACCATCAGAGTTACGGTGTAGGTGCCCGGCGTCTTGAACTGGTGCAGTGGGTTTTGTTCTCTGGATTTGGTGCCGTCCCCAAAGTTCCAGTACCACTCTTTCAAGACCTCGCCGGTAGTCACGTTGGTGGCATCTGTGAACTGCGTGCTTTCATTGGTGCAGACCGTGTTGTAAGTAAAATCTGCCTGCGGGTTGTTGTGTACCTCTACCTCAATGTAGGTAGAGTCCTGTGAGTCACAGTCGTTTCCGTTGGACTTGGTGGTAACCAAGGATACCGTATAGGTGCCGGGTTTAGGAAACGTATGCGAAGGATTTTGCTCAGTTGAGGTGGCGCCATCTCCAAAATACCACTTCCAGGCCAGCGGGTTGTAGATGGCAAAGCCTTTGAACTTGATGTTGCGGCTATCACAGACAGAATCTGACAGCACCGTAATGTTCTGCACCAGGTTGTTCACGTTGGCCCCCGCCGAGTACCCATATGATTCTACCTGCCCAAACCCGTACGCCACCGCATTGAACCCGCTGTCTGCCTTGAGCGCGTGGTTTCCCTGTTGTACCGTGTTCTGGGAATAGGCAAACTGTGGATTGGCGGGAATAGGCGTGAACGGCACCTTTTTGCCGTCCATCAGAAACGTGGCCGTGTCCTGCGCCTTCATGGTCACGTTGATGTAGTGCCTGGAAATCTGGAAGTCTTTGGAGGAGTACAGCGTAATGTCTTTTAGGGTCTGTTCAACAGGATTGACCAAGGTCATCTCGGGGTCTGCCTGCACGTTGTCACAAGACTGGGTTTTAGCGTATTGCGCAAACAGAATGGGCTTATCTGAGGAAACGAAATTGGGTGTGCTGCTCTCAAATTCATGGAACTGCCCCTTGTTTTTGGTTACTGGCGTGCCGTTGATACTAATGGTAGTATTGTCCTCAGAAGCCAGAACTCTAAATACATCCCCAGCCAAGCGACTTTTGAAGGGCGCGGTCACAAAGTTCTTGCCCCAGGCACTCACCGGGTACAGTTGCTGGTAGAGGTTGTCGCCGCTCACCACGGCCGGGCAGTTTAAAGGCACGGCCGTCCAGGCGCTGCCAGAGAAAACCGCAATGCGCTTGCAGGAACCCAGGCCTGTGTCAATGGATTCCACCTTGGTGCCCGTTAGGTCCTGAAAGGTGCGTACCTGGTAGACTTCGCCTTTCATGAGGGGCCTTTCTGGGGAGAATGCCACACCAGCGGGTTTGCCGTCTAAGGTAGGCACGGTAGGCGTGATTTCAATGGTGGTATTGTCTTCCAGGGCTACCACCATCAATTGCGACGAGGCCCGGCCGGGGTCTGTGGGGTATAAGAGCTGGTCATAGCTGATGGCGTAGTAAGACCGGCCCAAAGTGTTGGTAGGCAAGACCAGCGTAGCCGCCGACTTGTTGGTGTAGTAGATATGAGAATAGACCACCACCGGCACATCTGAGGTGACATGGATGGCCTTGGCTTCAATGACTTCTGAGGTGCCCACATACGCCTGCGCCACGCTAATGGGAATGACCGTCACCTGGTTGGCCGTCACAGAATAAGTAGATGGAGTATTCTGGCCCACGGCCACCGTCACTTGGGCGTTTCGGTCTGAGGTGACGTAGAGGTTCATTCTGGAGTTGGTACCCTCAAAATGCGCCATGTAACCCAGCCAGAAATCACGCCCCTTGTTAGACGTGCTTTGCCCCTGACTGTTGCTTGCCAAAAGGAGCAGCAAAGCCCAAAAAAGCAGAAAGAACGGTGTGTGTAAACGTTTTACCATACGGTGCGCAAAAAAAGGCAGCAACCGGGTGCAGAATCTCTGGCCTTCAGGAAGTTGCTTTGAACGAGGTGGAGATAAAGCTAAGGAAATTAATGAGAATTCAGCGCGCCCGCAATACCTGATAGATGGCAACTACAGAAGGATAGCCCATTTTTGGCCTCTTTTCCAGAAAATAGCCTAAAAACGGCTTACCTGAACTCCGTGATCAAGGGTTGGGTAAAGCGCAGGTCATTGAAGTCATAATACGGACGGGAGCTTCTGAAAAACTTGAAGTCGGTTTGGTTGTCAATGGGTACCCGAGGGTAATAGCCTGCCAGAATCTGAATGGTGCTGAAGGGTAAATATTCGTTCCGGAACCGGAAGCCCATGCCAAAACCCGTGTATGGCTTTTCTGAAAAAGGAGAGGCGTCCTTCTTGTCCGTGATCCAGGCCAGATCGGCGAAGCCCACCACCGCCAGCCTGAACCCAAACACGGTCACCGGCGCAAAGAAGTTGGTCTCATAGTTCAAGACAAATTTGCGGTACCCACGCACCGTCTCAGACCTAAACCCCCTGATGCCGTCTTCCTGGTTAATGTGCAGGGCAAACAAATCTGGGCGGCGCAGGCCAATCTGGGTTCTGTTCCAGAGAAAATGACGCCAGCGCCAGCGGTTGAGCTTGTAGAGCGGCGTAAAATACAAGGCCTCAGAGGTGAGCACGCCCTGTTCCCAAGCGTCCTGGTACCGGTAGCTGCCATACTCAATGCCGCCGTACAGATACCCAAAGTTGGGACGGTACTTGCCAAACGCGGCCTTGGTGCCAAAGTACAGGCGGTTTTTGGCAGAGCCGTCTTCAAAGCCTGCCGTCACCGCCAATAGATTACCCGCCGGAATATCCTCTGTTCTACCAAAACCAAACAGGTACTGGTCTTTGTAATACCTCCTGAAACTGTAACCCAGGCCAGACAGGTACAACCTGGCACTTTGGATGGTAGGGCCGGTGCCTTGCGTGTATTGCACGTTCATGACCCGCAGGGCGGTAATAAGGCGGCCCGGGTTGTCCTGGCCCAGGTCATAGGACTTGAGGCGGAAGGCGCGGCCCACCCACACATCCTGGATGTTGTAATCCAAGGGTTTGTAGAGGATGGCGGCCGGCGCGGGAACGGGGTCCGTGTCATACACCTCGGGCTCATAAAAGTCTTTTTGCAGGGTCTGGTACCAGAAAATGGAAGCCCCGCCGGCGTATTTGGTGTTGGTGGAGTAAAAATCGCGCTGAAAAGAGATGCCCTGCTGTTTGTAGGTGTACTCATTGCGGTAGATCAACTGGGCCGAGATGTAGGAGCGGTAGAGGTTCTCTATCACGTAGCTCCCCTGGAACAGCCAGCCCTGCGGGTCATCCATCCCAAACCGGCCCACGGTGCGTATCTGGTGCCCTAATCCCATAAAGTTCATGTCCCGCAAAGCCAGCCGGGTGCCCGAGGTGCTTACAGACCCAGAACCACTCAGGCTGAAGATGTCTTTGGTGATGACCGTGACGTCTACGCTGTCCTGGGTGGAGGTGGCTTCATTGACCAGAACGCGCGCATCTACTATATAGTCCGTCTGGCGCAACAGACGCTCTGACTCAGAAAGGGCCAATGGCTCCAGAATCTTGCCCTTCTGAAACAGCAGCTTGTTGCGCAGCAGCCGGGGCTTGGACCTGGAGTGCAGGGCGTTGCCAAACTTCTCCAGCCCATTGTCTGGTACTTGCAAGGTGTCATTGATGTTGTAGCCGAAGGCATCCATTCTCACAAAATGGATTTTGCGCACCACCTTGTAATTATGCTGATCCTGGTCTTGGGGGAGAAGCTCTGCGTCTACGGGGCCTTCCAGTTTGCGCGGTTTAAAAACCACCAACGCTCTGATGGCTCTGCCAAAAATGGTTTTGCGCTGGCTCATGCGCCGCAAAAAATCCAGGAACCGCTTTTGGTGGATAGAGTCTTTGGCAACCGTGTCTACAGGAGCTATAACGGGCGAGGGGACAAAGGAGGTATCTGGCACCACCACCTGGGCGCAGGCCATGGGTGAGCCATAAAGCCACAGCCAAGAAAACAGTAGAAAGATTGTGGCAACTCTAAGGGTCTGCAAAAGACCGGTGCCGGGTCTGTTAGCGTTCATGCCCAATGATCCATCCTTCTAAAGTACGCAAAAATCATCCATATCTGGCATAGAAGCTATATATGCTAATTTTTTTAGCGTTATAAACATATGAACATCAGCTTGTGGAAAACAAAAGCTAAAAATATTAGTTATAAAAGCGAGTGGTTAGTATCTTGCTAACGCATTCAGGAGAAGATAAACCCACACAGATGCAGAACACTATCATTGAAAAGCTAAGCATTTTGGCAGACTCGGCTAAGTACGACGTCTCTTGCTCTTCTAGCGGCGGTAAACGCAAAAACGAAGGCAAAGGATTAGGCAACGCCGAAGGAATGGGCATTTGCCACAGCTACACCGAGGATGGCCGTTGCGTGTCTCTGCTCAAAATCCTGCTGACCAACTTCTGCATTTTTGACTGTGCCTACTGCGTGTCTAGAAAGAGCAATGACGTGAAGCGCGTGGGGTTCACCGTGCAAGAGGTAGTGGATTTAACCATCAACTTCTACCGTCGCAATTACATTGAAGGTCTGTTTCTGAGTTCTGGTATTTTCAAGGACTCTGACTATACCATGGAGCGCTTGGTGCGCATTGCCAAGAAGCTGCGCCTGGAGCACAACTTCAATGGGTACATCCACCTCAAGACTATTCCAGGGGCTAGCGAAGAACTCATCAAAGAAGCCGGTAAATATGCCGACAGGCTGAGTGTGAACATTGAGCTTCCTTCTGAACTGAGCCTGCAGACCTTGGCGCCTGAGAAGAACTACCAAGAAATTCTCACGCCCATGGGAAACATCAAAGACCAGTTGGTTTTGGTGAAGGAAGAGAAAAAGCTGTTCAAGTCCACGCCGTCGTTCGCGCCAGCCGGACAAAGCACGCAATTGATAGTGGGTGCCACGCCCGAGAGTGACCGTCAAATCCTGGCCTTGTCCAGTGGCTTGTACAAGAACTTTGAGTTAAAGCGGGTCTATTATTCTGGCTACGTGCCCGTGGTGACAGACAGCCGCCTGCCTATCATCAGCACGCCGCCCATTATCAGAGAGAACCGGTTGTATCAGGCAGATTGGCTCATGCGCTTGTATGGTTTTGATGCCAAGGAGTTGCTGGATGAACAAAACCCTAACCTGGATTTGCAGATTGACCCTAAGTTGGCTTGGGCGTTGCGCAACCGGCACGTGTTTCCTTTAGAGATTAACACGGCAGACTATGAGATGATTGTCCGGGTGCCGGGCATTGGATTGAAGTCAGCCAAAAAGATAGTGGCGGCCCGCCGCTTTGCCTACCTCAGTTGGGAGAACCTGAAACAGATTGGAGTAGTCATTAAACGGGCCAAGTATTTTATCACCTGCGGAGGGCGCAGTTTGGAGACGAGAGAATGGGACGAGGAAGCCATCCGAAGAAGAATCCTTTTCGGGGAAAAGGGAGACAGAAACGGTCTGTGGGGAAGTCAGCTGGATTTGTTTCAGCAGGCCAGCTGAGCCGCCGCCACCGGAACCCCAGAACTGGGAAGCTGAACGCTCCCAAACAAAAGAAAATCTTACTTGTTAAAAATCAAACCATTACTGCCATGCAATCTATCACTGCCCGCCAAACTGTAGCTCCTGTTTCTTTCCGTTGCAAGCTAAGCACCCTGGTGCCTTATCTGCGCCAACTATCTGCCCAGCGCCAGGAAGAAGCCGCCAACGCCGCCTTGAGCAACATCCGCATCGCTTCCTAAGCTCGCGTATCCTTTGGCTATGCACTTCTATACCTATGACGGCTCTTTTGAGGGACTGCTCACGGTCATCTTTGAGGCGTATGAGCGCAAGGCGTGGCCAGACCAGATAGGGAAAGAAGGCGAGGCACCTCCCGGTATTTTTGCCGAGCACCATTTCATTCCTTCAGACGAGGCCAAAGCCAAACGCGTTTGGGAAGGCTTGGGAAAGAAACTGTCAAAGCCGGCGTGGGAGAACGTGTACAAAGCCTACCTCTGGGAACAGGCGGGGTTTGAGATGCTCATCTGGCAGTTTGTGCAATTGGTCTTCTCCAGTCAGCAGGAGGGCATAGAAGAGAACTTCGCGGAGCCCTGCGTGCAGAAGATGGCGCAGGTGGGCAAGCAGATGTTTAGAGAGAAGCACCGCATGGAAGCCTTTGTCAGGTTCCAGTGCACTCAAGACGGCCTATACGTAGCGCCCATCCAACCTGACTTCAACGTGTTGCCTTTGATTGTCACCCACTTTGAGAAACGCTACGCCGACCAGCAATGGCTTATCTATGACGTAAAGCGGCAGTACGGCGCGTTCTATAATGGCCAGTTTGTAGAGCTGGTGTCTATGGAAGAAGAAGCACCGGCGTTCCAAAAGATAGATTTGCCGCAGGATATCCTAGCGGGTGTAGAGCCTTTGTACCAACAACTGTGGCAGGCGTACTTTGACCACGTCAACATTCCAGAACGGCGCAACAAGAAACTGCACATGCGCCATATGCCAAAGCGCTATTGGAAATACCTCACAGAGAAGAAACCCAGAATCCAGTCGCACCAGCCTATCCAGAACAAACAATTGCCTACGGGGCTGGCCCGCTTAAATTAATTTGGCCGTTTTTAGCCTATTTTCTGGAAAACAAGCCAAAAACGGTTTCTTGCGAAGTCACTCCCACGTCCTCGCTCGCGAACACTATTACATCCTACCGGATGCTACAAGGCATTTTGAGTAGAAGCCGTCGCAATTGGTAACCACCTTCCATCCCCTTACTTCCTTCAAAGGAGGACGGAATGCTAAAATTCTACAGGTGTAAACACCCCCCTTCGCCCCCCTCAAGGGGGTATCCGCGTTGGGAGAGGCCGTTCTAGACAGGGACTACCAATGCGGGAAAGAGAATAACAAACCGTGCCTTGGCACGCGTGACTCTGCACCGACAGCCAAAGCTATCACCTGCAACAAGCTAAACCAACCATCCAACAGCAGCAGAATGGGACCGAAACCAGTCCTGGTCCTGAGCGCCTCTGGTGTTTGTGCGCCGCGGCCAGCGACGGCAGGGACAAAGTCCCACAAACAACAGCAGTGCGAAGGGCCGGGACGGGGCCTCGCGGCCGTGAGCGCTTAGCAGAAGAAATGAAACAAGGTTGGTCTTTCGCACCGGAACAGACGGCACTGCCAAGGCAAAGGCCAACGGAAGTGCACGGCAAATGCCTAACAGCGAGTCACGGAAGAAACTTCTGCCCCATAGAAGGAGCTGCTTGGATGGCAGTCTGGATCGTTGGTGAGAACACCAACAACGGCGGAGGAATGGGAAGAAAGAAATACGAGGCCTCCCACGAAAACAATTCCATCGTTTTTAGCCTATTTTCTGGAAAAGAAGGCAAAAACGCTATCTTTGCTCTTCCATCTGCATGACTCGCTGTTTTGGGTACTTCTTCTAAAAAGAACATCGTCATTTTCGCTTCCGGCTCCGGGAGCAACGCCCAGCGCCTGCTGGAACAGTTTGAGAACCACCCAGCCATTCAGGTGGCGGCGCTCTTCTCCAACAACCCAGATGCGTTTGCCCTGCAGCGTGCCGAAAACTTTAACGTACCCACCGTCGTCTTTGACAGACCTTCTTTAAAGGACGGAACCGTCGCGCAGCAAGTCTATGCCTATGAGCCGGACCTAATTGTGCTGGCCGGCTTTCTGTGGCTGTTGCCGGCAGAGTTTGTGAAGGCCTTCCATAACAAAATCATCAATATTCATCCGGCGTTGTTGCCCAGGTTTGGCGGCAAAGGCATGCACGGACAGCATGTGCACCAAGCGGTGCTGGATGCGGCAGAGGCACAGACGGGCATCACCATTCATTACGTGAATGAGCACTATGACGAGGGCGCACCCATTTACCAGGAGACGTGCCCCGTACGGCCAGACGATACCTGCGAGACCCTGGCGGCGCGCGTGCTTTCCCTGGAGCACCAACACCTGCCGCGCGTGGTAGAAGAGTTACTCACCCAGGAGAAACAGACCCCCAGAGCCTAACCTGCCAAAGATGAAGCGACTACGCCAGCCCTCTGTGTTTTGCTCACTTCATCTGCCCGCCATCTTTTCGCGCGTTCCCTTCAAGGACATTACCTGCTGTGATAGTTTGCTTTATTGGCATACCCAACTTCATCTGGAGTTTGGGGTGGCAACGTATGTACAAAGGCGTTCTGCCTTAAAGTTTCCAATAAGAACCCAATCATTCTCAACTATATGAATACCGTTAAAATCAAATCTGCCTTAATTTCTGTGTATTACAAAGACGGCCTGGAGCCGCTGGTGCGCGAGTTGCAGAAACAAGGCGTGACCTTTTACTCTACCGGCGGAACTCAGGATTTCCTGGAAAAGCTGGGCGTTGAAGTAGTGCCGGTAGAGAACGTAACTGATTATCCCTCCATCTTCGGTGGGCGCGTGAAGACTTTGCATCCAAAAATATTTGGGGGAATTCTGCACCGCCGCGGGCATGAGCAGGACCAGCAGGAATTGCGCCACTTCCAGATTCCGGCCTTGGATTTGGTGATTGTGGATTTGTACCCGTTTGAAGAAACAGTGGCCTCTGGCGCGGCAGTGGAAGACATCATTGAGAAGATTGACATTGGCGGTATTTCCTTGATTAGGGCGGCGGCCAAAAACTTCCAGGATGTGCTCATTGTCTCTAACCGTGAGCAGTACGGCGAGGTGGTAGAATTGCTCCAGGCCAAAGACGGCAGTACTGATTTATCTGACAGAAAGCGTTTTGCCGCGAAGGCGTTTGACGTGTCTTCGCATTATGACACGCACATCTTTAACCACCTGAGCAAGGAGCAGGAGCTGGCCCCGGCCTTCAAGCAAAGCGAGCGCACCAGCCAAGCCCTTCGCTACGGCGAGAATCCGCACCAGGCTGGTACATTCTATGGCAACCTGGACCAACTTTTTGACAAACTCAACGGTAAAGAGTTGTCTTACAATAACCTAGTAGACGTGGATGCTGCTGTGTTACTCATGGCCGAGTTTTCTGACCAGCCCGCCGTGGCCATCTTAAAACATACCAACGCCTGTGGTGTGGCCGTTGCCGATTCTCTTCACCAAGCCTATCTGAATGCTCTGGCCTGTGACCCGGTGTCAGCGTTTGGCGGTGTGATCATTGCCAACAAAACCATTGACTTGGCCACCGCCCAGGAACTGAACAAGCTGTTCTTTGAAGTATTAATTGCCCCGGAGTTTGACCAGGACGCGTTGGAGCTGTTAAAGTCTAAGAAGAACCGCATTTTGCTGAGACAGAAGCCGGTGCAACTGCCTGCCAAACTGTTCAAGACATTATTGAACGGCGTGATAGAGCAAGACAAAGACCTGGCCACTGAGACTGCCAAGGAGTTCAAAACCGCGACCAACCGCGCGCCGTCTCCGGAAGAGGTTGAAGGATTGGAGTTCGCTTTGAAAGTTTGCAAGCACACCAAGTCCAATACCATTGTGTTGGCCAAAGGAAACCAGCTGCTGGCCAGCGGAGTAGGGCAGACCTCCCGGGTAGATGCGCTGCGCCAGGCCATTGAGAAAGCCAGAAGTTTCGGGTTTGATTTGCAGGGCGCCGTGATGGCCTCAGACGCGTTCTTCCCGTTCCCAGACTGCGTGACCATTGCTGCTGAGGCGGGCATTACGGCCGTGGTTCAGCCGGGCGGTTCCATCAAGGATCAGGACTCCATAGATGCTTGTAATGAGCGTAACCTAGCCATGGTCGTGACGGGAGTGCGCCATTTCAAACACTAAGTCGTATACATTAAATTGCAAAAGGCCCGGTTGCTTTATTGGCAGTCGGGCCTTTCGTTTTTGGCTTGATTTCCAGAAAAGAGGCCAAAAACGAGAGAGGCATTTCTGGTAGCAGTGCTTTTTCTATATAGTAAAAAAACAAGGTGCGCTGGTGGGGAGCCTCAAAAAATGAGGTATAAAAAGTGCGTTTTTGGGCTGTTTTCCAGAAAATAAGCTAAAAACGAAAGCGTTTTCACGGATAATGAAAAAATATGGCAGAAATACGTAATTTTGCCTATTGTAGTACCTTGTAAAGAAAATATTCTTCATATATAGTGTTTCTCTTAGAAGCACAAAACGACAACGAATGGGATTATTTAATTTTTTCACTGCCGATATAGCGATTGATTTGGGCACGGCCAACACCCTCATCATTCATAATGATAAAATTGTGGTAGACGAGCCTTCTATCATTGCCATGGACCGCACCACCAACAAGGTGATTGCCGTAGGCCGTGAGGCAATGCAGATGCACGAGAAAACCCACGAGAACATCAAGACCATCCGTCCTTTGAAAGACGGTGTAATCGCGGACTTTACCGCGGCGGAGCAGATGATCAGAGGCTTGATCAAGATGATTGACAAGGGCAAGAAGCGTTTGTTCCAGCCATCGTACCGCATGGTCATCTGTATTCCTTCGGGTATTACGGAGGTGGAGAAGCGCGCCGTAAAAGACTCTGCCGAGCACGCCGATGCCCGCGAGGTATGGATGATCCAGGAGCCGATGGCCGCCGCCATAGGGATTGGCATTGACGTGGAGCAGCCCGTGGGCACCATGATTGTAGACGTAGGAGGTGGTACCACAGAGATTGCCGTCATTGCGCTTTCTGGTATTGTCTGCGAGCAGTCCATAAGAGTAGCCGGTGACGTGTTCAACAAAGACATCCTGGACCACATGCGCCGCCAGCACAATCTTTTGATTGGAGAGCGCTCTGCAGAGAGAATTAAGATTGAAGTAGGCGCGGCCCTGACCGAACTGGACAACCCGCCGGCCGACTTTGAGATACGCGGCCGTGACTTGATGACCGGTATTCCTAAAGTTATCAAGGTAACGTATCAAGAAATAGCCATTGCCTTAGATAAATCGGTTTCTAAGATTGAAGAGGCTGTTTTGAAGGCCCTGGAGATTGCCCCGCCAGAACTTTCTGCGGACATCTACGACAATGGGATTCACCTCACCGGCGGCGGCGCTTTGCTGCGCGGCCTGGACAAGCGTCTGGCTACCAAAACCAAGTTGCCCATCCATATCGCTGAAGATCCGTTGCGCGCCGTAGTGCGGGGTACCGGGGTGGCCGTTAAAAATATTGAAGGTTTCCGTAGCGTACTGCTAAGCTAAGAACACGCGCCCATGCGGAAACTTTTTCAGTTTATCTTCCGGATACGGGCGTTTCTGGTGTTTGTCTTGTTTGAGGTGCTGTCATTGTACCTGCTGTACCGGAGCAACACCTACCACAATGCCGCGTTCTACCAGTCTTCTAACTATTATGTGGGGAAGGTGCTGGAGTTTCAGAGCGAGGTGACAGAGTATTTTCAGTTGCGGGAACAAAACCAGTCCCTGGCCGCTGAAAATGCCCTTTTGCGGGCGCAACTTACCCAAAAGCAGGAGCTGGCCCTCAATGACAGCATTGGCGTGGTCAAGGACTCTACGTTTGCCGCCGCAGACTCTGTGGCCGCGGCGCTGTACACCTTCAGGCCGGCGCGGGTGATCAATAACTCGGTGCGCCGGCTCAACAACTACCTCACGCTCAACATAGGGTCTGAGGCGGGGGTGCAGGCGGGCATGGGGGTCTTGACGTCCAGAGGCGTGGTGGGCCGCGTGAAGGCGGTGTCCAAGCATTATGCCACGGTCACGTCCCTGCTCCATTCGCAGACGCTCATCTCCGTGAAACTCAAGCGCAACCAAAGCTTTGGCAGCATCAAGTGGGACACGGGTAATCCTGAGCTGGCCACGCTGCACTATATTCCCTTGAGCGAGAAGGTGTTCAAAGGCGATACCGTGGTCACGTCTGGGTTCAATGCCATTTATCCGCAGGGCATCATGATTGGCCGGGTGGTGAGCGTGCAGAAAGAATTGGACAAAAGCTTTTATACCATACGCGTGCGTTTGGCCGTTGACTTTGAGAAGCTCTCCTACGTGTACGTGGTGCAGAACAAAGGCCAGGCCGAACTAGATACCTTGCAGATTCAATCAGGCATTAAGGCAGAAGATGAGTAGTTTCCGGTTTATTCATTTGGTGCAGTTTGTGGTGCTCATGGCGCTGCAGATTCTGCTTATGCGCAACCTGGTGCTGTTTGACACCGGGTTTTGCTTTGTCTACATCGGGTTTATCCTGTTCCTGCCCATAGACATTGACAAGGTGCTGTTGCTGGTGCTGGCCTTTATTACGGGCATCACCATTGACCTTTTCTATGACACGGCCGGGGTGCACGCCGCGGCCACGGTGCTGGTGGGCTATTTGCGGCCTTTCATGCTTAAACTGCTCACGCCCAGAGACGGCTATGAGACCTCAGACAATGCCAGTTTGACGTCTATGGGGTGGCGCTGGTTCCTGACCTATGGCATTGTCTTGCTGCTGGTGCACCATTTTACCCTGTTCTTTTTAGAGCTGAACGGCTTCAAACTCATTGGATTTACCTTGGCGAAGATCATTGCCAGCACTTTTTTCACCGGAGCGGTGTTGGTCATTTTTCAGATGCTATTTTTTGCAAGGAGGGTTAGAGGTTTTAGATGAAATACTTAGAAGGCCGCAAATACGTAATTCAAGCCATTTTCCTGGCCATTGGTGCGGTTTATCTCATTAAGCTTTTTTACATACAGGTCTTAGACGACAGCTACAAGACTGCCGCCGAAAGCAATGCCATGCGCCGCGTGGTGCAATACCCGTTCAGGGGGCTCATGTATGACCGCGAAGGCCGACTCTTGGTGGAAAACAAGCCGGTGTATGATTTGATGGTGGTACCCAAGGAGGCCAAGGTCATAGACACGCTCAAGTTCTGCCAGGTCATGGGCATTACGCTACCAGAGTACCGCGAGAAAATCAAAGCTGCCAAGACCTATTCCTACGTCAAGCCTTCGCCGTTTCTGCAACGGTTAACCAATGAGGAGTTTGCCCAGATTCAGGACAACCTGGTAGATTTTCCGGGATTCTACATAAGTGCGCGTACCGTGCGCGGCTATCCGCACCAGAGCCTTTCCCACGCCTTGGGCTACATCGGTGAAATCAGTCCCCGGCAGTTAGAAGATTCTTCGTTTAAAGGCTACATGCCAGGTGATTACCTGGGCGTAAGCGGTCTGGAGAAGGAGTACGAGAAATTCCTCATGGGCCGCCGGGGCGTCAAGTACACCATGGTCAACGTGCGCGGCATTGAGAAGGGCTCCTTCAAGAACGGTGAGTATGACACCCTTTCCATTGCCGGCCAGAACCTCATTACCACCATTGACCTGGAACTGCAGAAGTACGGCGAAAAGCTGATGGCGGGCAAAGTGGGCAGTATAGTGGCCATTGAACCCCAGACTGGCGAGATTCTGTCCATGATTTCGGCGCCGTATTATGACCCTTCTCTGCTCACGGGCAAGGAGTTGGGCAATAACTACATGAAGCTGCTCAAAGATCCGGTGAAGCCGCTCTTCAACCGGCCCACCATGGCCACGTACCCGCCGGGCTCTATCTTTAAGCTGGCGCAGGCGCTGGTAGCCATGCAGGAAGGCACGCTTACCGCCAACACCGGCTACCCCTGCAACTGGTCTCTGGTGAAATGTTCACACCGGCACCCGTACCCGGCCAATCTGGGCATTGCCATTGAGCAGTCCTGCAATCCGTATTTTTATCAGGTGTTTAGATCGGTGGTGAACAAAGGTCGCTCTACCAATGTCTACCAAGACGCGAAGCTAGGGCTAGACGCCTGGCGCGAGCACATCACCTCGTTTGGGTTTGCCTCACAACTGGGCATCGACTTTCCGCAGGAGAAAAAGGGGTTGATGCCGGGCAGCAAGTTCTATGACAAGATTTACGGTCCCAAAGGCTGGAAATTCCCGACCATCTATTCCATTAGCATTGGACAAGGCGAGACGGGGGTGACGCCTTTGCAAATGGCCAACTTTGCCGCCATCATTGCCAACAGAGGCTATTACTACACGCCGCATTTGATCAGGTCTGTTGGGGAGAAGGGAAAGCCGCTGCCTGAGTACTCGGTTAAGCACCATACCACGGTGGCTCCGCAGCATTTCTTGCCCGTTATTGACGGCATGGAACGCGTAGTGCAGTCAGGGACGGCTCAGTTTGCCAAATTGAACCACATTGGCGTGGCCCTCTGCGGAAAAACCGGTACGGTGCAGAACCCGCACGGCAAAGACCACTCGGTGTTCATTGCCTTCGCGCCCAAGGAGAATCCGAAGATTGCCATTGCCGTGTACGTGGAGAACGCCGGTGGTGGCGCCGTGGCCGCTGCGCCTATGGCCAGCCTCATGGTAGAAAAGTACCTGACAGACTCCATCAAGACCGCTCCGCGCAAACGCTGGGAAGAGTGGCTCATTGACGGTGGCTTCTACAAAATCAACTAAGCATGCGTACTTCCTATAACCTCACCCGCAACGTAGACTGGATCACCATTGGCTTATATGCCTTGATGGTGCTTTTGGGTTGGATGAACATTTACGCGGCCGTGTACAACCCTGAGAATGTGACCAACATCTTTGACTTTTCTCTGAACTCAGGAAAACAGTTGGCTTGGATTGGGACGTCTGTGGTGATTATTGTCATGCTGTTTGCCATTGACTACAAAGCCTATGATTCCCTGGCGTACGTGATCTACTGGTTTCTCATTCTTCTCCTGTTGGGCACCTTGGCGTTTGCCTCAGAGATCAAAGGTTCCAGGTCCTGGCTGGTCATCACGGAGTCTGTGCGGCTACAGCCCGCCGAGTTTGCCAAGTTTGCCACGGCCCTGGCGGTATCTAAATTCATGAGCGGCATTAACCTGCGCCAGCAAAACTGGAGGGATCAAGCCAAACTGGCGGGGTTGGCGCTTCTGCCACCGGTCATTATCATCCTTCAGAACGAGACGGGTTCTGCCCTGGTGTTTGCCGCTTTTACGCTGGCGTTCTTCAGAGAAGGCATGTCGCCGTTGATTCTGATCATTGGCGCGGTGGCGGTGTTTGTGTTCGTGCTAACGCTCTTGATTCCGCAGTGGTGGTTGGTGGGCGTCTTAACGGTGCTCATGGCGGCGTATCTGTGGTTTAACTTCCATAGATTAAGACGGCACATACGCACATATGTGGGCATTTGGGTAGCGGTGGTGGCCATGGTGTTCAGCGTGCACTACTTTGTGGAGAACGTGTTGCAGGAGCACCAGCAGAACCGCATCAAGGTACTGGTAGACCCAGAGATTGACCCCTTGGGCGTGGGCTGGAACGTGACACAGTCTAAGATTGCCATCGGCTCAGGAGGGTTCTTCGGGAAGGGGTTCTTGGAAGGGACGCAGACTAAGTTTGACTTCGTGCCGGAGCAGTCCACTGACTTTATTTTTTGTACCATTGGCGAAGAGCACGGCTGGATAGGTAGTTTTGTAGTAGTAGCCTTGTTCCTGGGCTTGCTCACGCGTATCATTTTCATAGCCGAACGACAGCGCTCCGTCTTTGGTAGAACCTACGGCTATTGCGTGGCCTCCATCATCTTCTTCCACTTTCTGGTGAATATAGGCATGACCATTGGTCTGGCGCCGGTGGTGGGCATTCCCTTGCCATTCTTCAGCTACGGAGGTTCTGGGCTCTGGTCCTTCACCATCTTGCTGTTCATCTTACTGGCCATTGACGCTCACCGCAAACTAGATTTAGGTCGAGGTTAATTTGTATCAAGTAGCAAGACTTTTGGCTTCCGTTTTTGGTCTGTTTTCTGTAAAACAGACCAAAAACGGAATTTCTGCTTTTAGCATAGCGCTGTTTATTACTTACTGTTAACTGTTTACTGTCATCATGTATCGCTATCTAGGAGACAAGCACACAGACCCGGCGCTGAAGGGAGCGCTTTGTGAGGCGGTGCGCCAAGAGAATGGCAAATGCATTAGAGGCAAGAACGGAAGCATGCTGGTGCAGTTTCTTAGTTCGCCTTTCCCCACGGTGGTGATTGGGCGGTTGCTGAGAAAAGTAAACCTAGAAGACATATCAGCCCAGCAGAAATAAGCTTCTCTAACCTATAAAGCAAAACGCCCGGCTCTGCTAGAGAACCGGGCGTTTTTAGCTTATTTTCCAGAAAACAGCTTAAAAACGGAAGTCTGACTGTTAACTTTTTACTGTTCACTGATACTTGTTAAACGGCGAATTTGCGCTCAATCAGTCTGGTCAGTTTCTGTACGTGTTCTTCTTTCTTGGACCAGTTGTAGAGACTGCCTATCTCTTCTATAAGAACGCGTCGGCCTTCTTCGGCAGAGGGTTGCTCGTCTAACTGTTTGATGGCGGCATGGTAGGCCATGTTGTCACCGTCAAAGAGCTCATTGATGAACGAGAAGCGCTGGTTAATGGAAATTGCTTCGCGCAACGAACCTATTTTCTGCTCTTGGTTGCGGTCAGAAAGTGAACTGGTAGAGGCCGTGGTTTGCTTTAAGCGGTCGTTGAGGCTGGGCTTCTGCTCAGACTGGAAACGGTCGTTCATCAGCTTAGGCTCTGCCTGCAACACCGGCCTGAAGAACGGGGCGGCCACGGCGGGTGCCTGCGGCTCTTCTTGTACAATAGGAGCAACGGGCACCAGAGGCTCTGGCGTTGGGATGGCTTGTCTTTCAGCAACGGGCATTGGAGTTTCTTCTTCCATCACCACTGGTTCAGCAGAAGGGGTTGGCTCAGAAATCAACAGTTCCTCTACTTCTATTGGCTGAAGAGTGTAAAACTTATCCAGTACCTCCTTCAAAGACACGCGCTCTTCTTCGTGCTCTGCCAGGAAACGGTCCAGCTGAGACATGATGGTAGAACGCTCCATGTCAATGCCAGAAAGCGTGCCAATAAAGCTTCTGTAGAGCTCTTTGTCTATGTCCTGGTACTTGAGGCTGTCCTGTAGTTTGGTTACGGTTAAGTCTTCCAGACGAAGAAATTTCTCCTCAAAAACCGCTACAGGCTCTAACGGAATCCTGATAGTGTCTTCAATGGCGTTCACCAACAGCGGCTCAAAGTGCTCGCGCTTGATGGAGATTTTGCGGGAGAGCACGTTCATGAACTGCACTAGGGCATCTTTCACCTCTGGGTGCTCAAAGTCAAAGTACGGGCTGCGCAGGTTGGCCATCTCGTGGTTCCAGAGCGTGAGCAGTTCGCGTATCATGTACAGGTTCACCTGTTTGACAGGCGTAAACGAAATCAACTGCTGGGCAGTAACGGCCTCATGAGTGGCAAAATGTTCCTCACTGAGGCGCTGGGCCAATTGCTGGCTGTATTGCGCTAGGCGGATTTGATTATATTTGTCTTTCATTGGCGGAAGCATACAGGGGTAAAGATAGCGAAGATAGGGAAAAATGGGCGAATTAACCGTGCAGAATCTGGCAGATAAAACGCTAAACGTGGCCCCGGGGCAGACGGTTCTGGCCGCCCTGCAAGCCGCCGGCGTAGACTGGATGCACGCCTGCGGCGGAAGAGGCCGCTGCACCTCTTGCCGCATGATCATCAAAGCCGGCGAAGAAAACCTGGCCCCGCTCACTGCCCCAGAGGTGCGATTCAGGGAGAACGGCCGCCTCAAACCCAATGCCCGGCTCACCTGCCAAACCCACATCACCGGTCCTGTTACCTGCCGGGTTCCTGAGCAGACCAAATTGCCGCACCTTTCTTATAGTGAATGATTGAGTGAGTGAGTGAGTGAGTGAGTGAGTGAGTGAGTGAGTGAGTGAGTGAGTGTGAGAATGGCTTTTTAAATTTGAAGATTTGAAAATGTGGAAATGTGAAGATGGTAATGCTTTAAAAGTGTCATCATTTCCTGCTACTGCACAACCAATAAACTTGTCTTCTCTATTGTCATCCTGAAAGGACCTTGTGGGCAAGCTGTAATGACGGCTACCATTTAAGTTATTGCTAATCCCCATTCAATTAATTCTCTCACTCATTCAGTCATTCAATCTCTCAATATCCAGAGTGCTAGCGAAATGGATAACTGTGTGGAAAAATTGTGCATTAGGGAAGGGGCTAGCGCTAGTACCTTCGTTTAGAGCAGAGGTAGAAATCTCATTCTCTCACTCACTCATTCACTCAATCTCTCATTAAAGTAGTATGTTCATAGAGCCTCGGGTGGGAAACCGCCAACAGACCCAGAAGCGTGGTTGGATAGAAGTGATTTGCGGGTCCATGTTTTCGGGCAAGACCGAGGAGCTCATACGCAGACTAAACCGCGCCAAGATTGCCAAACAGCGCGTGGAGATTTTCAAGCCCGCTATTGATACGCGTTATCATGTAGAGGACGTGGTCTCGCATAACGCCACCTCCATCCGCTCCACGCCCGTGCAGTTCGCCAACGACATGCTGTTGCTGGGCAGTGGCTGTGACGTGCTAGGCGTAGACGAGGCCCAGTTCTTTGACGA
Organism: Nibribacter ruber; assembly: GCF_009913235.1. Taxonomy (NCBI): domain Bacteria; kingdom Pseudomonadati; phylum Bacteroidota; class Cytophagia; order Cytophagales; family Hymenobacteraceae; genus Nibribacter; species Nibribacter ruber. The sequence continues at coordinate 2,060,374 of NZ_CP047897.1, read as the reverse complement.
TGCCATAACCGATGTCTGCGTACAGCTGGCCAACAACGGCGTACGCGTGATTGTAGCCGGTCTGGACATGGACTATCTGGGCAAGCCCTTCGGCCCTATGCCGGCCTTAATGGGCGTAGCCGAGTACGTGACCAAAGTACACGCCATTTGCGTACAGTGCGGCGACATCGCCTCTTACTCTTTTAGAAATGCCGCCTCCCAGGAGAAAGTGTTGTTAGGTGAGACTGACTCTTACGAGGCCCGCTGTCGTCATTGCTTCCAAGAAGGCTTGAAGGGAAAACTTTGATTTAGTCTCGAGTCGCGAGTTCTGAGTCGCGAGTCATTTTGAAATCCTCGTTTTTGGCCTGTTTTCATGAAAACAGGCCAAAAACGAGGATTTGTATTTTAGCTGATTTCACATTGATTCAATAAACTGATTCCTTCCACCTATTCTCTCTTTTACTTTTTGTCATTCTGGAAGGATCTAGGTAGTCGCCTAAGTAAACGCAGATTCTCCCCTTGAGGGGAGCGAAGAGGGGTGTTTACACAAGCAGATTTAATCAACAATGCGTGGGAGACAAGGCAGTGCCATTGTCTCTACCACACAAATGTCATTCCCCTCATCCTAGCCTTCTTCCTCAGGAAGAAGGCATTGTTGTCCTTCGTTTTTTGCCTAATTTCTCCAAAACAGCCTAAAAACGATTTTATAAATGCTCATTCAAACCAGTTGAATAGAAGGCGTTTATTGCGTAGCTTTCTAGTACCAATCTAACAAATTCCAATTCCTATATGAAAAAGAGGTTTTTAGCCGCTCTGGCCATCTGCTGTGCAAGCAGTCTGGGGGCGAGTGCGCAAACCCAAACCCCGCTCTGGATGACCACGCCGGCCATTTCGCCAGACGGCCAAACCATTGTCTTCAGTTACAAAGGCGACCTTTACAGAGTAGCCTCCGCCGGAGGTAATGCCACCCCGTTGACCATGCACGAAGGCTACGAATACATGCCCGTTTGGTCTCCGGACGGTAAGCAACTGGCCTACGCCTCTGACCGACACGGCAACTTTGACGTGTTTGTGATGCCATCGCAGGGCGGTGAGTCCAAGCGCTTGACGTTTAACTCCTCCGGAGATTTGCCTTCAGACTTTTCTGCGGATGGGAAGAATGTATTGTTTACCGCGGCCAGACTAGATGCGGCCAGCAACTCCATGTTCCCGTCGGGGGCATTCCCGGAGTTGTACAGCGTGCCGGTAAGCGGTGGCAAAAACAGCATGGTCTTGACCACGCCCGCCGAGGCCGCTCGTTACAACGCCGCTGGTGATGTGATTGTGTACCAGGACCGCAAAGGGCCGGAGAATGCGTTGCGTAAGCACCATGTTTCTTCCATTACCCGTGATATATGGGCCTACAACGCCAAAACCAAACAGCACACCAAACTCACGGATAATACCGGCGAAGACCGTCAGCCCATGGTTTCAGCCAACGGTCAGGACGTGTATTACCTGAGCGAACAGCCCAATGGCACGTTCAACGTGCGCAAAATGAGCCTGCAAAACCCGAAGCAGAGTACGGCGGTAACCAACTTCACCAAACACCCGTTACGGCACTTGAGCGGTTCTAAAGATGGCGTGCTGTCCTTCACCTACAACGGCGAAATCTATACCCAGAAGCCGGGCGCGCAACCTCAGAAGGTAGCCATTCAGCTGTACTCAGACATTCGGGCCAACCAAGAAACCGTGTTGCCAATTTCAGGTGGCATGACTGAAATGGAGGTTTCGCCCAACGGCAAAGAGGTGGTGTTTGTAAACCGCGGGGAGGTGTTCGTGTCCTCGGTGGAAGGCGGTATCACCAAGCGCATCACCAACACGCCAGAGCAGGAGCGGAGCGTGAGTTTCTCGCCAGACGGCCGCAAGATTCTGTACGCCGGCGAGCGCAACGGAAGCTGGAACGTCTATGAAACCAGCCTGGTGCGCGCCAATGAGCCTTATTTCTACGCGTCAACCATTCTAAAGGAAGACGTAGTGATTGCCAATCCTAAGGTGGAGGAATTCCAACCCGCCTATTCGCCGGACGGCAAAGAGGTGGCGTTTCTGGAAGACCGCGTGAAATTGCGCGTGGTCAACAAAGCCACCAAACAGGTGCGAGACATCATGACTACCGCCAATAACTACTCTTACTCAGACGGTGACCAATACTATGAGTGGTCTCCGGACGGCAAGTGGTTTTTGGTGCAATACAACCAACCCAAGCAGTGGATTAGTGAAGTAGGTTTGGTGTCGGCCACAGGCAACGGTGCTATTAGAAACCTGACCCAAAGCGGTTTCTATGAGAACGGTCCGCAGTGGATGATGGGTGGTAAAATGATTATCTACTACTCTAACCGCGAAGGCCTGCGAGGCAACGGCAACAACTCGGGGACCGGAGACATCTACGCCTTGTTCACTACGCAAGACGCCTTCGACCGCTTCAAGCTGAGCAAGGATGACTACAACCTGCTGGAAGACCTGGAGAAGCGCGAGACCGAAGCCAGAAGCCAAGCCGAGAAAGCCGAGCCTAAGGGCAAAGGCAAGAAAGGGGAAGCACCTAAAACCATGGCTCCAGCGGGCATGGGCATTGAGCTAGACAACTTGGCTTACCGCAAAGCCCGCCTGACCGGCACTTCTTCAGACATCGCAGACGCGGTGGTTTCCTCTAAAGGAGACAGATTATTCTATTTGACCCGCTTCGAGAAAGGCTATGACCTGTGGGTAACCAACCTGCGTGACAATGACACCAAACTGCTGGCCAAACTAGGAGCCCGCGGCGGTGACATGGTCATGAGCAAAGACGGCAAAAACCTGTTCGTGCTCACCGAAGGTAAAATCCTGAAACTGGACACCGAGAACGGCAAGCAGGAAACGCTTAAAGTGAATGGCGAGATGAACCTGAACGCCTCTGCGGAGCGTGCCTACATGTATGACCACGTGATACGGGAGCTGGAGCAGAAGTTCTATGTCACAGATTTGCACGGCGTAGACTGGAAAGCCAATACTGAGAATTACCGTCAGTTCCTGCCACACATCGCCAATAATTATGACTTCGCAGATGTGTTGAGCGAGTTGCTGGGCGAACTGAACGCCTCGCACACCGGCGGTCGTTACAGCCACCGCGCCACCAATCCAGATGCCACCGCGTCGCTTGGTTTATTCTATGATGAGCAGTACACTGGCCGAGGCTTGAAGGTGAAGGAAGTCATCAACCTGAGCCCATTTGACCGCGCCAGCTCCAAAGTGAAGCCGGGTATCATCATTGAGATGATTGACGGACAGGCCATCGAGGAAAACACCGACCTGGACCAAATCCTCAACCGCAAATCTGGTAAGTACACATTGGTGTCTCTGTATGATGAGAAAACCAAAAAGCGCTGGGAAGAAACCGTGAAGCCTATCAATTCTGGTGAACTGAGCGAACTCCTGTACCAGCGTTGGGTTGAAAACCGCCGGAAAGAAGTAGACCGCTTGTCAGGTGGCCGTTTGGGCTACGTGCACATTAGAGGCATGAACGACGCCAGCTACCGCACGGTGTATGAAGACGCCTTGGGCAAGAACGCCACCAAAGAAGCGCTCATTGTAGACACCCGTTCCAACGGTGGTGGAAACCTGCATGATGACCTCATCAGCTTCCTGAACACCAAGCGCTATGCCGAGTTTATCCCTAGAAACCAGCACCTCTCAGATGAGCCCCGCAACAAATGGACGAAGCCATCGGTGGTGGTCATGAACGAGAGCAACTACTCAGACGCGCACATCTTCCCGATGCTCTACAAAGAACTGGGCTTGGGTAAGACCGTGGGCATGCCCGTAGCCGGTACCGGTACGTTTGTCTGGTGGGAAACCTTGATTGACCCAACCATGGTCTTCGGGATACCACAAGTAGGATATCGCACCTTAAAAGGAGGTAAGTTCTTGGAGAACACCCAATTGGAGCCAGACTATATGGTGGCTAATGAGCCTGCCCTCGCCGCCCAAGGCCGCGACCAGCAGCTAGAGAAAGCCGTGGAGGTTCTCTTGCAAGAACTGCCTAAGAAGTAATCATTAATGTCAGTTTGATAAAAAGAAGCCCTGCCAGATTTGGTAGGGCTTCTTTCGTTTTTGGCGTATTTTGGTGGAAATAGGCCAAAAATGGGTGAAGACACTCGTAGGACCTGCGGACACTACGAGGTCTTTGGGTAGGCTGTATGAGGAAGTGTCGGCCTTCTCCTTTCAAAAAAGCAGGAGAGGGAATTAAGTAATTGCTTCAAAGCCCTCGCTCGCGTCCCGCGAGTGTGAGCTACTGCAGGCCTCTGGCCGTTATAGGGGCTTCATGCAATGTTTTAAGAAGTGGCGGGACGCCGTCGTTCCTCACACTCGCGGGACGCGAGCGAGTGTTTGTCATCTGCTCTTACTTCCCGTTTTCTGCCTCTTTTCCAGAAAATAGCCTAAAAACGAACGAGCTTTTTCTCGTATAGCCTAAGCCACCAACTCCAATTGCTATGGCTACGGTAATCAACAACATCACAGTCTTCGGGGAAGAAATCATTGACCAGAGCGCTATTGAACAGATACAGCGGTGCGTGAGTGAGGAAGACATTGGCGTCCTCACCGCCGATGCCCACTACGGCTACGCGCACCCCATTGGCGGGGCGGTGGCCTATAAAAACAAGGTGTCTTTGTCGGGGGTGGGGTTTGACATTGGCTGTGGCAACAAGGCCGTCAAGACCAACGTGCTGGCCAGCGATGTGAATATTGCCCGCATCATGGATGAGATTGTGGACCAGATTGGCTTCGGGGTGGGCCGGCCTAATCCCAAGCGCGTGGACCATCCGGTATTGGAGCACATCAAAAACGCCGACTTTAAGCCCCAGCGTGAACTGCGCAAGATGGCCGCCGAACAGTTAGGCACCGTGGGGAGCGGCAACCACTTCATTGATTTGTTCGAGGACGAGAAAGGCTTTCTCTGGATTGGCGTGCACTTCGGGTCCAGGGGGTTCGGGCACAAGACGGCCTCTGGGTTTATTGCCATGTCACAGGGTCTTTCGTTTTTTGACAAGGCCAAAGAAGGCCCCATGGACGGCCCGCCCATCTTGTTTGACATTCACTCAGAACTGGGGCAAGACTACATTGCGGCCATGGGCTTGGCGGGTGAGTATGCGTATGCCGGGCGCGATGTGGTGGTAGAGAAAGTGCTGGAGATACTGGGCGCGCAGAGTACTGAGATTATCCATAACCACCACAACTTCGCGTGGTTTGAGAAGCATCAGGGCGAAGAATACTGGGTGGTGCGCAAGGGTTGTACGCCTGCGTTTCCGGGTCAGAAAGGCTTTATTGGCGCCAACATGCATGACAATTCGGTGATTATTGAAGGCGTGGAGAGCGAGCTTTCTATTAGAGGGCTGTACTCCACCGTGCACGGCGCGGGAAGGGTTATGAGCCGAAGAGCCGCTGCCGGCAAAACCAAATGGATGCGCGATAGAAAAGGCGTCAAACGCAAGACCGTCATCTCGCCGGGACTCATAGACTTTGACGAAGTGCAGATGCGCATGAAAGCCCGCAAAATTGAACTACGCGGCGCCGGCGCCGATGAGGCCCCCGAAGCCTACAAGAAGCTAGAAGACGTACTCAAACACCAAGGCAACACCATCAAAATCCTGCATACACTTAGACCTTTGGGCGTAGCCATGGCCAGTGATGAAGTGTATGACCCTTATAAAGATTAATATTATTGTTGATTGTCAATTGCTGATTGTTATTCAATTTGACCTGAGGTGTTTTTGATTCGATTTCCAGGAAACTGTTCAAAAACGGTAAGTTGCTAACTCAAAAGACCTCGTAATGTGTGCCAGCACCTGCGAGTGTCTGCGCCAACAGCTCTTGCCAAACGCAAATTCCCCCTTTGAGGGGGGCGAGGGGGTGTTCACATTAGTAGATAAATCAGGAATGCGCCTGAGACAAGGCAATGCCTAGTCTCTACGATTAATACGCATTCCGTCCCCTTTGAAGGGGGTAGGGGGATGATAACGCATTAGGGAATTATTCCGAGAAGCAATGCGTAAGGGATTTCGCGGTGCCCACGAGAGTATTCTGGAGACTACCCGCCATCCTAAGTCACGAGTCGGAAGACTCCGCGCCAAATTTAACTCAGCAATGGGACCTGTCATTCTAATCTTATCCCTCAGGGAGAAGGGACGGCTGTGATTCGTTTTTGGCCTATTTTCTGGAAAACAAGCTAAAAACGACTCAGCCAGCCTTGACAGTAGCGAACTTGTTCTTGCACTTCTTGTTCCGCCAGATGACAAAGCCAGACACCCAGAGGAAAGCAGGTAGAAAGCCCAAGACAAACCAAAGAACTCTGGTCACATAGCCCCCCACCTCCCCGAAGTGGATAGGGATAAACCAGTTGCGCAGAATGCGGGCACCCCTTGGGCTAGTCTCTGGGTTGAAATGATAAATCTCTTTGCCGGTATATTGGTCCAGATACACCATCGGGCGCAACTCTGGCCCGGCTCCCACGGTAGGGTCCTCTACAAATGTGAACAGGATGGTGCCCACACTGTCTTTGGGCATGGCCAGACTGCGCTTGGCGTGATTGGGGTAATAGGTGGCCATGCGTTGTAAGGCCTGTTCTACATCTATGCTTTCCGCGTTAGCCACATAAGCAGACTTTAGCTTTTTGCCGGCGGGCATGCGCTCAGTGGTAGCGGTAATCTGGTTGAAGGCGGTTTGAGTCTCTTCGGGGAACGCGAAGTTTACGCCGGTCACAGCCATGATGAACAACGGGATGGACGCGTAGAAACCGGTCACATTGTGCAAATCATACACCCGGCGTTTGGGTCCGGCGCCTTTCTTGTAACGCAACCCGTCTTTTAGTAAACGCTTCTTTCTGGGGAACCACAAATACAGGCCGGTGCTCAGCAAGACTATGGCCATCAATAAAGCGCAGGTGCCCGTGATGAGTGAGCCGGTTTCGCCTAGGGTCAATTGGCGGTGCAGTTCCAGAATGCCTTCAAAGACGCCCCGGCGCTGTTTCATCTCGCCTAGAAACTCGCCGGTATGAAAATCATAAAACAGCCATTCTTTCTTTTTCAGAAGCTTGATTTGATAGTTCTCCAGTTCGCGGGTGGGGAAGTTGAGTGTGGCAATAGGTTCTTGAAACTGAGCTTCGGCTTTCTGTACCACTTGGGCTGCTGGAAAGACAGGACCTGTGTTTTGGGTCTGGTAATATTGTGAATAGAATAAGCCCGTCAGTTCTGGTTGAAACACATACAAAGAGCCCGTAATGCCTACCACAGACAAAACGGCTCCGCTCACCAGACCCACCCAGAGGTGTACAAAGACAAGGACTTTTTTCAGTTTCATAGTCACAAAAAACGCCGGCTTCTTTTACCTATAAGCAAGAGAAGCCGGCGCTGTAAAATTAAGCGGAAATTCCTTAGAAGTTAAACCCAACGGTGCCAATCACGGTCAGTGGGGCACCTGGCATAATGCCCGTGGCCGACTGCGCGCCGTCATAGTAGTACTCATCTGTCAGGTTCTTGCCGTTCACACTCACGTTGAAACGCTTAGCGCGGTAGAAGATGGTGGCTTCCACCTTGGTATAACCTGGCAGTCTGAACGTGTCATTGATGTCTCCTGGGCGCGACTGCACCGAGGTGAAACCACCGCCAATGCCCAGGCCTTTCAACAAGCCATCCTGCAACTCATAGGTAGTCCAGAAAGTGAAGTTATGAGGGCTTACATTTTGGAAACGAGTGCCGCTGGTAGTTACACCATCGCTCTTTATGAGGGCGTCAATAAAGCTGTAGGTGGCAATCAGGTTCAGACCAGGCAAAATCTCACCGGTTACGTCTACTTCAGCGCCTTCACTCAAAATTTCGCCTACCTGTACTCTAAAGTTAACGTCGCGCGGGTCTACGGCAGAGATGTTGCTTTTCTTGATTCTGAAGTAGCTGGTGGTCAGGTTCAAGCGGTCCTGGAACAAGCCTAGTTTGATACCACCTTCTAATTGCTGAGTTTTTAGAGGCTCAAAGGTGTCACCTTCCAAGGTACGACCAACCTCAGTCTGGAAACCGGTAGAGTAGTTGGCGTAGGCAGACAAAGGACCATAGACCTCATACAGCAAGCCAATGCGCGGGTTAAAAGCATAGTTGCGTTGTGTAGTGGTGTCTTGGCCAAAATAGTCTTCACTGCGGTAGTCAAAGATGTCAAAGCGGCCGCCTAGTAGCACGTTCAGGCGCTGACGGATGGTGATGAAATCCTGCAGGTAAAAGCCAACGTTCTGCGTGCGGTCACGGTAGTCTTGTGAGGTGGCAGTGCCATTAACGGGCTTGGGTTTGGTGCTGTACTCTGGGTTATAAATGTCTAGAATGTCATAAGCCGCACGCTTCACGTTCAAATCCAATGTGAAGGAACTGTACTCCACGCCGGCCACGGTGCGGTGGGCAATGTCTGTGCCTGTATTGAACTTGCCGTATACCTCGTTCTGGGTGGCGAAGTAGCGGTCAAAGGTGTACTGATCTTGGTAACGGCGGTTAATGAGGCGGTCTGAGTTCTTCACCAACGTAGTCTGCTCAACCAGTTTGCGGGTCTCTGTGCCGTAATTAAAGTTCATGGCGTGGCGCAGGCTCCAGGCATCATTCAGGCGGTGCGTGAGGTTGTACTGCACCAAGCGGTTCTGGTAGAAAGAATAGTTGTCGGGCTCGCCCAAGCTGCGGCTACGAGGCACGTCGGCAATCTTTCCATTCACGGCAAAAATACCGCGGTCAGAAGGCTGATTGTGGTTCAGGAGCTCAGCTTCTACGCTCAAAGACGTGTTAGGGGAGAAGTCATACGTCACCGAAGGGGCCACAAAGTAGCGCTTGGTCTTCACAAAATCACGGTAGCTTTCACTGCGCTCGTACAAACCATTCAGGCGATATTTAAAGTTTTTTTCTTCGCCAATGGTGCCACCTAAATCTACGCTGGGTCTAACCAGGCCAAAATTATTACCTGTTAATTGGATGGACTGGAACGTGTAGGCCGTTGGTTTTTTAGTGGTGATGTTGATGAGTCCGCCCGGGTCGCTCACGCCATACAGGACAGAGGCAGGGCCTTTCATGACTTCAATCTGCTGCACGTTGGCGCTTTCGCGGTAGGTACGGGCCGGGTTTCTGAAACCGTTCTTGAAAATGCTGGTCTGGTCAGTTCTAAAGCCTCTAATCTGGAAAATGTCCGTGCGGCCGCCAAAGCCAGTCTCTACCGAAACACCGCTTACGTTACGCATGGCATCCTCTACGCGCACTACCTGCAACTGGTCCATGGCCCGGCGAGACAACACCTGCACCGACTGCGGCACGGTGCTTAAATGGGCTTCCATCTTGGTGGCGGTGGTGCCTTCGCGCTCCAGGTAATTGCCCGCTTTGCTACCGGTAATCTCTACCTGCGCCAAGGTGAAGTCTGAAGTATTCAAGCGCATAAACACGGGTAGCACCTGCTGAGCGGCAATAGAAATGGTTTGCTTGACAGACTCATAACCAATGCCCGAAATGACCATCGTATAGTTGCCGGCCGGAATGCTTTTAATCAGAAACTTGCCTTCTTCATCGGTGGTACTGCCCAAGGTGGTTCCCTCCAGACCTACGCTGATGCCGGGCAGGGATTCGCCTTTCTGGGATTGGATGCGGCCCTCAATGCGGCCCGTGGTGGACTGGGCAAAGAGGACGGAGGAAGTGAATAGAAAAAGAACGAGGGAAGTAAGAATGCGGCGCATGTCTATTTATTTAGACTAATTATAAACTTGCGCAAACTTACGGGTTGAATTCAGGAATGCAAAATTGTTTAGAGTGTTTCTAAATAATCATGCCGCCGTCGGCTGCTCCGGGCACCAAGGTTCTGGTGAGCGGCAGGCATTCTGGGTAGTTCTTCTGCACAAAGTCCACCAGCTTCTCCCGCACCAGGCAACGCAGGTCAAAGGCGGTCCCAGAGTCGCGGGCGCTTACCAGCATGCGCAACTCCAGGGTACGTTCCTTAGAATCCGTTACTTGCAGAATGCCCACGCGTCCGTCCCAGAGCGGCGTTTCTTTTAAAACCCGGTTGAGTTCCAGGCGCAGGACCTCTACCGGGGCAGTGTAATCCAAGTGCAGAAACACCGTGCCCAGAAGCTCGGCATTGGTGCGGGTCCAGTTCTGGAAGGGCTTTTCAATAAAGTAATTGATGGGCAGGACCAGACGGCGCTGGTCCCAGAGGCGCATGACCACATAGGTGAGGTTGATTTCTTCCACCCGGCCCCATTCGTTCTCCACCACTAGCACATCGTCAATTCTAATGGGCTGCGTGAACGCAATCTGGAAGCCCGCCAGCAGGTTGGCCAACGACCGTTGCGCGGCAAAGCCTATGATCACGCCCGCAATACCCGCAGAAGTGATGAGACCGGTTCCTATTTTGCGTACCGTTGGGAAGCTCATGAGAATCAAGGCTGCGGCAAAGAAGATGATCAGGATGATGACAAATCTGCGTATGAATTGCAATTGCGTGAACAGCCGCCGTTCGCGTATGTTGTCTTCCTTGTCCAGCTGGTGCTTCTTCCTGATCCTGAACTGTACCACGTTCACCCAGCCAATGAGGAAATAAGCGAAGGCGCAGGTGAGTAAGATCTCCATGAACCGCCTCATTACCTCAAACGGCTTGGGCGCCAGAGGCACCAAAGGCAGGGCGGTAGATAATATGAGTAAGGGAAGAAAGTACGCCACCGGCTTGGGTAGCTTGCGCAGCATGCCTTCAACCCACACGTGCGGGAACCAGTGCTGGTAGGCGGCCAGCACTTTGAATATTACCCATTTCAGAAGAATACCCGCCAGCAAAGCCCCCACTATGACGCTCAAGCCCTGCATGAACTGAGATAAGTGGTCTAGGGTGAAGTGCTTTAATTGTCCAAGTAATTCCATGTGCAAGAGGGGCTGCCAAGTCTTCCCTTACCTTTTGCAAGCTCTAAAGGTTGCCTGCCGCGCCACGCTGCCCGGGTGTCTGAAAGAGTATAGGACTTTTTATATATCTCTTAACCTATGGGTAAGGAAACGAGTAAACTATAAGACCCGAGCAGGTGACAGAAGACGGAAAAACTTCCAATTTACTCCTTCTGCCCACTGCTCTATGTGCCATTTAAAGATTTCCTATGTCTAAAACCATTATTATTTCAAACAGACTCCCCATTAAAGTGCAGCGAAAAGAAGAGGGGCTGGCGTATGAAACAAGTGAAGGAGGTTTAGCCACAGGCTTAGGTTCCATTTATAAGGAGGGCGACAACGTCTGGATTGGCTGGCCCGGCCTTTCCTTTGAGGACGAAGAAGAAGAAAAACAGGTTGTTCAGGACCTCAAGCAGCAGAGCATGCACCCGGTCTTTCTCACTGAAAGCGAGATCAAAGAGTTTTACGAGGGCTTCAGCAATGAGACGCTTTGGCCTTCCTTCCACTACTTCAGCCAATACACCGTTTATGATGATGCCTATTGGGCTGCCTACCAGCACGTGAACCAGAAGTTCTGCCAGGCGGTGATGGAACTGGCCCAACCCGGCGACACTATCTGGGTGCATGACTACCAATTACTCTTATTGCCGGCCTATATCAGAGAAGCGTTTCCAGACAGCAGCATCGGGTTTTTCCAGCACATACCGTTCCCTTCTTATGAGGTGTTCAGAATGCTGCCCTGGCGCGAACAAATCTTGAAAGGCATGCTGGGCGCCGATCTGATTGGTTTTCATACCTATGACGATGCCCGCCACTTCCTGAGCTCCGTGAGCCGCATTGCGGGTATGAACACCGCCCAAGGCCTCATTGACAACGGCCACCGCCAGATTATGGTAGACGCGTTCCCCATGGGCATTGACTATACCAAGTACGCGCAGCTGGCCGGTTCTCCAGAGATGAAGGAAAAACTCATTCCCTACCATGAGGTGCTCCATGACCAGAAAGTAATTCTCTCCATTGACCGTCTGGACTATTCCAAAGGTATTCCGGCGCGGTTGCAGGCCTTTGAGCTGCTGTTGCAGGAGTACCCGGAGTTCAGGGAGAAGGTGACCTTGTTCATGCTAGTAGTGCCGTCCAGAGACCAGGTTGAAAAGTATAAGGAGCTCAAAGAAACCATTGACGAACTGGTGGGCCGCATCAACAGCTCTTACCGCACCATCACCTGGAACCCCATTCAGTACTTCTACCGCTCGTTTCCCATTGAGGAACTTTCTGCTTTATATACGGTGGCAGACATTGCGCTCATCACGCCCATGCGCGACGGCATGAACCTGGTCTGCAAGGAGTTTATTGCCAGCAAGCTGGACCAGAAGGGCGTGCTTATTCTAAGTGAGATGGCCGGTGCGTCCAAAGAACTGTCAGAGGCCATCATCATCAACCCCAATGACCTGGGCCAGATGGTACAGGCCATGCGCGAGGCCATGATCATGCCCGAAGAGGAGCAGCAAACCCGCATGCAGCACATGCAGGAGGTGCTCAAGCGCTATGACATTCACCAGTGGGTGAGCATTTTCATGAACCGCCTGGAGTACATCAAACTCAAGCAACTAAGCCTGGCCACCGAGTCATTGTCTAAACAAGAGCGCCAGCAACTGCTGCAAGACTACACCCGGGGCCAGCAGCGCATCTTGTTCTTGGATTATGACGGCACGCTCACCGGCTTCACCCAGAATCCCAAACATGCCTTCCCAGATGAAGAACTTTTGCATTTGCTGGAGTGTCTGACCCAGGAATCTAAAAACCGGGTGGTCATCATCAGTGGCCGTGACCGGAATACGCTGCAACAGTGGGTGGGACACCTGCCCGTAGACATCATTGCCGAGCACGGCGTCTGGATGCGTCCCCAAACCCAGGAGTGGCAGATGATGCACCACCTCACCAATGAGTGGAAGACCGAGGTTAGGCCCATCATGGACATGCACGTGAGCCGCACCCCTGGTTCCTTCATAGAAGAAAAGGATTACTCCCTGGTGTGGCATTACCGCAAGGTAGACCCAACCCTGGGTGAACTCAGGGCCCGCGAGCTGGGCAACCACCTGCAGTTCATGGCCGCCAACATCAACCTACAGGTCATGGAGGGCGACAAGGTGCTGGAGATCAAAAACGTGGAGGTGAACAAAGGAATAGCCGTGCTGCGGTGGTTGGAACTGCTTCCGCATGACTTTCTGCTGGCCATAGGCGATGACCGCACCGACGAGGATATGTTCAAGATGATGCCGGAGGATGCCTATACCATTAAAGTAGGCAGTCAGCGCTCATTGGCCAAGTACCATCTGGATAGTTCTAAGGAGGTAAGGAAGTTGCTGCAGGAGGTATGTGACCAATAATTCGTTTTAACCTTGAGAATCGTTTTTGGCTTGTTTCGGGTGAAACAGGCCAAAAACGGTTACAGGAATTTGATGCTGATCTGTTTAGGAGAAACTACGCAATTCGTTCCCCTTTGAAGGGGGTAGGGGGATGACTTCTTGAGCTGACTTATTCTGTTGCCGACTAAAACCCCTTTTCTAAAAGCGGATTCTCCCCTTGAGGATTGCCCAAACGGGAGTTTGAGGCAGCGAGCGCAGCTCAATAGAGGGGTGTTTATACCAGTAGAGCCACCTTTTCGCCTCTGTCTCTCAATTCTTAACTCCCAACTTTCAACGCTTCTCTCTCCGAGAGAGGTTTGTCACGTTGATCCTTGATGTTCAACCTAACCAAAAGAATCAAGAGCCCCCGAACTCGCTGACCGCTCGGACAGGGCGGGGGCTCAGAGAGGCGCACGCTGAGAAGTGATTCGTTTCATAGTGGGCTTGCGCCACTGCCAGTTGACAAGCCAATACTTTCTCCCTCGGGCAAAGAGACTTAAATTGACCAGTCTCTTTTTCCGAGGTCAAGGGCTGGCGGACTGCTAGGTGAGGGGTTGCAATGCGTTTGCGCCCTGGCGCGTGAGAACATCGTTTTTAGCCTAATTCCCTTAAAACAAGCCAAAAACGGCGCACCTTTATAAAATAGAAAAGGCCAGCAGTATGCTGGCCTTTCTCACATCAAGCAGTCTCCTTTTTACAAGAAAGAAGGTCTGTCCAGTCGTTTAGAGATGCGGTAGGCGGCATTCAACAACCCAACGTGGCTGTAGGCCTGCGGGAAGTTGCCCCACTGGCTTCCGTCTCTGGAGTCTACGTCCTCGCTCAATAAGCCCAAGTGGTTGGTGTATTGGAGGATGTTCTCAAACTCATGCAGGGCTTCGTCTACGCGGCCCACGCAGGCCAGGGCCTCAATGTACCAGAAGGCGCAGATAAGGAACGTGCTTTGCGGCACGCCAAAGTCATCGGCGTGTTTGTAGCGGTAGAAGAGACCTTCGGGGGTTTTGAGTTCGCGTTCCATGGCTTTCAGGTGCGTTTTGGCTACCTCAGAGGCGGGGTCAATGTAGTGCATCATGATCAGTTGCAGCGTGCTGGCATCCAAGTGGTTCTTCCCTATGGCCTGCGTGTACACGCCTCTTTCTGGGTCAAAGCACTGCTCAATCTTAGCGGCGGCCTGTTGCATCAAATCAGTGGCTAGTTGGTGCAGCTGGTCATCCCCGAAATGCCTGGCCGCGCTTCTTGCCGCCGCCGCGCCCGCCCAATGGAACAGGTAGGTGTAAGTGTGGTACTGCGCGAAATCCCGGAACTCCCACAGGCCCGCATCGGGCTCTTCCATGGTGTCTTGGATTTTGTACAGCGTCTTGTAAATCAGCTTCTGGGACTCAATGCGCTCAGCGTCATTAAAGCGGCGGTCAATGTAGAGCGGCAACAAGGCTACCAGAATCTGCCCGTAGACATCGTTTTGAATATGGGTGTAGGCGTCATTACCAATGCGTACCGGCTTGTTGCCTAAATAGCCTTCCAGTTCCAGCTCCAGCTCTGTCAATTTGCTCTGGCCACTGATGGAGTACAAGGGCTGGTAGCGCGGCGTGTCTTTGGCGGTAATGTTGGCGATGAAATGGAAGTACCGCTCCATCTCCTCAAAGTGACCAATGTTGTTGAACGCGTTGAGAATGTAGAACGTGTCGCGCATCCAGCAGAAGCGGTAATCCCAGTTTCGGCCGCTGCCGGGGTGTTCTGGCAAGCTGGTGGTAGGCGAGGCGATGATGGCACCGGTGTCTTCGTACTGGTGAATCTTCAAGGCCAAGGCAGACCGTATCACTTGCTCCTGGAAGAAATTGCTGATGCTGGTGTTCTTGACCCAGTTATGCCAGTACCGCTTGGTCTGGTTTAAGAACGCCTCTACGGTACTCTCAAGGTTGGCCTCCAGCGGCGCGCCGTAGGTGAGTACAAAATAAAGCGTCTCGTTCAAGACAAAATACTGGTCCTCCAGGATATAGCTCAAAGAGGCATTGGTGGTCAGGCGCACGTCCTCGTCCAAGCCCAGAAACGCAATATGGTTAGAACTGCGTCTTCGTTTGAGCTCTAGCTGGCCGTAGTTGCCCACTGGTCTACAAGTAGCTTTTATGCGCGGCGAACCCGCCAGCGGCTCCACTTTTCTCACTAACATGAGCGGCTTGTAATACCGCTGGTGCTGTTTAAAACGCGGCGCGAAGTCAGTGACCCGGTAGCTTCCCTCCTGGCACGTGATTTCTGTGCAGAGAATGTTAGTGTTCTCCACGTAGTATTGGTGCGAGGTGAAATTCTCAGCGTCCGGTTTGAGAGAGAATTCGCCGCCTTTCTGCCGGTCCATCATGGGCCCGAATACAAAGCTGCTGTCAAAACGTGGCCAGCAGAGCCATTCAATGTTAGTGTCTTTGTGGATCAGGGCCAGATAGGCGCAGTTGCCAATCAAGCCCATGTCATACGTGTGTTTCGCCATGCAGAATTTACCAGACGCCGGGATTGTCTGCCGGCCTCTGCCATACCGTGTACCGTTTTGCCTAGGCTGAGGTTTCTAAAAATATGAAGTCCACTCCCCAAACCTGTTTTTGGCCTGTTTTCTGGAAAAGAGGCCAAAAACGAAATTCAGGCAAGCCCTAAAGGTGAAATTGTGACGAGGAAAAGACTGTGTACTGGTTTACTGAATAGCCGGCAACCACGCCTGTAACGCCTGCGTGATGCGCTCGCCTTCAATGATGAAGCCGTCATGCCCATAGTCAGATTCAATCTCCACATACTGAGCGTTGGGCACGTGCTGGGCAATAAACTTCTGTTCCTGTACCGGGCACAATACGTCACTGCTAATGCCAATGACCAGCGTTTTCTGGTGAATCTGTTGTAGTACGTCTGCCAAGTTGCCGCCTCGGCCACGGCCCAGATGATGGCTGTCCATGGCCTTGGTTAGAATCCAGTAACTGTACGCGTTAAACCGACTGACTAACTTGTTACCCTGGTAGTTGATGTACGAGGAGACCCGGAAGTTGTCTAGTTTCTCAGGGTCTGGGTCGGTTTGGTTCTGCTCCAGAATCTGGAAGCTCCTATAGGTGAGAATACCCACGGCCCGGGCCGCTTTCAAGCCTTTGCTACCGGCCGTGTCTGATGCTTCGCCAAAAGTACAGTCAGCTTCAATGGATAGGCGCTGGGTGGTATGGATGGCAATGCCCCAGGCGCTTTCGGCGGCCGAGGTGGCCAGTAAGAACAGGTTCTCTATTCTGCCAGGCTCCCGCAGGCACCACTCCAAGGCCTGATATCCGCCCATGCTTCCGCCGGCCAGAAGGTAAATCTTTTCTATGCCCAGATGCTCCCGCAACAGCGCGTGCGCCCTGACCATGTCCCGGATGGTGACCTGCGGAAACATGGCATAATAGGGTTGGCCGGTTTCTGGATTCACGCTCAACGGGCCCGTAGAGCCATAGCAGGAACCCAGAATGTTGGCGCAGATGATGAAATGGTCCTTTGGGTTGATGGCTTTGCCGTCTGCGGTGACACCGTTCCACCAGTCCAATGGGTCTGAATTAGCAGTGAGGGCATGGCAAATCCAGACTACATTGCTTTTCTTTGCGTTCAACTGACCAAACGCATGGTAGGCCAGAGTGAGCGCTGGAAGGGTTTGCCCGTTCTCCAGTTCAAACGGATGGGGATACTGAAAATAGTTCATGCCGCACAGGGTCCAATGTTCTGCAAAGAAAGGCGCTGTAGGTTTTAAATACGAAGAAAATGATACGAATAGAATTAGAACGCACCGCCGGCGACTACGGCTTCGAGGCCAAAGACACCAACGGCCATGTCATCACCACCGACACCAGCCCCGAAGGCGGCGGCACCAACGCTGGCGTACGTCCCATGCAGATGCTGTTGATGGCCCTGGGCGGATGTGCCGGCATTGATGTGGTCATGATCCTGAACAAACAGCGCCAGACCATCACCCACTTCAAAATGCTAATAGACGGCGAGCGCGAAACCGGCAAAGAGCCTGCCCTCTGGACCAACATCCACGTGGTCTACGAACTAGGCGGCACCATTGACGCAGACAAAGCCGAACGCGCCTGCCAACTCTCCATGGACAAGTACTGCTCCGTGGCTGAGACTTTGCGCCGCGCCGGCGCCAATATTACTTGGGAAGTGAAGCTTATTGCGTAAGCCAGTCCTGAGTCCTTTTTAGTCCTGAGTCTAGAGTCGCGAGTCTTGAGTCTGGAGTGGGTTTTTGGTCTGTTTTCCAGAAAACAGACCAAAAACGATAAATATGCTTCCAGGCCGCAGGCCTGAGCCGGTTACGTGCCAGCAGATAAACAAAACCGTGCGTCAGCACGCATGACTCTGCATCAACAGCCAAGGCCATCACCAGCAACAAGCAAACCACCCATCAAGCCACAACAGAATGGGACCGAAACCAGTCCTGGTCCTGAGCGCCTCTGGTGTTTGTGCGCCGCGGCCAGCGGCGGGAGGGACAAAGTCCCACAAACAACAGCAGCGCGAAGGGCCAGGACGGGGCCCCGCGGCCATGAGCGCTTACCGGAAACTATGAAACACGGCAGGTATTTCGCACCGCAAGAAAGAAACTACTCAGCAACAGCCAACTGCATGCACCCTGCGTGTGAAAGAAAGAAGACTTAATAAGCAGTTGAGGTGGTTGGTGAGGGCACAAACCACGGCTGGGGAACCCCATCAACGGCGAGAATGATTGAAGCAAAAACCTAGCACATCAGCATATTAGCACATTAAGAATGAACTACCATCCCATCACCCAAGTCATCCGCACCCAAACCGAACGCACCCAAGAAATGGAACACGCCACCCCGCTGTTCCTGACCAGCAGTTTCGTGTTTGACAACGCCGAGGACATGCGCGCCGCCTTCGCTGATGAGACCGACGATAACATCTATAGCCGGTTCAGCAACCCCAGCGTGCAGGAGTTCACCGACAAAATGGTAGCCTTAGAAGGAGCGGAGGCAGGCTTCGCAACGGCGTCTGGTATGAGTGCAGTGTTTGCCTCGTTCATGGCCTTGCTCAAGGAGGGAGACCATTTGCTGGCCTGTAATTCCATCTTCGGGAGTACGCACACGGTCATCACCAAGTACCTGCCCAAGTACGGCATTGAATACAGCTACGTGCCCGCAGACAAGCCCGAGGAGTGGGAAGCCGCCATCAGGCCCAATACCAAGATGCTCTATATTGAGACGCCCACCAACCCAGGCCTGGACATCATTGACCTAGAATGGGTGGGGCAACTGACCAAGAAACACAACATCCTGCTCAACGTGGACAACTGCTTCGCCACACCGGTGAACCAGAAACCCATAGAGTTTGGCGCTGATCTGGTGGTGCATTCAGCGACCAAGTGGATTGACGGGCAAGGGCGTGTGATGGGCGGCGTAGTGGTAGGCAAGAAGGAGCTTATAAAAGACATTTACCTATTCTGCCGAAGCACAGGCCCAGCACTGTCGCCGTTCAACGGTTGGGTCTTGAGCAAAAGCCTGGAGACCTTGGATGTGCGCATGGAACGCCACGCCAGCAATGCCTTGAAGATTGCCACCGCCTTGCAAGGCCATTCTAAACTAAGCGCTGTGAAGTATCCGTTTCTGCCCAGCCATCCGCAGTATGAAATTGCCAAAAAGCAGATGCAAAACGGCGGCGGCTTGTTTTGCTTTGAACTCACCGGCGGTTTAGCCAGCGGAAGAAAATTTCTGGATAGTCTGCAAATGCTGTCGCTCACGGCCAACCTGGGCGACACGCGGAGCATTGCCTCGCACCCGGCCAGCACCACGCACGCCAAACTCACCGAAGAGGAGCGCCTAGCCGTCAACATCACGCCCGGGCTTATCAGAATATCCGTAGGGTTGGAGCACGCAGATGATATCTTGAATGACATTCTACAAGCGCTGGAGAAGTGTTAGCCTAACCAAGATTGGTCTTTATTTTAGATTCGATTAAACCTAAGTAGCCGTTAAAAGCTCTTGCATGAAAAAAGCGTTTTTGGGCTGTTTTCTAGAAAACAGCCCAAAAACGCTTTTCTGTTTTAAACCAAGTAAGACTCTGGTTCTTATTGCATGTCCAGCTTTCCTTCAATCGAATCATCTAGCGTAACCCCAGTGGCTGCGCCAATGGCTTGTTTTGCGAACGCCACCGCGTTGCCGTGTTTGTTGTCCCAGTAATAACCGCCGGTGGGCACTACTTTGAGGACGGTGATTCTGGGATCATCCTCGCCTTCAGTGAACCAAGTTTTGAGCATGGGGTTCCAGAGTTCTTTGATCATGGCTTTGTCCTTGCTCACTTCGGTGTTGCCGTAGACGGTCAAGAAGTCTGAGTGCTTGGACCCCTGGAACATCAACTGTACAAACGGGTCTTGCTGTAGTTCTTCAATCTTATGGGAATCGTCTGAGGTCAGGAACCAGAAATTACCGGCCTCGTCTGCTTTCAGGACTGCCATGGGACGGGTAGTGATGGGCTGGCTGGCTTTGATGTTGGTGCAGAAGAAACAGCTTTCGGCGTTTTCTGCCAAGTCTTTCATTTTCTTGGCGGCCTCGGCGCCATGCAAATCCTGGTGGTTCTTCTCGGGTTGATTCTGGTTGATGCTATCCATAGTTTTGTAAGTCGTTAGGTTAGAAAGATGTACTGTGTTTGCCAGGCATCGGTTTTCTTTCTCCCTCTAGCGGTTGAATTTCTATAGAAAGCGAAAACCCGTTTTTGACCTGATTCTGAGAAAACAGGCCAAAAACGGGTTTTGTTTTGGGCGATAGCGAAACTAGGAAATCTTGAATCCTATGTCTTGCGTCTTGACTCTAACCTAAAAGCTATTCTTGATGCTGTTGTGCAAGGTACGAGTGCTCCAGTAGCCGCTGGCTATGATGCGTCTAATGGTGAAGAGCGGGTCTTGCTGGTCGCGTTTGGTGGCGAGTTGGAAGGCTGCCGCGAAGCCGCGTTTCTGCAATTCTGGAATGGCTTCGGGCCTCCACAAACCAAACGGGTACGCGAAGTAGCGGATGGGCTTGCCGGTGATGGCTTCTAGTTGCTTGGTAGGTTTCTCAATCTGGGTAATCCAATCCTTGCCTTCATACTTCTTGACGTTGTGGTGGTCATAGGTATGCGAGCCTATCACGTGGCCCTGGTCTGAGAGTTCTTTGATTTGCGCCTTGGTCATGTAGTTGGGTCGGCCAATGGACACGGTCATCAAAAAGAACACGCCTTTGAAACCGTATTTTTCCAGGGTAGGTTTGGCCACGGTGTACTGGTCCAATTTGGTGTCATCAAAGGTGAGCATGATGGGCTTGGACGGTAAAGGCTTGCCTTCGGTGAGGTAGGCGTAGAGCTGGTCGGGCAGGATGGTATGGTACCCGCTGTCGGCGAGCATCTTCATCTGGGCCTTGAACTCAGCGGGTTTCACAATATAGTCTTTACCCACTTTGCCGTCTTTGGCCGTCCACTCGCGTATCTGGTGGTAGCACAGAATGGGCACCTGTGGTCTGGCCAGAATAGATTCTGCGGTGGCTTTTACTTCCTTGAAGGGAGCGTTGGCAGCAGGTGCAGTGGTGGCCGGGGCGGCAGAAGTAGCCTGCGTGGGTGATGGAGTGGAGCTGGCCGCGGCCGGCTTGGGGGCCTGGGCTTCGGTCTGCCCAGAAAAGGTTAAAAGAAAATAGCCTGCCAACAACAAAACGGGCAAGAGCAAGAAATACCAACTGCGGTTCCGGGTCATACAAAAAGAGATAAAAGAAAGAAAAAATTGCTGGCAGAGGTACCACGCTCTACGTACAGGTAAGGTACAAAAAAAGGGCTTCGCATGTATGCAAAGCCCTTTCCTGAAACTGATATATATTAAAACTTATGCAAGCTTCACATTAACAGCGTTCAAACCTTTTCTGCCTTCTTTCAGCTCAAAAGTTACTTCATCATTTTCTCTGATCTCGTCTACCAGGTTAGACACGTGAACAAAGTACTCTTCGTTTGTTTCTGCATCTTTAATGAAACCAAATCCTTTGGAGTCATTGAAGAATTTTACTTTACCGTTTTTCATTTTGTGATTTTAATAGATATGCAAAGGTAGGTATTCTCCCGAATACTCTATGCTATTTACAAATAAAATTGTTTAGAACCTTACAGGATGAATAGCTTTTATGCCTTGTAAATGAGTGAATTACGTCTTTATTCAGCCTTTTTATAAAAATTGAGTACAAATACGGAGACCGTTTATGGCTTTTACAAAGGCGGCTTATTATTTTTCAAGGGAAGGCCTGATGGCTGACCAACGTTTTTAGACTATTTTCTGGAAAAGAGGCAAAAAACGGGCAAGTCCATGTTTACGTCTTCTCATGGAGAGAATAGTAGAGTTCACCATGATTGGCTTTCTTTGAAGCAGGATTGGTCACAGAATCCGTAATAAGCAGGAATAATGAAGATACACGTAGGATTGATAGGCTATGGCATGGCCGGACAGGTGTTCCATGCCCCGTTTGTAGAGGCCGTGGAGGGTCTGGAACTCACCAGAATCAGGGAATCAAGGGAAGAGAATATTCTTCTGGCGCAGGAGCGCTACCCCAAAGCCGTGGTGACTGCCCATGTGCAGGACATCTTGAAAGATGATGACATAGACCTGGTAATTGTGGCCGTGCCCAACAGCGCCCATTATTCTCTGGCCAAGGAAGCCCTGCTGGCGGGCAAGCACGTGGTAGTAGAAAAACCATTCACCGTCACGTCAGCAGAGGCAGGTGAACTCATAGAACTGGCTAAGGCCCAGCACAAAATCCTCACCGTCTACCACAACCGCCGCTGGGACAGTGACTTTAAAACCGTACAGAAACTAGTGCAGCAGCAACTATTAGGCAACCTGGTAGAATATAGAGCGCACTTTGACCGGTTCAGAAACGCCATCAGGCCCAACACCTGGAAGGAACAAGCCGTGCCCGGCACCACCATCCTCTATGATTTAGGCTCCCACCTCATTGACCAAGCCCTGACCTTGTTTGGAATGCCGCAATCCATTTGGGCAGACATCAGAAGCCAGCGCGAAGGCAGCCAGATTCCTGACAAGTTTGAGACCATCCTCTTCTATGACAAACTAAAAGTGGTTCTCACGGCCGGCATGCTGGTGCGTGAACCCGGCCCCCGCTACATCCTGCACGGCGACAAAGGTTCTTTCTTAAAGCACGGCCTGGACGTGCAGGAGGAAGCCCTCAAGCAAGGCCTCTTCCCGAAGGACCTGCCCGCCACCTGGGGCGTGGAACCGGAAAACCTCTGGGGCCATTTGAACACTGAAATCCAAGGATTACACTTCCTAGGCAAAGTGGAGAGTGAAGTAGGGGACTACCGCGGGTTCTATGAGAATGTGAAGCAGGCTATTTTGGGAGAAGCAGATTTGGAAGTAAAGCCCGAGCAGGCGCGGGATGTGATTAGGGTGATTGAGCTGGCCATGCAGAGCAGTGCGGAGAAGCGGGTGGTGGCTGTGGATTGATTACAAGAGCCTTGCCTTTTGTGAATTCGGCTGCATTATATTCAATATATTGGGATGATACCCAGAATAAGAACCTCTATTTAGAATATTATTGGCCAGTTAGAAAATTATGAAATACCTTTTCATCGTCCTGCTTATCTGGCTCTTTAAAGAGCCAGTATTGGTTAAATTATGGAAATCTTATCCTGTTCCAACCAAAGAACAAGCTAAGGGCTATAATCTGGACTCAAGCGACTGGCAGGTATTTATAAAGGACAACCTAGTTTTAGCTACATCTGACAGATACTTCAAACCAGAAAGCCTTCCATTTGGATTACCAAAGGGATGTAGCAGCGACTTTGGCGGACGACAAACAATAGTCTCATTCCCAGATGGATACTTGGTCGGCTTTGATAAAGGCGAATGGGGCGGTGCGTTAGGTTGGTTTGATAAGAAAGGAAAGGAATGCCTGAAGATATCCGATGACCAAGTGGTGAAGATAGTAAGAGTGGATGATCAGGTATTTGCAATTGAAGGATTAGCGCATCTCTCAACTTCTAGAGGGAGTCTATTAAGAATTTATAAGAAAGGAGGTAAATGGCAAGTGGAGAAGTATCTGGGGCTTCCATACGCTCCGGAAGGGTTAGGAGTAGACAGCAACAAAAACCTTATTGTTATCACTTCCAACAACCTTATAAAAGTAAGAAAGGATAAGAGTATAGAGGTACTTATTAAAGATGGATTTTGGAGCTATGGGTTGTATCCTAACTCGCTGATTATTAAAGATGATGTGGCATTTATTGGAATGAGGAAAGGAGTTCTAAAATACAACCTAAACACAAAAGCCCAAGAATGGCTGATGGATGAATAAAAAATATTAGTTGCAACTACAGCAATTTGCCAAAGCTATTGCATAGTTGAGTCCATTGAACTTCTTGGCTGTCCAAGCCACTACTTCTGTTTTTGCCCTCATTTCTGGAAAACAGGCCAAAAACGATTAACTATAATGGAAAGCGAAAAGCAAATAAGGTTGAGTATTTCTAGAAGCCACTTTGATAGGAAATAACATAAACAGAGAGAGGACTGCCTAAAACAGTCCTCTCTCTGTTTATGGAAAGCAAATGCTTCCCAAATTATGGCTGGCCACCACCTCCTGTAGAGGCGTAAATCTGGCCGGTGGCGTAGCTGGCGTCACTGGCGGCTAGTTGCACGTAGATGGAAGCCAATTCTGCCGGTTGTCCGGGCCGGCCCATGGGCGTGTCACCGCCAAACCGCTTTAGTTTTTCCTGGGTAGCACCGCCGCTCACCTGCAATGGAGTCCAGATGGGGCCAGGGGCTACACCGTTTACCCGAATGCCTTTTGCACCTAACTGCTTAGCCAGAGACCGCACAAAACTGGTGTTGGCGGCCTTGGTCTGGGCATAGTCAAACAAGTCGGGCGAAGGGTCTGTGGCCTGTTCTGAGGAGGTGGAAATGATTGCCGAGCCCGGTTTCAGGTGAGGAAGCGCAGCTTTGGTAATCCAGAAGGGTGCATAGATGTTGGTCTTCATGGTGGAGTCAAACTGCTCCGTGGTGACATCCAGAATGGATTCCTGGGTTTGCTGGTAGCCTGCATTGTTCACCAGAATATCCAATCCGCCCAGTCCCCGTACGGCTTCTTCCACTAGTTTCTTACAAAAGGCCTCGTCACGGATGTCTCCTGGAATGGCAATGGCTTTTCTGCCTTCGGCCTCAATGAGAGCAATCACTTCCTGGGCGTCATCTTCCTCAGTGGGGTAGTAGTTGATGGCCACATCGGCACCCTCGCGCGCGTAGGCAATGGCGGCGGCCCGGCCCATGCCCGAGTCACCACCGGTAATCAGCGCTTTGCGGCCTTGCAGCCTGCCAGATCCCTTATAGGTTTTCTCGCCGTGGTCAGGTACCGGGTCCATCTTGCAGGCCAAGCCCGGCCAAGGCTGCTTCTGGCCTTTGAAGGGTGGCTTCGGGTATTTATCAACGGGGTTCTGGAGTTGGCTTGATTCAGTAGCTTTCTTAGATGAGCCTTGGGTCTTTTCCTCTTTCTTCTTGTCTTTCATGTTCGGGTTCCCTTTATAGCTTAATGATGTTTCAGGCAAGGCAGTAACAGCCGGAAGCTCCCTGCGTTTGCCTAGTAGGTAAGCGTTCCGCTTTTCATAAAACCTACCCATTGCTATACTATCCTGCTTCCAGAACAGTTACTCCATCTGTCCCTTGGGAAATAGCTGCGGTTCTAAAATCTGAGGTGGTAAATGGAGAAAATACCTGACAGCCGAAGAGGTGAAACTAATGTTGGCGCATAAAACCAAAGTAAATCAAAGGGGAATGTCGTTTTTGGGCTGTTTTTCAGAAAACAGGCTAAAAGCGGAACAGCCTATAAAAGAAGAAGCCCGACCAATGTGGCCGGGCTTCTTCTTTATGAATAACTAAGATTAGTTTTTGTCTGAGTAGCGCTTGCGCTCGTTCTCGTCCAGGTAAATCTTACGCATTCTAATGCTCTTAGGCGTGATTTCCAGCAATTCATCCTTCTGGATGTATTCCATGGCTTCTTCCAGAGAGAACTGCTTCTTAGGAACAATTTTCACGTTGTTGTCAGAACCAGAGGCACGCATGTTGGTCAACTGCTTACCTTTCTGGATGTTCACGGTCAGGTCATTCTGACGAGAGTGCTCGCCAATAACCATGCCCATGTACACATCTTCACCCGGATCAACAAAGAACACGCCCCTGTCTTGCAGCTTATCAATAGAGTAAGCCGTTCCTGGACCAGTTTCCATGGCAATCAAAGAACCGTTGATACGGCCTGGGATTGCACCTTTGAAAGGCTCGTAGCTTACAAAACGGTGGTTCATGATCGCCTCACCAGCCGTAGCCGTCAAGACGTTGTTACGCAAACCAATCAAACCACGCGCCGGAATGTTGAACTCCAAGTGCTGCAAGTCGCCTTTCGGCTCCATAATGGTCAAATCGCCTTTACGTTGCGTTACCAATTCAATCACTTTACCAGCAGATTCTTCCGGAACGTCTACTACCAAGTGCTCAATCGGCTCATGCTTCTGGCCGTCAATTTCTTTGAAGATAACCTGCGGCTGACCTACCTGTAATTCGTAGCCCTCGCGGCGCATGGTCTCAATCAAAACTGACAAGTGAAGAATACCACGTCCGTATACCAGGAAGGTATCTTCTTTATCTGTCTCGTCTACTCTTAGGGCCAGGTTTTTCTCCATCTCTTTGAACAAACGGTCACGCAAGTGGCGCGATGTTACAAACTTACCTTCCTTCCCGAAGAAAGGAGAGTTGTTGATGGTGAACAACATGTTCATGGTTGGCTCATCAATAGAGATGCGCTCCAACGGCTCTGGGTTTTCAAAGTCAGCCAGGGTGTCGCCAATGTCAAAGCCTTCAATACCGGTCACGGCGCAGATTTCGCCGGCAGATACAGACTCCACTTTTACTTTACCCAAGCCTTCAAATACCTGAAGTTCTTTGATTTTTACTTTCTTGATAGAACCGTCACGCTTGCAAAGGCTCATGTTGGCGCCTTCTTTCAAGGTACCGCGCTTTACGCGTCCAATGGCAATACGACCCACAAAAGAAGAGTAGTCCAAAGACGTGATCTGCATTTGCGGCGTACCTTCTTCATAAGGAGCCGGAGGAATCACGTCAATGATGGCGTCCAAAAGAGGCGTGATGTTGTCGGTTGGCTTCTGGTAGTCAGTGCTCATCCAACCTTGCTTGCTAGAACCGTACAGGGTCACGAAGTCCAATTGGTCTTCAGTAGCGTCCAAGTTGAACATCAGGTCGAATACCATTTCGTGTACTTCGTCCGGACGGCAGTTTTCTTTGTCTACCTTGTTTACCACCACAATTGGCTTCAAGCCAAGGGAGATGGCTTTTCCTAGCACGAAACGGGTCTGTGGCATAGGGCCTTCAAAGGCGTCTACCAACAAAAGAACACCGTCGGCCATTTTCAACACGCGCTCCACTTCCCCTCCAAAGTCGGCGTGACCAGGCGTGTCAATGATGTTGATTTTCACATCTTTGTAACGAACCGATACGTTCTTGGAAACGATGGTGATGCCGCGCTCCCGCTCCAGGTCATTGTTGTCCAGGATGAGGTCGTCGAACTGTTGGTGGGCGTCAAAAATTTTTGAGGCGTGGATGATTTTGTCTACCAGCGTGGTCTTACCGTGGTCCACGTGGGCAATAATCGCGATGTTGCGGATACTTTGCATTCAGAGGTTATTTTCAGGGCGCAAAGGTAGGGTTTTTTAGGCGTTATTTTATATTAAAAAATAAAAATGCCTTTGACCCAACCAGTTACGGTTCTGGTGTTGTTCAGGGGCTAACAGGAGGGCGGCTTGCTAAGTTCCAGTTTACCCGTCATTAAATGCTAAAAATGCTTGCAGAGCGCCTTTACTTATTCTTTAAAAAGAAAGAGTCGTTTTTGGGCTGTTTTCATGAAAACAGCCCAAAAACGACTCTTATCCGTACCAGTTACAGATGTTTATTTCAGCCGAAAGCCCAGCATGATCTCATGAGAACCTGCGCTGTAGGGCCTGAGCCTGGAGACGGTAATGTCATAGGAATAAGAAAACTGGTACTGCTCTTTAAACTGCGTGCCCAGCAGGCCCACAATGGCGTCTTGCGTACGGTAAGAAATTCCTGCCCATAGCTGGTCATCGGTTGCTTTTCTGCGGCGCTTGCTGAAATGGTAAATGCCTTTCACGTTGACATCTACCTGCACCGGGGCGGGCTCGGCGTATTTAAGTAAGAGCGAAGGCGTGAGCGAAATGTTTCTGTGCACATCAAAGTTATAGCCCCCAGACACAAACAAGTGACGGTACAGGCGGCTCTCATTGTTGGTGTTCTCTGCCTCAAAAAACTTATTGCCCAACACCTGAAACAAGGAAACGCCCACAAAAAACTCTTCGCTGTGCAGGTAGGTGCCCAGGGTCAGGTCTGGCATGAACTTGTTGATGGGGCCAGCCGCGGTCACGGGGTCCAGATGGTTGGAGTTGTCTGCCAGTTCTACCTTGTTGGGGTCAAACTTGAACTGCTGCACGCCCACAAACATGCCAGAGGAAAGGTAGATTTCGCGGTTCAAAGGGACGTGGTAGGCATAAGAAGCCAGCACCGCCGTCTGCTTGGTGGGGCCGGTGTTGTCTGTGTAAATATACCCACCTGCCCCGTGGAAGGCCTGCATTCTGCGCCGGCTTCTGGACCTGCTGTTTTGAAACAAGGCCGTCTCGCCGCTTATGTAGAATGTCTTGGGCGCCCCGTCAAACCCTACCCACTGGTTCCGGAAACCGGCCTTGAAGGCAGGGGCTTTCTCAAACCCGGCCACCGCCGGGTTCAAGAGAAAGTAATTGGTCATGTACTGGCTGGACAGGGCCTTCTGCTGGGCCTCCGCCACAGAGGCTGCCAGCAAGAAGATGAATAAAAGAATGCAATACTTTTTCATAAGACGCTACTTATCTAATGATGGTCAATGATTTCCGGATGGCCGGCTGTCCGTTGCCAAGCTCCACCACGGTGTAATAAGTACCGGCCGGAACGGGCTTGCCCATGTGCGTGCCATCCCAAGGTTTGGCATAACCTCTGGACTCAAACACCGGGCTGCCCCAGCGGTTGTACACAGTCACGCTGCAACCCGGGAAGTAGGTGCTCACGTTTTTCAACACCCAGACATCATTGATCCCGTCGCCGTTAGGGGTGAAGCCCGTTGGAATCTCAATGCCTTTGCCGTCTTCAATGGTAGGCATGGTGAAGGTCACTTTCAGGGTACAGCCGTTCTTGTCTTTCACCACCAGCGTATGGTTGCCCGCCGTCAGGTTCTGGAATTCAGATTCTGTGATGAAAGCACCTTGGTCTACCTGGTAGGTGTAAGGGGCCGTACCGCCAGAAATAGAAGTCACAGACGCTGTGCTTGCGGTCAACGGTTTCACAGCCACTTTGAGAACCGCAGGAGCCTTCACCGTGATCTTGCCCAGGCTCATGGTGCAGCTGCCGTTGAAACGGGCCACTACCTCATAAGTGCCGGCTGCCAGGTTGCTGAACACAGAATCCTTCTGGAACGACTGCCCGTTGTTAATGCTGAACTCAGCCTGGCCTTTGGCGCCCTGCGTAGAGAGCAAAATGGAACCATTGGCATCGCCTTGGCACAACACGTCTTTCACCAAGGCTATCTGGGCTCCCACTTGCGTGACGGCCACTGGAGTTGAATAGGTGCAGCCTTTGGCGTCTTTTACCGTGAGTTGGTAAGTACCTGGGGCTATTCCGATCAGGAGCGTGTTGCTGGTGAAGGTAGTGCCATTGAGCGAGTAGGTGTAAGGGGCAACGCCGCCGGTCACCTCCGTAACGGTTACTCGTCCGGTGGCCTGTCCGCAACCCGCTGGTTCTGCCGTGAAGCTCACCTTGGTAATGGTCTGGCTGCTGGCCACCGTTATGGGTTGTACCGTCTGGCATCCTTTGGCGTCTTTCACCGTCATCTGGTAGGTTCCTTCTGCCAAGCCGGTAAACGCTGGCGAGGTTTGGAAGTATGTTCCATTGATGCTGTAGGTGTAAGGGCTTTGTCCGCCGGTTACCTGGCCTACCGTCACCGTGCCGCTGTTGCTACCGCACGTTGCATCTGTCTTAGCCAATATGAACGACTGCACGCCGCCCGTGCTACCAACCGTGATAGATTGGGTAATCACGCAGCCGGTGGCGTCTTTCACGGCGAACGTATAGCTGCCGGCCGTCAGAGACTTGAAGCTAGCCGTTGCCTGGAAGGTGCCGCCGTTCAGACTGTAGCTGTATGGTTCTGTTCCGCCCGTGATGTTAGTAGCGGTGATGGAGCCATTCTTCAGGCCGCAATCTTCTGGCGTGGCCGTTAGGGTGGCCTCCTGCAGCTTGTTCTCTATCACCTTCACCGTAGCTACTGCGCTACAGCCGTTGGTATCTTTTACATGCACGGTATAGGTGGCGGCTGCTAGTTGGGTAAAGGTGTTAGACACCTGGAACGTGGTACCATCCAGAGAGTACTGGAATGGTGCCGTTCCGCCGGTGGTGGCCGTTACCGTTAAAGTACCTTTCTCTGAGCAGGTGACCGGTTTGGTAGAGGTAATAAAGGCGGTGATGCCTTTTTGGTCGGTCAAGGTAATTTGCCTGGTCAGGCTACAGCCATTGACATCAATCACGCTGACGGTATAGGAGCCGGCTGGCAACTGGTCAAAGGTGAAGCTGGTAACGTTTTTAGCAGATTTCCTCAGGTTGCCGCCCTCCAGGGCGATGGTGAACGGAGCCGTTCCGCCCGTGAATTCACTCACCGTAACGCTTCCGGTAGATTTCCCGCAGGCCGGCGCAAGGCTGGTCATCATGAAATCCTTAGGACCGTCTGCCTTCTCCACTTCGACCTCTCTGACATGAGTACAGCCATTCGCATCTTTCACCGTGATGGCATACGTGCCGGCAGGCAGGTTTTCAAAGACTGCCGAAGCCTGGAATGTACTGCCGTCTTTGCTGTAGGTGAATGGTGCCACCCCTCCGGTAATATCGGCCACGGAGATGGTTCCGTTGGCATTGCCACAGGCCGAAGCTTGTACTCCAATCTTAAAGTCAGAAGGCCCTTCTATTGCAGGTATTTCTGCTTCTTGGGAGAAGGTGCAACCATTGGCATCTTTCACCCAGACGGTGTACTTGCCGGCCTCCAACTTGATGAAAGTAGCGGCGCTCTGGAAGGTGTTGCCATCCAGACTGTACTGGAATGGAGCCGTTCCGCCCGCTAGTGTTGAGACGGTGAGCTTGCCATTGCTGGCATTGCAGGTGGCCGCCTGCACAGAAGCTGTCATGCCGGCAAAGCCTGCCACATCCCTTACTTCT
Source organism: Nibribacter ruber (assembly GCF_009913235.1). Lineage (NCBI taxonomy): Bacteria > Pseudomonadati > Bacteroidota > Cytophagia > Cytophagales > Hymenobacteraceae > Nibribacter > Nibribacter ruber. The sequence continues at coordinate 2,029,706 of NZ_CP047897.1, read as the reverse complement.
ACTTGTTCTGTGTGCGTGCAGCCTTTGGCGTCTTTCACCGTGATGGTGTAGGTGCCGGCAGTAAGACCCGTGAAGCTGCTGCCTGACTGGAAGCTACCGCCGTTGAGGGAGTAGCTGTACGGAGCAGAGCCGCCAGTTACATTGTCTACGGTGATCTTTCCATTTGTTCCTGCGCATGTAGAGGCAGACGCCGAAGCAGCAAACTGAACAGGTGCCTGTTGGCCTATTTGAACCGTTGCACTGGTTTCGCAGCCATTGGCATCTTTAGCTGTTACTACATGTCTGCCAGAAGCAAGGGCTGTGAAGGTTGCACTGTTCTGGAAGTTGCCGCCATTGATGGAATAGCTGTAAGGAGCAGTTCCGCCGGTCACGCCGGTCACAGTCAGGCTACCGTCTTGGTCAGTGCAACTAGCTGAGGTGGTAGTAGAAGCCAATGCGCTTGGTCCTGCCACGGAGGCTACGGTTACAGTGGTTGTGAACGTACAGCTATTGGCATCTTTCACGTGGATGGTATACGTACCGGCTGCTACCTTCTGGAAGGTTGCTGCAGCCTGGTACGTGTTACCATTTAGACTGTAGGAGTAAGGAGCCGTTCCGCCGGAAACCGAGGTGATGGTCACCGCGCCATTGCTGGCGCCGCAGGTAGTGGCCGTTGTTTGTGCCAACACACCGGATGGTCCTGCAATGTCCCGCACGGTTATGGTTTGGGAGAACGTGCAGCCATTCGCGTCTTTCACTGTGATGGTGTAAGTGCCCGCTTTTACATTGGCAAAGTCAGCTTCCGCCTGGAAGGCGCCGTTGTTCAATGCATAACTGAATGGAGCGGTACCACCTGTTACCTCGCTCAGAGTGATGGTTCCGTTCTGAGCGCCGCAGGTAGAGGCAGTGTTGGTCAATAACAGGTCAGAAGGGCCTGGTACGTTGTCTAATCTCACTGCTTTGCTGATGGTGCAACCATTGGCATCTTTCACCCAGAAGGTATATTCTCCCGCCGGTAGATTAGAGAAGACAGAAGACGCCTGGAAGGTGCTACCGTCTTTGCTATAGCTGTAAGGAGCCGTGCCAGCGGTCACTTCTGTAATAGTAATGCTGCCATTGTTATGACCACAGGTAGAGGCTTTCGTCTCTAAGGCAAAAGCCGACGGCCCCGATACATTGGTGATTTCTACTTGTTGGGCAACAATGCAACCGTTGGCGTCTTTTACGGTAATGGTATAGGTACCGGCAGCCAAGGCTTTGAAGGTGGCAGATGCCTGATATACCTGTCCGTCTAAGCTATACTTGAAAGGTTCTGTTCCACCCGTGATGTTTCCTAGGGTTACTTCGCCATTGGCTAAGCCACACGTGGAAGCCTGAACGGTGCTGGCAAAACCAGAAGGCCCGGCAATGTTGGTGATGGCTACCTCATGAGAGACCGTGCAACCTTTTGCATCTTTCACGGTGATGGTATGCGTTCCTGCCTCTAAGCCGGTAAACGAAGCCGAAGCCTGGAAGTCAAGCCCGTTGACGCTGTACTGGTAAGGTGCCGTCCCGCCAGTAACGGAGGTAATGGTAATCTCTCCGTTGCTATTGCCACAGGTAGAAGCTTTTGTAGTGCTGGTGACTGCCTTAGGCGTGTTGGTGTCTACGGTTATAGAAGTGCTAACCAGACATCCATTGGCATCTTTCACGGTTACGGTATACCTACCCGCCGTCAATGAGGCGAAGGTGGGGCCTGATTGATACAAAGTACCATCTACAGAATACCTATAAGGAGCCATGCCTCCAGTTACCGTTCCTACTGTGATGCTACCGTCAGCGCCCTGGCAACTGGCAAGAGTAGAAGCGGCTACCACTTTAGTAGGGCCAGCCAGATTAGTGACAGTAAAGGCCTTGGTGAGGGTACAGCCATTGGCATCTTTTACCGTGAACGTGTGGGTGCCGGCTAGCAGATCTGCAAAGGTAACTGAGCTCTGGAACGAAGTGCCATCAATGCTGTACACATAAGGCTCCGTTCCTCCCAATACCTTGGTGAAGGCCACCTGACCATTCGCCTCGCCGCAAGTGGAGGAAGTAACCGTGGCTACCAAATCGGAAGGGCCAGCAATATTTTCCACCGTTACCTGCGTGCTATGGGTACATCCGTTGGCGTCTTTCACGGTAAGCGTATAGTCGCCAGCTGCTAGGGAAGCAAAGGTTGTCCCAACTTGGAAGTTGCCATTGCCCAAAGCGTAGGTGTAAGGAGCAGTTCCGCCGGTGGTTGCCGTCACGTGAATGCTGCCGTTCTGAGCGCCACAAGTAGAAGCTGCCAGAGTGGTAGTAATCTCCGTTGGGCCAGCTACGTTGGTGATGGTGATGGTATTGCTGGAGATACATCCATTGGCATCCTTAGCCATGAGAAGGAAGCTACCTGCAGGCAGTCCTGTGAAGATGTTGGATGTCTGGAAGTTTCCTCCGTTTAACGAATAGGTATAAGGGCCTGTTCCTCCCGTTACCTGCGCCACCGAAACCTGACCGTTGCTACGACCACAGCTAGAGGCCTTGGTTTCTGCGATGAGGTCTGATGGTCCGGCAACATTCTGGATAATCACTTGTTGCGAGAAGGTGCAGCCATTAGCATCTTTCACGGTGATGGTGTACTCATTCGCCATCAAGCCAGAGAAAGTAGACCCCGTCTGGAAGGTAGCTCCGTCTAAAGAGTAGGTGAAAGGTGCCGTTCCGCCCGTTACCGTGCCCACTGTTGCCTGCCCGTTGGCATTGCCGCAGGTAGAGGCTTTAGGATTCAAAATAAAGGCGGTAGGACCGGCTACGTTGGTGACCTGTACCTGCCCACTATAGGTGCAGCCCTTGGCGTCTTTCACAAAGACGGTATGGGTACCAGCGCCTACACCAGAAAAGCTGGATGCCGACTGGAACGTGGTGCCATCCAAGCTATAGCTGTATGGAGCCGTGCCGCCCGTTATTCCGGTTACCTGAATCTTGCCATTGCTTTGGCCACAAGTAGAGGCTACGGTAGTGCTGGCAAAGGCGGTGGGCACATTCTGACCTACTTGCGCAGTGGCGGTTACCAAGCAGCCGTTGGCGTCTTTCACGGTAATGGTGTAAGTGCCCGCCGCAATTGCCTCAAAGGTAGTCTGCGGTTGGAAGGTGGTGCCATTGATGGAATAGCTGTAAGGAGCCTTGCCGCCGGTCACGCTTGCAATAGTTAGACGACCGTCCTGGTTTGAGCAGGAAGCAGGGTTGGTGGTTGTGGCTACCAGCGTTGGTCCTGCGGTGTTGTTCACCGTAAAGACTTTGCTGGTGGTACAACCGTTCGCGTCTTTCACCGTGATGGTGTAAGACCCAGCTGCCAAACCTGTAAAGGTAGAAGTGGCCTGGAACGTTGCCCCGTCTTTGCTATAGGTAAACGGAGCCGTGCCGTCCACTACCTCTGTGATGACCAATTCGCCGTTGGCATTGCCGCAGGTAGAAGCTTTGGCCGTCGCCACGATAGCCGATGGACCAGCAACGTCTGTCACTGTGATTTTCTCACTATACGTACAGCCGTTGGCATCTTTCACGTGGATGGTATGCTCACCATTCAAGATGGCGTCAAAATAAGTGGAAGTCTGGAAGGCGCCTCCGTCTAAAGCATAGGTAAACGGCGCGGTGCCGCCGGTTGCTTCTCTGACTTCAATGGCACCATTGCTGCTACCGCAGGTAGAGGCGGTGGCCGTCAGTTGCAAATCACTCGGGCCAGCCACATTCTCTACTTTCACAGTGCGGCTGAAGCTGCAACCATTGGCGTCTTTCACCAGAATGGTATAGGTGCCAGCCATCAGTCCCGTAAATGTGGCGCTTGTCTGGAAGGTTTTGCCATCCTTGCTGTAGGTGAACGGTGCCGTGCCGCCTATCAAATCTCTGACCGTAACTGTTCCGTTGCTGGCGCTACAGGTAGAAGCCTGGGCCACCGCCGTGAAGGAAGGTCCGGAGATATCTTGCAGGGTTACCTCTTCTTTATAGATACAGCCATTGGCATCTTTCACAGTGAACAAATAGGCACTTGCAGATAAGTTGGTGAAGTTGGCTGATGTCTGGAAGGTGCCGCCATCTTTGCTATAAGTGTAAGGAGCGGTTCCACCAGTTACGGTTGAAATGGTTATTTCTCCATTGCTGTCTGCGCAGGTAGATGCCTTGATAGAAGTAAACAAATCAGAAGGGCCCGCAAGGTTGTTGAGCGTAACAGACTTAGAAACCACACAGCCTCTGGCGTCTTTCACCGTGAGAGTATGATTGCCGGCCATCAAACCAGAGAAGGTAGCGCCCGTCTGGAAAGTTGTCCCATCCTTGCTGTACTGGTACGGCCCGAAGCCTCCCGCGATGCTGCCAATGGTAATGCTTCCATTGCTGTTACCGCAGGTAGAAGCCACAGTGGTGAAGGCAAACGTGGTAGGCAGGTTCTGCTCAACTTTCACTGAGGTGGAAACCTCGCAGCCATTGGCGTCTCTTACCTTGAGGGTGTACGTTCCGACACCTAAACCTGTGAAGGACAACTCAGAAGTGAGAGCCGCTCCATTTAGTGAATATTGGAAAGGTGCCGTTCCGCCGGTTACCCCAGAGACTTTAATGGAACCGTCGTTGTCTGCACAGCTGCTTGGGATGATGGAGGTGGCTATGGCGGTTGGTCCCTTCACATCAGATACAGAAACCGACTTGCTGACGGTGCAGCCGTTGGCATCCTTCACCGTGACGATATGGGCACCGGCCAAGACTCCTGTGAAGGAAGCATCCGCCTGGAAGTTCACGCCGTCCTTGCTGTAGGTATAAGGGGCTGTGCCGCCTGTCACTCCAGTGATGGTGATGGCTCCGTTATTGCTGCCGCAGATAGAAGACTGCGTGGCAAAAGCAAAGGTAGAAGGCCCTGCAATATTGGTGAGGGTTACCTTTTGCGTGAACGTACAGCCATTGACATCTTTCACGACCACCGTGTGCTCACCCGCCAGAACGTTGGCAAAGGCGGCAGAGGCCTGGAATGTAGATCCGTTTAAGGAGAATTGGTAAGGAGCAGTGCCGCCTTGTACCCCGTTTATTGAGACCGTCCCGTTGCTGTTGCCACAAGTGGAGGCCGTAGTAACTAACAGTACCTGTGTTGGGCCGGCAATGTTCTCTACTTGTATGGACTTGCTGAACCTACAGCCGTTTGCATCTTTTACGATAATGGTATAGGAGTCTGCTTTCAGGTTAGCGAAAGTAGCGGATGCCTGGAAGGTGGTGCCATTGATGCTATAGCTGAAAGGAGCAGTGCCAGCAGTGACCGTACCTACTATGATAGTGCCATTGCTGTTGCCGCAGGTAGAAGAGGCGGCAGTCAGAAGTACATCGGTTGGGCCAGAAGTGTCTTTTACGGTCACAGTTTCAGTAGACACACAACCATTGACATCTTTTGCGGTGATGGCATAAGTGCCGGCCTTCAGGTTGCTAAAGGTTGCGCCCGTCTGGAAGGTAGTACCGTCCTTGCTGTAGGTGTACGGTGCCATTCCGCCGCTGGTGCCGGTGATGGTGATGGCTCCGTTGGTAGAACCACAGGTGCTGTTGGAAGAGGCAACTGTGAAGACAGGTCCGGAGATGTTGCTGATGGACACCGTCTGACGATAGAGACAGCCTTTGCTGTCTTTTACGGTAATGGTGTAGGTGCCCGCTGCCAGATTATTGAAAGTGGCCGATGCCTGGAACGTGGTTCCGTTTTGGCTGTACAGGTAAGGCCCTGTGCCCCCCGTTACCTGCCCAATGGTTAACTCTCCATCGCTGCGACCGCAGGTAGAAGCCTTAGCCGTCCAGGTGAATCGCGTAGGCACATTCTCCTCCACAACAACCGTTTTCGTAACAAGACAACCATTGGCATCTTTGGCATAAACCGTGTAGGTGCCTGCCGCCAAGCCTGTGAACCCCTTCTCGGTTTGGAAAGTGGTTCCATTGATGGAGTATGTGAAAGGAGCGGTGCCTCCTGTAATTGTTCCCACTGTAACGCTGCCGTCATTGTTCTGGCAGCTGGCCGAGGTAGAGCTGGCAGTAAGGGCCGTTGGACCTGCTATGTTGGTCACGGTCACCGCCTTCTTAAAGCTACAACCATTAGTGTCTTTCACCGTGACGGTATGAGTGCCGGCTGCTAAGCCAGTAAAAGTAGTGGATGCCTGGAAGTTGATGCCGTCTACACTGTATTGGTAGGGCACCGTTCCCCCTACGGTAGAAGTAACGGTCAGGCTACCGTTGCTGTTGCCACAGGTAGAAGAGACGGTAGAGAAAACCAGATTGCTAGGGCCAGAGATATTTTCCAACACTATGCTTTTGCTGGTGGTACAACCATTCGCATCTTTTACCATGACTGTATGCGTGCCCGCCAACAAATCCTGGAAGGAAGGAGTGGCTTGATAGGCGCCACCGTCCAGCGAATACAGGTAAGGGGCAGTACCGCCGGTTACCCCATTGATCACTACTTCACCATTTGCGTTACCACAGGTAGAAGAAATGCCTGCCAGTTGAATAGCAGATGGACCAGTGATGTTCTCTAAAGTAACAATCTTGCTAAGGGTGCAGCCATTGGCATCTTTCACCAACAAGGTATATGTACCTGCCGCCAGGCCACTAAAGTTAGAGCCTGTCTGGAAAGTGACCCCGTCTCTACTGTACGTGTAGGGACCAGTTCCGCCGGTTACCCCTGAGATGGAGATAGTGCCGTTGCTGCTGCTGCAGGTGGTAGACGTGACAGCCGCAGTTATTTGAGATGGGCCGGCAACGTCTGTGATTGTGGCTTCTTTTGCCAGAGTACAGCCGTTGGCATCCTTCACAGTGAAGGAGTAGGTGCCCGCTGTCAGGTTGCTAAAGGTGGCAGATGTCTGGAAAACTCCGCCTTCCAGACTATACATGTAAGGAGCCGTGCCACCCTCTACTGCGCTAATTGTGAGTGTTCCGTTGGAACCGCCACAGGTAGAGGCCTTGCTTGAAAGGGTAAAGTCAGAAGGACCGGGTATGTTGGTCACCTTCGCCTCCTGGGTAAAGGTACAGCCATTGACGTCTTTCACGGTGATGGTGTAGGTGCCGGCCAGCAATTGCCCAAAGTTTGTGCTGGCCTGGAATGTCGTTCCATCAAGGGAGTAATGATAAGGGGCTGTTCCGCCGGTTACACCAGAGATTGCCAGCATTCCGTTCTTATTACCGCAGGTGCTGGCTGTGCTAGCCAAGCTAAGCGCCGTAGGGCCATTAATGTTGGTGACAGAGACAGATGTAGTAGTGATACAGCCATTGGCATCCTTCACGGTGACGGTATAAGCCCCCGCCATCAAATTCAGGAAGGAATTCTCAGATTGGAAAGACACACCATCCAGGCTGTATTGATAAGGAGCTGTTCCGCTGGTGGCAGTGGCCGTAATCTGTCCATTGCTGGTTCCGCAGGTAGAAGCTTTAGTAGTAGCTGAAAGCGCAGGACCGGCAATGTTGGTCACCTGTACCGTTTTGTTCAGCAAACAACCATTGGCATCTTTTACGGCTATCTGGTACGTGCCCGCTACCAAACCGCTGAAAGTGGCAGATGCTTGGTAGGCGCCTCCGTTCAGGGCATAGGTATAGGGAGCGGTGCCACCGGTAATGTCTCCAATGGTCAGTTCGCCGTTACGGTTGCCGCAGGTAGAAGCAGTGGCATTGGTAGTAAAGTCAGTTGGGCCCGGGATGTTAACAATAGTAACCTGGTCTGTGAAGGTACAGCCTTTGGCGTCTTTCACAGTAATGGTCCAAGCGCCGGCTGCCAACTCTGTAAAGGTGGCAGATGTCTGGAAAGTAGTACCGTTTTTACTGTAGGTGTACGGAGCAAAGCCCCCTGTAATGCCTGTGACGGTGAGCGATCCGTTGTTGGAGCCACAGGTAGAGGAAACGGTAGTGCTATTGAAAGCCGTAGGAATGTTTTTGTCTACCTGCACCTGCGTTGAGGTGGTACAGCCATAGGCGTCTTTTACAGTAAGTGTATAAGTACCAGAAGCTACGCCCGTGAACGTGGCACTTGCCTGGAAGGTGCTGCCATTGATGGAATAGTTGTAAGGAGCAGTTCCTCCGGTAACAGAACCAACCGTAACGCTGCCGTCATTGTTGAGGCAGGAAGCAGGTTGGGTAGAAGCCATCACACCCGAAGGACCGGCCACATCAGAAAGCGTGACCGCTTTAGAATAAGTACAGCCTTTGGCATCTTTTACCCACAACGTGTACGTGCCGGCTGTTAAGCCGGTGAAGGAGGTAGAGGTTTGATACGTAATTCCGTCCAGGCTATAAGTGTAGGGGTTGGTACCGCCCGTCACGCCAGAGATGGTTATTTTCCCGTTGCTGTTTCCGCAGGTAGTGGCCGTGAGTACAGATGCCAGGCTAGAAGACCCGGCAATGTTGTTCACCATCACAGAGTTGGTAACTGTGCACCCCTTGGCATCTTTGATTGTGACGTTGTACGTTCCTGCCAGCAAGCCAGAAAGGGTGGTCGACGTCTGGAAATTAATCCCGTCTACGCTATACATGTAGGGTGCCGTGCCGCCAGAAACGCCTGTGATGGTAATGCTGCCATTGCTGCTGCCACAAGTAGAAGAAACAGTGGTTTTTGTGAAGCTGGCCAGAAGGTTCGTTTTAACCAAAACAGTGGTAGAGACTTCACAGCCATTGGCGTCTTTGGCTATCAAGGAATACGTGCCGGCGGCAAGCGAAGAGAAATCAACACTTGCTTGGAAGACACCGCCGTTGATAGCATACTGGTAAGGGGCGGTGCCCCCGTCCACGCCTGCTACCTTGATGCTACCATCATTGTCCTGGCAACTAGCCGCTAGGCTAGAGGCGGTAATGGCCGTTGGGCCGACAATGTTAGTAAGGGTGAAGCTTTTCTGGAAAGTGCAGCCATTGGCATCCGTTACCGTCAAGGTGTAGATACCGGCAGCTAAAGCTGTGAAAGTAGGAGAGTTTTGGTAGGTAGAGCCATTCACAGCGTACGTATAAGGTGCTGCGCCCCCGGTAATTCCACTTACCACTAACTCGCCATTGCTAGCCCCGCAGGTAGAAGACTTCAACGTAGCGGAGATGGCAGTTGGGCCTGCCTCATTTTCTACTCTTATTTTCTCTGAGAAGGTGCAACCATTGGCATCTTTGACGGTGATGGTGTAATCCCCAGTAGCCAGGCCAGCATAGCTGGTGTTATTTTGGAAGTTGTCTGAACTTAGGGCATAGGAATAAGGAGCCGTGCCACCTGTTACGCCTTTAATTAAGATTGAGCCGTTGCTAGCACCGCAGGTAGAAGCGATGCTCGTTAAAGTCAAGCCAGCCGGGCCGGCAATGTCCCGTACCGTTATGTCTTTAGAAACTACACAGCCGTTGGCGTCTTTCAAGCTGAGCGTATACACACCGGCCGTCAAAGAACTGAAAGTGGTTTCTGATTGGTACGCCGCTCCATTGATGCTGTAGGTGTAAGGAGCAGTTCCGTTCACTACCCCTGCAATGGAGATGCTACCGTTGTTACGCCCACAAGAAGTGGCTTGCGGAGAGGCGGTAAAGTCTGAAGGTCCGGCAATATTGGTGAGCGTAGCAGGTTTGCTGAAGGTACAGCCGTTGGCATCCTTGATAGTGAGAATATGGCTGCCCGCCGCCAATCCGGTAAAGGTATTCGATGCCTGGAAAGTGCCGCCGTCCACGGAGTAGGTGTAGGGTGCCGTACCGCCAGAAACAGACGCTACCGTCAACTCAGCGTTTGCGTTTCCGCAGGTGCTGGCTTTGTTGGTGAAGGTGGCGTTGGTAGGACCTGTGATGTTAGACACCGTCACTTGTTTGGTGATCGTACACCCCTTGCTGTCCTTGATGGTGATACTATGCGATCCGGTCAGTAAATCAGAAAGAGTAGCAGAAGTTTGAAAAGTCCCGCCATCGGCACTATACAAATAAGGAGCCGTGCCACCGGTGATGGTGCCAATGCTGATGCTTCCGTTGGCGTTGCCGCAGGTAGAAGGAGCGGCCGAGGCTACAAAATTCACAGGTGCGTTTTCTTTGATCAGTACCGAGGTAGTGGTCAAACAGCCGTTGGCATCTTTCGCGTACACGGTATATGTACCTGTGGCCAGACCAGCAAAAAGCGCCTCAGATTGGTAAGAACTGCCGTTGATGGAGTATAGGTAAGGGGCCGTTCCGCCAATTACGCCCGTGATGGTAAGGCTGCCGTCATTGTTCTGACAGCTGGCAGGTTGCACCGTGGCCGTCACCTTGGTTGGGCCTGTTATGTTAGTGACTGTAACGCTCTTGGCAAAGCTACAACCGTTGGCATCCTTTACCGTGATGGTGTACGTGCCAGCCATAAGGTTCACAAAAGTAGCCGAGGCCTGGAAGCTGCTGCCGTCTTTACTGTAGGTATAAGGGGCCGTGCCACCAGTTACTCCGGTTAGAGTCACTTCGCCGTTGCTGCTACCGCAGGTAGAAGCCTTTGTGGTTGCCAGCAAATTGCTTGGACCGGCCACATCGGTCACGGAGATGGTTTGGCTGAACGTACAACCGTTGGCATCTTTAACCAGGATGGTGTGCGTGCCCGCCAGAATTCCTGTGAAGGTGAGATCTGTTTGGAAAGCGCCTCCATTCAAAGCATAGGTATAAGGAGCGGATCCGCCGGTGGTGGCTTCTACCTCAATGGTGCCATTGTTGCGGCCGCAAGTAGAAGAGGTGCTGGTTAAACGCAGGACAGAAGGACCGGCAACATCTTGGATGGTTACCGGCTGACTTACCACGCAACCATTAGCGTCCTTTACTGCAACAGTATAGGTGCCTGCCAATAAGGAGGAGAAAGTAGCGCTGGTCTGGAATGTGGTACCATTGGTGCTGTACGTGTAGGGAGCCGTTCCGCCGGTTACTGCTGTAATGGTAAAGCCTCCATTGGCGCGTCCGCAGCTGGTGGTCTGGGTGCTGGCTGAAAAAGCGGTAGGGCCTGGAATGTTAGCAATAGTGGCTGACTTGGTAATTGTACAGCCGTTCGCATCTTTTACCGTGAGGTTATACTGCCCTTCTTCCAAATCTGTGAAGGTAGCAGACGCCTGGAAGCTGATTCCGTCTAAAGAATAAGTGAAAGGTGCCGTGCCACTGGCAATGCTGCCAATGGAAAGCTCGCCGTTGGCATTACCGCAGGTGGTGGACTTAGCCGTGGCTACAAAGCCAGATGGGCCGGCAATGTTGGTGATGGTAATCTGGCGGCTGAAGGTACAGCCATTGACATCTTTGACGGTGATGGTATGCGTACCGGCCGCCAAGTTGGTGAACGTAGTGGCTGTTTGGAAGGTAGTGCCGTCTTTGCTATACGTGTAAGGAGCCGTGCCACCTGTCACAGTGCCCAGGGTAATGCTGCCGTTGCTGTTGCCGCAGGTAGTAGAAGCCACAGTAGCTGCGAAAGCCGTAGGCACGTTCTTGCCTACCGTCACCAGCGCAGTCACCAGGCATCCATTCGCATCTTTGACGGTGACAGTATAATTGCCGGTTGCCAAACCAGTAAACGAGGTGCCATTTTGGAAAATGCTGCCATTGATGGAATACGAATACGGAGCGGTTCCGCCGGTCACACCCGTGATGCTGAGGCTTCCGTCGTTGTTTAAGCAGCTCGCAGCTATTCCTTTGGCCGTGACGGCAGTGGGGCCGGTAATATTACTCACCGTGAATGTCTTTGCCACTGTACAGCCGTTGGCGTCCTTCACCGTGATGGTATAAGTGCCGGCTACCAAGTTTAGGAAGCTAGCCGAGTTCTGGAACGTAGTGCCGTCTTTGCTATACGTGTAGGGTGCTGTACCTCCGGTGACAGACGTAACCAGCAACTCCCCGTTGCTGGCGCCGCAGGTAGTAGACCGCGTAGAGGCGGCTACCGCTGAAGGGCCTGCTATGTTGGAGAGTGAGATGCTTTTAGAAAGAATACAGCCATTCGCGTCCTTCACCGTGATGGAATAGCTACCAGCCGTCAGGCCAGAGAAGCTCGCCGAAGTCTGGAACGTAGTGCCGTCTTTGCTATAGGTGTAAGGAGCCGTGCCTCCCACCACATTGCTGGCCACTACACTACCGTTTGGGTTGCCACAGGTAGTAGCAGTAGCGGTAAGGGTGTAGTCCGTTGGTCCGGAAATATTCTGTAAAACCACCGCCTTGGTGAAAACGCAGCCGTTGGCATCTTTCACCGTAATGGTGTAGGTGGCAGCTTTTAGGTCAGAGAAGCTAGCAGAGGTCTGGAAGGTAGTGCCATCCAGGCTATAGGTATACGGAGAGGTTCCGCCGGTCACGCCGGTCAGAGTGATAGTGCCATTGGTGCCTCCGCAGGTAGTAGCTTGGGTGCTGGCAGTCACATTGGAAGGCCCGGCAATGTTGCTTACTACGAAAGTCTTGGTGAAGGTACAGCCGTTGGCGTCTTTCACGCTGGCGGTATAGGAACCAGCCAAAAGCGAGCTAAAGGTGCCAGCGCTTTGGAAAGTGCCGTTGTTCAGGCTATAGGTGTACGGTGCCGTGCCGCCGGTTACGCCGATTAGGGTCAGTTGCCCGTTGTTATTGCCGCAGGTGCTGGAAACAGTGCTGGCAGCAAGGGCTGTTGGTCCCGCAATGTTGTCCACAGAAACCGACTGAGCCACCGTACAGCCATTGGCGTCTTTTACCGTGATGGAGTAAGTGCCGGCTGCTACGTTTGTAAATGAAGATGCGCTTTGGAACGTGGTTCCATTGAGGCTGTAGGCGTACGGCGATGTGCCGCCGGTTACGCCCGTTACCGTAATGCTTCCATTGCTGTTGCCGCAGGTGGTCTTGCCTGTAGTGATTGCAAAGCTGGCCGGGCCTGCCACGTTGGTCACCGTCACGGTCTTACTGAAAGTACAACCATTGGCATCTTTCACCATCACGGTATGCGTTCCCGCGCTAAGAGCAGAAAAAGTACCTGACGTTTGGTAGATGCCCTGGTTGAGGCTATAGGTATAGGGAGAAGTTCCTCCGGTTACCCCAGTCACGGTAATGGTGCCATTGCTATTGCCGCAAGTGGTAGGCTGGCTGGTAAAGGTAATGCCCGTGGGGCCGGGAATGTCTTGCAACGTAACCGACTCGGTATAAACGCAGCCATTGGCGTCTTTCACCTGGACACTGTAGGTGCCTTTGATCAGGCCGCTGAAGGTATTCGTGGTCTGGAAAGCGCCGCCATTCAGGCTATACGTGAAGGGAGCAGTGCCATTGGTCACACCACTGGCTTTGATTATTCCGTTGCTGGCACCGCAGGTGGTAGAGGTGAGCGTAAAGGCTAAATCTGAAGGGCTGACAACCTGTGTTACCGTGAAAGACTTTTGAACGGCGCAGGCTTTGCCGTCTGTCACCGTCACGGTGTACGTGCCCGCAGGTTTGTTTGCGATGGAGGCAGTGGTTTCACCAGTATTCCATTTATAAGTTACCGCTCCTTCAGCACCCGTGACTGTAGCGGTGAGGCTGGCCGTTGCGCCGGTACAAATGACAGAAGGCCCGGCCAAAGTAACCGCCATGTTGTAAAACGAGATCAGGACGTCGTCGCTTACGGCAGAACAAGAACCGTTTCCGGTGGAGGTGAGGGTAAGTTTTACAGAGCCCGCCTTTAGCTCATTGGCCGTGGGCGTGTAGACCGCGTTCAAAGCAGTGTTGCTAGGGGAGAAGGTACCACTTCCTCCGCTCCAGACCCCGCCGGTAGCCGCAGAAACGCTGCCTGCCAAACGGACAGGGTTGAGTGAGCAGACCAATTGATCAGGACCGGCATTGACTGACAAATCTGTGACCACATTCACCGTGGCCGAGAACTTCTGGCAAGACGGGTAATTTTCAGTGCGTACCTCCAAGGTGTATAGACCCGGGGTAGTAGCCGTAAATGTCTTGTTAGAGCCTACCAGGGTGCCGCTGCTGTTGGTCCAGAGATAGGTGAAGGTGCCGGAACCTCCCGTGACAATACCCGTCAGGTCAACGCCAGAAGACCCCGGACAGATGATGGCCGGGGTAGGATTGATGGCAATGACAGGAGGTTTGTAAAAGTACACCCTTACGGTATCACAGAAGGGTAGATCAGAACAAGGAGACTGGACAGAGGTGCCACAGACTACATAATCCACGAAGGCGGGGGCATTGGCATCTGGGGTAACCGTGGGCGTGGCACAGCCAGAAATACAACTCAGGTATTTGTTATAGGCACCTCCGCCGGTAATGTCTGTCCAAGAGATGGAAGGTGTTTCAAAGGCGAGAGGGGCCTGCAGGGTAGTGGTGCAACCGCCGCTCACCGGTTTGTCAGCCACCGGCGTGAAGGCGGCAATGGACTTCACCTGGAATTTGTTTTTCGCTCCGCCCGGCATACAGATGGTAAGCACGTGCGGCCCGGTACCTGTTACGCAGATTGGTTGCCCCACCGGCACGGGCGTGCCGCAGTTAACCTGGTACGTCATGGAGCCCGACGGAACCGGACCACCCACAATACTAAACTCCAGGCCCGCCGAATTCTTGTCAAGGGTAATGGAGAACTGGATGCAGTTCACGTTGCCCGTAGCTCCGCAGGCCTTGCCGCTTCTGTCTAACTCTCCAGAAGTCCAGATGCCGTTGGGCTGCCCGGTCAGGTTCACCTGGTAGATGGGCGAAGTATTAGCCTGGGCAAAAGCTGCCTGTGAATTGGTCAGTTGACCAAGCCAGAAAATGAGAAGAAATAAAGGGAGTAGTGTAGGAGTAGAGGTTGTATTCATATAGTACTGGTTGGGGGTTCACTGCAAATAGAAAGACCTGAGAGGTGCCGTCTGCGCTTCTTAGATATTTCCGGATGGTTCTTTTGCTGTAATTGCCTTTTCAGGGTGTTAGTATTCTGGATAATGATGAGGTAAGCAGCGTATTTGTTAAAGTAAAAATTAGTTACGTTATATTATTAATTGATATTTTTTAATATTTTTGGTAGAGGTAATAGCTTGTAAAACTTATAAAATCAGGCGCTTATTCTTGTTTCTGCTAAACTAAGAATGAAAAAAGTTTTATAATCAACGGGGGCTTTAAATTTTGTTGATAATCTGAATTTAGGTTGAATAATTACATTTGAGATAGTTAAGTTCCAATAAATTGAATTTTTAGATAAATATCATTTTTGCTATGATAGGCCTCTGTAAAGTGGGTGAAAGACAAGTGGATAGGCATTAAAGGGTCACCCACAACACGTTGGGCAAGCTTTCTTCAAGCAAGGCCTCTTCTGGCTTAAACTCAATCAGGGCAAGGAATAGGAAGACGGGTTTTGTGATTTTATAAAGTAAGTATCAGAATTGGCCGCAATCCGGGTTTTGGCTGTATCTAAAATGCTCAGGAAACGTATGGAGGGGCACGCGCAGCGGGGCGTTCAGAATGCTTCGTCTGCTTATGTTTGGCCTGCTCCAGGTCTTTCGCTTAACGTTTTGCCTTTTCCAGAAGCCTGCTTTATCTTTAGTGCCATGCCCATCAACCAGGAAAAAATACAGTGGCTCCAGCAGGAGCTGAAACCCTACCGCGAAGCCCTCATGCAACATGCCCTGTATGAGAACATCCAGGACCTGGGTCATCTGCGTATCTTCATGGAGCACCACGTGTTTGCCGTTTGGGACTTTATGAGCCTGCTCAAAAGCCTCCAGCGCCACCTCACCTGCGTAGAGGTTCCCTGGATTCCGTTCGGGAATGCGGCCAACCGCCGGCTCATCAACGCCATTGTGCTGGAAGAAGAAACAGACGTAGACCAGCAGGGAGTGCCCATCAGTCACTTTGAGCTGTACACCCGCGCCATGGAAGAGTGCGGCGCAGACACGGCTCTCATGCAGGAGTTTCTGTACGGCCTGCAGCACGGCAAGGCCGTGTACACGCAGCTGGAGAACCTGCCGGTGCCCGGCAACACCCGTGATTTTGTCAAACACACCTTCCAGATTATCCAGAGCGGTCAACCGCACCGCATAGCCGCCGCCTTCACCTTTGGCCGCGAAGACGTGATCCCCAGCATGTTCAGGTGCCTGGTCAGTGACATGAGCCGCCGCTACCCCGGCACGGTAGACACGTTCCACTATTACATGGAGCGCCACTTGCAGGTAGATGAAGACATGCAGTCGCCGCTGGCCATGCAGATGGTCTCCATTCTGTGCGGAGAGGACGAGGAGAAATGGCACCAGTGCCATGAAGAGGCGGTGGCCTGCTACCGTATGCGCCTGCACCTCTGGGACGGCATTCTGGCCGCCTTGCAGAAGGCCTAGCCGCATATCCTTTGGTCTTTGGTCTGCGTACTGTATGCACAGACGTTATACTACCAGACTATGGATAAGCAAAACTTGGATATGGAGAACCTGAGCTCCAACAGCGAGAACATTGAGAACACCGCCCTGCTCATTCTTCAGGCCTTCAAAACCTCCGGCACCAAGGCAGACGAGGTGCTGCCCTGGGCAGAAATCTATCCCTTCCTGAACCAGCAGGACAACCACGAACATTTTAGAGACGTGCAGAAGCGCGCCGAGGAGCACCTGCGCAACCAGGCCTATGCCACGCCAGACCCTGAAGGCCTGCGCCTGACCGAGGTGGGCTACAAAGCCGTTCAGGAACTGGCCGGCCAGGACCTGGGCCAGAGCAACGCAAGATAACTCCCTGCAGAGATGAAGACGTTTTGGAGCAGATTGGAGGAAAAGTGCCGAAAAACGGCTTTCGTCTTTGGGGCCATGGCCCTGCTACTCTTGGCAGGCTGTACCTCTGGCAAGGACAATCCCGTGAACAACCCAGACCCGGCGCGGGTGTACAAACCAACGCCCACTGTGAGTGACATGAACCAGCAGTCCAGCGACGTGAACCGCAAGAAGAACATTGAGGAGGGGAATCCCAATTCGCCGGCCAACCAGCCGCCCGAAGTGCGCAGCCGCCGCCTCTTGCGTTCCCGGCCCCAGCCTACGCCAACCCCGCCCAGGCCTGTTGTACGGCCAGACACCGTACGCCGTGACACCATCCGGTAGCCCGCCGTTTTTGGGCTATTTCCAGTAAAACAGGTCAAAAACGCCGAATCAGTTCTTTCTAACCCGAGGAGCTGATCCGGCGTTTTTGTGTAGTAAAGGCACATTCATTCTAATAAGGATTCTCTTCCTGTTCAGTAGAATCAAAGTTGCCAACGCACATGCTTATCTCTTTAACTTGATTTAAAAAGAGGACTCCATGGCGCAAGAGTTCGCTTGAATCTACACTCATTTTTGAAGCTACTCGTCGCTGTTAAAGAATTCTAAATCAGAAAATAGCAAGCTCCTGTAGAGACAATGGCACTGCCTTGTCTCCCGCGCATACCAGATCAACAAAGTCTGCTGAACAATGAGATGTTTGTGCTAGGATGTTTACATAAAGAGAGCGCCTCAATTTTTCTACAACCGTTTACCAATAAGAATGTCTGCTTCCGTTTTTGTCGTGTTTTCTGGAAAATAGCCTAAAAACGGCAGCGTTTGCGTAAGAGACTTCTCTGGTGCGGCCTCCCAAAAAGGTCCCTGCAAAATCACTATATTTGTTTTTTGAAAGAAGAGAATATGGCCATTACCAATCCTAAAAGATATACCATTACCGCCGCCCTGCCTTATGCCAACGGACCCGTGCACATTGGGCACTTGGCCGGCGTTTATATTCCGGCAGACGTGTACTCGCGGTACCTGCGTTCGCGCGGGCGCGATGTCAAGTTTGTCTGCGGGTCAGATGAGCACGGCGTTCCCATTACCATACGCGCCAAGAAAGAAGGCATCACGCCGCAGCAGGCCGTAGACAAGTACCATGAGCTGATCAAGAAGTCCTTCAGTGATTTCAACATCTCCTTTGACATCTATTCCCGCACCTCGTCCAAAACCCACGCCGAGACCGCTTCTAACTTCTTCAGGAAACTCTACGAGGAGGGCAAGTTCATTGAGCAGACCACCCAGCAGTATTTTGACGAGAAAGCCCAGCAGTTCCTGGCAGACCGTTACATTGTAGGCACCTGCCCCAAGTGCGGCAACGACGGCGCCTACGGTGACCAATGCGAAAGTTGCGGAACGTCACTCAACGCCACTGACCTCATCAACCCGAAGAGTACTTTAAGCGGTGAGCCACCCGTTCTACGCGAAACCAAGCATTGGTACCTGCCATTGGACCAATATGAGCCGTGGTTGCGTGAGTGGATTGTAGAAGGCCACAAATCTGACTGGAAAACCAACGTGTACGGCCAATGCAAAAGCTGGATTGACCAAGGCCTGCAACCGCGCGCCGTTACAAGAGATTTAGACTGGGGCGTACCCGTGCCGGTAGAAGGCGCCGAAGGGAAAGTATTGTACGTCTGGTTTGATGCGCCCATTGGCTATATCTCGGCTACCAAAGACCTGACGCCCGAATGGGAGTTGTACTGGAAAGACCAGGAGACCAAGCTGGTGCACTTTATTGGGAAGGATAACATTGTCTTCCATTGTATCATTTTTCCGGCCATGCTCAAAGCCCACGGTGACTACGTATTGCCAGACAACGTGCCCGCTAATGAGTTCCTGAACCTGGAAGGCGATAAAATCTCCACTTCGCGCAACTGGGCCGTTTGGTTGCATGAGTACCTGGAAGACCTGCCGGGCAAGGCCGATGTACTGCGCTACGTGCTGTGTGCCAACGCGCCAGAGACCAAGGACAATGATTTCACGTGGAAAGACTTTCAGGCTAGAAACAACAATGAGCTGTTAGCCATCTTCGGGAATTTCATCAACCGAGCCGTGGTGCTCACCCACAAATACTACAACGGTGCCATCCCGGCGCGTGGTGAACTGACAGAATTTGATAAAGAGGTAATGGCAAGTTTGGCTGCTTTCCCAGAGAAGATTGCCGCCTCTTTAGAGCAATACCGTTTCAAAGAAGCCCTGGGCGAACTCATGAACCTAGCCCGTCTGGGTAATAAATACCTGGCAGACACCGAGCCCTGGAAGCTGTTCAAGACAGACCCGGCCCGCGTGGAAACCATCATGAACATTGCGTTGCAAATCTCAGCCAGCCTGACCATTCTTGCTGAGCCGTTCCTGCCTGAGACGGCTATCAAGCTCGCTAACATGTTGCAGTACACGCCGGGTAAATGGGATCAAGCGGGTTCTCCGGATTTGTTACCAGCCGGTCATGTTATCGGTGAGGCTGCCTTGTTGTTTGAGAAGATTGAAGACGCTGTGATGGAAGCGCAGGTGCAGAAGCTCTTGGACACCAAGAAAGCCAATGAACTTGCCAATGCCGTAGCCGCGCCGGCCAAAGAAGACATCACCTTTGACGACTTCTCCAAGATTGACATCCGGATTGGTACCATTCTGGAAGCTGAGAAAGTAGCCAAGACCAAAAAGCTATTGAAGCTGAAGGTAGACACCGGCCTGGACCAACGCACCATTGTGAGCGGCATTGCCGAGCACTTCAACCCAGAGGAAATCATTGGTCAGCAAGTGTCTGTATTGGTGAACCTGGCGCCGCGCGAGATCAAGGGAATCCTGAGCCAAGGCATGCTCCTGATGGCTGAAAACGCCGATGGAAGCTTGGCCTTCATGCAGCCGTCCAAGCCCGTGGTAAACGGCGGCGGTGTGAGCTAATTAGTAATTAAGAAGTAAGAATGCTTATCGTTTTTGGGCTGTTTTCTGGAAAACAGCCCAAAAACGAAGCCCAAAGAAAAAGCCTCGCAGACTATCTCTGCGAGGCTTTTTCTTTTATTGTTATTTGGCTTAGTCTGCTTGTTTGAAGGTGATGGGCACAGACTGCCTTGATTTTACGGGTCGGCCGTTGAAGGTGGCGGGGGTCCAGGCGGCAGAGGCTTCCAGTTTCTCTTTGGCGGCGGCATCAAAGGTGTAACCGGGGCGGTCTAGCGGCATAAAGTCCTTGAGCATGCCCTGCTCATTAATGGTGAACTGGATGTAAATGGTGGTCTGCTTGCCTGTCATTACCTCTTTGCTAGGGTAGGGGCACGCCGATGACAATTGAAAGCGGAAGGTTTCCAGTCCGTTCTTGGGGGCGGCCGGCTTGTCTAGCTTGGTATAGATGGTGTCTTTTTGGGTAAGGCGGTAAATGAACGAAGAAACCAGCGAAGAGTCTTTGAACACGGTAATGCTCTGCTCAGACTTGTCTTCGTTCCAGATCATGTCACGGCCGGCGCCTTTGGTCAGGAAGGGTTTGTTCTCACTGTTCCACATCTGGCCGTACTTCATCTTGTCGCCTCTAGCGAAGAGCTCGTACGCCGGAGTGCCAGCCTCTGTGTAGCGGGTCAGGTTGGCTTTCAGTTTGGTGAAGTACGGTTTGATCAGGTTGGATTTCTGGTTGGCCAGGTACAGCAGATAGGCGTCTGCCTCCACCAAATTGGCAGTGCCAAACACAGTGCTTTTCTGCACCAAGGCGCCAGCCTGGTAATCTTCAGCGGTCATTTTTTCTCCTTCCACCACATAGCGCCGCTCCTGGCCGGTCTTGGAAGGTACGTTGGCTTGAAAGTTTTTAGAATAGTACCGCACCTCCTGCGCAGAGGCAGAAAGAGAGCACAGGGTAAGGGTAAGAAAAAGTAAGAGACGCATGTTTGTTTGAATTGGAAAACCAATATACAAGAAAATAGCGGTCTGCAAAATATAAATTAGTTCAATAGAGCAACTTACACGCCAAACAAAGCAACTTTATCTGATAAAGCCCGTACCACGCGCTATCAAAATTCATTGTCACCTGAAGGACATCGAACCACAAGCGCTGCCAGTAACCACGGATAAAAGCGAGTCTGCCGCCGTTTTTGGGTTGTTTTCCAGAAAAGAGGCCAAAAACGACCCTCGGGTTATTTTTGCTCCGAGCCAGTAAACAGGGGCACCACCTGCAAATACACCGGCGAAGATAGATTTATGGAGTTTCCGGTGTAGGTGAGCTTGCCGGTCTGCGGATCTACGTGGTACGTGGTGATATTCTGGGAACGCTGGTTGGCCACCAGCAGCATCCTGCCCGAAGGCGTCAGTGTGAAATTGCGGGGCCAGTCGCCGTGGGTACTCATGTGCTGCACCAGCGTCAGTCTGCCACTGGTTTGGTTTATTTGGAATACCGCAATGCTGTTGTGCCCACGGTTGGAGGCATACACAAACCGCCCGTCTTTTGAAACATGCACATCGGCCCCAAAGCTCTCTTTCTGGTATTCTGCCGGCAGGGTGGAAAGGGTTTCCACGTGAGTGAAAGTTCCTGCCTCGGGCTGGTAGTCCAGGACGGTGAGGGTGCCATCCAATTCATTTACCAGGTAGGCGAAGTGCTTATTAGGATGAAAGGTCAAATGTCTGGGGCCAGCGCCTTTTTTGGCTTCAAAGCCAATACCCACTTTTTCCAATTCGCCGGAGGCAGCATTGGCTTTATAGGTCATCACCTGGTCAATGCCCAAGTCAACGGCTAGAATATACTTTTGGAAGGGGTCTGGAAGAATGCAGTGGGCATGGGCAGATTTCTGCTGCGGCTTGGGCCCGGCGCCCTGATGCACCTGACTGCTCATAGGCTTGGTTAAACTTCCGTCAGCGTTCAATTTAAGCGGCGTAACAGTGCCGCCTGCGTAATTGGCCACCAGCGCCAGTTGGTTCTTTTGGTCCAGGCTCACGTAACACGGTGCGCTGCCCAGGCTGGTTTGGCGGTTTAAGAAGGTGAGGTTGCCGGTGGTTTGGTCAATGGCAAAGGCGCTCACGGCGCCGGTTTTCTGGCCTTCAAACTCAGAAATCTCATTGACGGCATAGAGGTGCTTCCGGTCAACGTCCAGGGCCAGGTAAGAGGGGTTGGGGCCGGCCTTCACGTCAAATGCCTTGGTCAAGGTGCCGGTCTCTTCATTAAGCCGGTACCCGAAGATGCCGGCGCTGTCCTGCTTGGCGTACGTGCCTACATATACGAGCATGTCTTGCTTTCTTGAGCTAGTGTTAACGGAGGCACAGCCTAAAAAGATAATAGCCGAGAATAAAATGAGTACGCGGTGAAGTTGCATATTGGTTAACAAAAAAGGAGTGTAAGGATTGAGTCGTTTTTGGCCTGTTTTACCAGAAATACGCCAAAAACGGACTAAGCGGCCGTCAATCTCTTCACCACGAAGAAAAAGCCCAGGGCCGTTACCAAAGCCAACAAGCTGGCGCCCCACCAAAGTGTCTCAAAGCCGTGGTTGGCAATGACGGTGGTGCCCACGTACGGAGCCACAATGTGCGCCCCAGAATACGCCAGGCTGTACAAGGCCATGTAGCCGCCTCGGTTCTGCGGGCCAGACCGCTGCACGGTGAGCGTGGACATGTAGGGCATGGCAAAGATTTCGGCCAGACTCATGAGCAGTACAGACACCAGCAAGACCCAGAACCCCTGAAAGACATTCAAGAACACGAACGCCGCCGCTAGTAAGATCAACCCGAAGACAATCAGTTTCCAGAGTGACACCCGCTCACCAATCAGGTACACCAATAGCATTTCCAGGGAGAAGACAATGAAGCCGTTAAAGCCCAGCAGCAGGCCAATCTCCAGCTCGCTCAGCCTGTACACCTGCCTGAAGTACAAGGGCATGGTACTGAAGAACTGCATGAAGCAAATGGCAAACAGACAGCACAGTACCGTGAACAGCACAAAGAGACCGTCTGCGTACGGAGATTTGGAAGCGGGCTTCTTTTCTGCCTGGGCGGGTATATGCTCATGGCCCGTCCGGTTCCGGAAGTAAAAGTAAAACAGGGCGCCCGCGGTAAGGCAGGTGAGGCCGTCTGCCATAAACAGAAACTCATATGAGATGGTAGCCAGTAAACCACCCAGCGCCGGACCAATGGAAAAACCCAAATTGATGGCCATCCTGTTCAGGGAAAACGCCCGCGTCACGTTCTCTGGTCTGGCATAGTGGCTCACTGAAGAGGCGTTGGCCGGCCGAAGGCACTCGGTCATGATGCTGAGTACAAAGATGCCCGCCCCGAACAACTCAAACGTGTGCAGTTGCAGCATCACAAAAAACCAGAGTCCGCCCAGTACCAGACTGCCTAGCTGCACTTTGAAATGGCCTATCCTATCGGTGAGCCAGCCACCCAGAAACGTGCCGCACATAGAGCCTGCCCCAAACAAGCTGAGCAGAATACCCACTTGCTTCAAAGTAAAGCCCATGGACTCGGTGAGGTACACGCTCAGGAAAGGCACCACCATGGCCCCGCTTCTATTGATGAACATGACGGCCGCCAAGAACCAGGCCTCTCTGGAGAGGCCTCCGTAAGCGTTTCCGTAGAGGGATAGGATGCGTTTCATGGGGAGTGGGGGATAGCGCGCCGTAAAAGTAGGGAAACTTATAATCTGTTTAGAAAACAACGTGGTTATTCCTTGATTCAACTGGTAGAAGTCTAAGTACATCGAGTAATTCTCCTATCTGCCTGGTGCTTAGTTATCTTTATCTGGTTCTCTTTCAAATCTTTCCTTCCAAACTATGACCACCTTGCTGAAAAATAGAAAGCCATCTGCGCCGCCGCAAGAGCAACAGCGATTACAAGTCCTGGACCAGTATGATCTGCTGGACACCTCTTCTGATGAAGAATTGGACCAGCTCACTGAACTGGCCGCGCTGGTCTGCGGGACGCCCATTGCCGTTATCTCACTGGTGGCCAGCAACCGACAGTGGTTTAAGGCCAAGGTGGGCTTGACGTTAACCGAGACGCCCAAATCCAGTTCTTTCTGCCAGCATGCCTTACAAACGCCTGACCTGTTGGAGGTGACAGATGCCCGCAAGGACCTTCGGTTTGTCAATAACCCATTGGTGGTAGGCGAGGCGAACATACGGTTTTACGCCGGCGCGCCCTTGATTACCCCGCAGGGACACGTTCTGGGTACTTTGTGCGTGATAGACACCGTGCCGCGTATTCTCACTCCAGACCAACGCATGGGTTTAGAAGTCTTGGCCCGGCAGGTAATGACTCATTTTGAGCTGAGAAGAAACAGAATTGCCCGGCAAGAGGAACAAAAACAACTATACCAATTCCAATGCGCTCTGCAAACCCTGCAGGAGCAAGTAAAAGAGAGCTTCCAGACGCCCTTGACGCAAGCCATGCAGGTCTTACAACATTCTGAGTACCACGCGCTGAAAGAAAAAGTGAAGGAGGGTATCGCCCAATTTACCCAGTCTGGCATTGCCCTAGAAACCAAGATAGAAAGCCTGCTGCACTCAGCTGTATTTGGTAGGTGAAGCAAACTAAGCGCATAAAAAAGGAGCAACTATAGATCTGCTCCTTTTTTTATGCGTGTTAACGTGCAAAATCTACTTGTTGAAGAAGTTCATGGTGCGCTCCAAGCCAATGGTCCCGAAGGAAAGACTCATCTCAGCTGCCTTCTCAATGTAGGTGCCCAAATCAATTTTTTCATCCTCAGAGAAGGGGCTCAATACATAATCCACCTGTCTGCCTTTGGAGAACTGAGAATCCACCCCGAATCTTAGACGTGGGTACTCATTGTTGCCCAAGGTCTGCTCAATGTGCTTAAGACCGTTATGCCCGCCGGCACTGCCTTTGGCCCGCATACGCAACTTGCCAAACGGCAAGGCCAAGTCATCTGTAATCACCAGCATCTGCTCAGCCGGAATCTTCAAAACGCTCAACCAATGCGCCACGGCCTTGCCACTTAAGTTCATGTAGGTGGTAGGCTTGACTAATGTAAAGTGCTTTCCCTTGTGCTTGAATTCGGTCACAAACGAATGACGGCCCGTATCAAAAGCCACTTCATTCTTTTTGGCCAGGTAATCCAAGACCATAAACCCGATGTTGTGCCGCGTCTCGGCGTATTCTGGACCAATGTTGCCCAGGCCCACTAGTAAGTATTTCATGTCTGAAGGTATGGCATCCGTTGGCCGAGGCGGTTTATTCCCGCTCAGCCAGTTACGTAAACGGTGTAGCATTTTACAAAGGTACTGAAGAGGAGACAGGGAACAATAACTAGAGATTGGGTGATGGGCAGAAAGCTGTTTCGTTTTTGGCTTGTTTTCTTGAAAAGAGGCCAAAAACGGCTTTGTAGTCCAAATAGCTGAACCTGTTATTCACTACGGATTCTCCCCTTGAGGATTGCCCAAACGAGAGTCTGAGACAGCGAGGATTCTCCCCTTGAGGGGAGCGAAGAGGGGTGTTTACACTATTTGGTCATTCCGACCGCCGTTGTTGGTGTTATCACCGACAACTAAGACTGCCTCCCAATTCCTTCTAACCAATCATTCCCCTTCTTACTTTCTGCCTGGGTTTGTCACTTTTCTCCTTGATGAGAAAAGTAACCAAAAGAATCAAGAACCACCGAACTCGCTGCCGCTCGGACAGGCGGTGGTTCGTTTTCTGCACTTGGCAAATGTTATCTGTTTCATAGTCAGCTTAGGCCGTTGCCACTTAGATAAGCCATTACTCGGTCCCTTCCATGCTCCGGGCGCACAGCCAAGGCTGCCCTGCGCAAGGTCGGTCGGATGGCGGACTGGTGTTGGAAACGCTGCAATACCTTTATGCGCTGGCGCGGTAGAAATATTCTGTAGAGGCAATGGCACTGTCTTGTCTCTCACGCATTGCCGAGTGTCCAGTACTTTTCCTCAAGCATCCGTTTTTGACCTGTTTCCCGGAAAACAGACCAAAAACGGAAGTTTGAGGAAGATGAGGGCAACCCTCTACTTCGCCTAAAACAAAAAGTCCTGCCCTGCCGAGGCAGAACAGGACTTTTGAAAAGGGAAAAGTTAAGACTATTTCTTGCCTTTTTTCTCCTCTGTCTGAGCGCTTTTCAGGGCTCTTGGGATAGTTACCGTGGCAACTGGAGAAAGTGGGTTAGTCAAGATAGCGTAACCTTCTGGCGTGATTTTGTTCACTTTGATAGACTTACCCAACTCTAGGTCAGAGATGTCTACCGCAATTGAATCTGGCAGGTTAGCTGGAAGAGCCTTCACGCGTAGTTTGCGCAGTTTGGTTACCAATTTACCACCGGCCATTACACCTGGAGAAGTACCTACGTAACGTACTGGAACGTCTACTTTTACTTCTTTGGCATCATCTAGCAACAAGAAGTCTACGTGCAATAATTGCTCGTTCACTGGGTGGAACTGCAAGTCTTGCATGATGGCTTTGTAGATAGTGCCTTCAATGTTCAACTCTACCTGGTACACGTTTGGAGAATATACCAACTCGCGGAACAAGATAGCAGGCGATGAGAAGTGAACCTGCTCAGAACCGCCGTACAATACACATGGAACTTGAGCTTCCTCACGAAGCGCCTTAGCTTCGGATTTACCGAGATTTGCTCTTTTAAACCCTATAATCTCTAAGCTTTGCATAAAAAATGGTTATAAATAAAAAATGAAAAAACTCTTTTAGAGAAGACGTTAGTAGCTAGATGTTAGACACTAGACTTCTTTAATTAAATAGCAATCAACAATTGACAATCAGCAATTATATAAACAGGGAGCTGATAGAATCATGGGTTACTACATTGCTGATGGCTCTGGCAAACAGGTCAGAGAACGTCAACACTTTTATTTTAGAAGACTCATGCTTTAAAGGAATAGTGTCTGAAATCACTAGTTCTTCTAGCACAGAGTTCTCAATGCGCTCATAAGCTGGGCCAGACAATACGCCGTGTGTGGCAATGGCCCTAACGCTCTTGGCGCCTTTGGCTTTCAACAACTCGGCGGCTTTGGTAATGGTTCCGGCAGTGTCTACCAAGTCATCTACCAAGACCACGTCCATGCCTTCCACGTCTCCAATCACCTGCATAGAGGCAATTTCATTGGCACGCTTTCTATGCTTGTCGCAGACTACCATCTCCACGCCAAATACCTTGGCAAAGCTTCTGGTTCTTACCACGCCCCCCACATCTGGAGAAGCGAAGATCAAGTCCTGACCCAGGTTCAAGCTGCGCAGGTACGGCACAAAAATAGCCGATCCATCCAGATGATCTACCGGTATGTCAAAGAAGCCTTGGATCTGGCCGGCGTGCAAGTCACAGGTCATTAAGCGGTCAGCGCCTACAGACTGAATAGCGTTGGCCATCACTTTGGCTCCGATAGAAACCCGTGGCTTGTCTTTTCTGTCTTGGCGGGCGTAGCCGTAATATGGCATTACCACAATCACTTTGTGCGCCGAAGCCCTTCTGGCCGCGTCCACTAGCAACATCAATTCCATCAGGTTGTCTGCCGGCGG
Source organism: Nibribacter ruber (assembly GCF_009913235.1). NCBI lineage: Bacteria > Pseudomonadati > Bacteroidota > Cytophagia > Cytophagales > Hymenobacteraceae > Nibribacter > Nibribacter ruber. The sequence continues at coordinate 2,002,584 of NZ_CP047897.1, read as the reverse complement.
AAACGTAGACTGGATCAAGAAGACCTCGCAACCACGCACCGACTCATTGAAGTGGACGGAAACTTCTCCGTCAGAAAACCGCTGAATGGTGAGGTCGCCTAGTGTAGTGCCATAGGCGGCGGCTACTTTTTCTGCGAAATACCGGGACTCAGTGCCGGAGAAGATTTTTACCGTAGGCGTCATGAGGAGAAGAGGTTACCAAATGAAGTCGCAAAAGTAGCCTATATTTTGGTAGGCTCAAACCATACGGGTAAATAAAAGAGGCTTTTTCTGGGAGACTTGCACTCAGGAACGCAGAAGCGGTACTAGTTTTTGAATCTATGGCTGGGGATGCGTCTCTAGATAGGCGGCCGTGAACGGGTGCTCTTTGGCAACGCCTTCACTCATAATGTGTTCAACGCGCCAGCCTTTTTCCTTGAGCACGTCTGAGATGATGGCCCTGTGACAACGCCACCAGACGGCCTCTGAGCACATGTAGGCGGTACGCTTTTGGGTAGCCACGCCTGTGAGGGTGGCCAATCCCTGGTTAAACTGTTCTGTCTCTGTGTAATCTGCGTAACCCCTGAAAGACTCGCTTCGCCAGACGATGTTCTTAGAGTCTGGCTTAGGCTTGCGGCGGCCGCCCAAATCAATTTCAGGTAGGTACTCAATGCCCACCTGCGCCAGGGCGGTTTGCAGAGCCTCTACGTTAAACTGCGGGTACTTTTTAGAGCCCGGGTACCTTCTCACATCTGCCAGTACTTTAATGTCAAAGGAAAGCAGTGCGGCCAGAAACTCTTCTATAGGGCGGGTGGAGTGGCCAATCGTCCAGATGCTGGGGCGCGTGTCTGCCATGGGCGCAGTAGAAAATGGGGTATAAGGTTAGTTGCTGCCGGTGCCGGGGTGTTTTTCCTTCAGGGCTTTGACCAGTTCATCTGAGGCTGCGTCACTGTAGATACCATAGGCATTCACCAACGTCCCTTTTACCTGGTGCTTTTCTGAGGAGATGGCATATACCACGGCCTCATCTCCAGGGTCTGTGTCGCCTTCAAAGCGGTAGTGCTTGTCTACTACAAACTCATCTGGGAACAACTGCAACGAATTGCCATGGCAGACCAGACAGGTATCGCTTAAGTTGAAATCCTGGGTGTAACCTTCGGTTTTAAGATGGTTGAGTACCTGTGAGACGCTGGTCATGTCATGCATACGCGTGTAATTGAAAGGTGGAAATGGAACGAAGGAATGCCCCAGAAAAGCAAAGACCTGGTTTGCACCGGCAATGGTTTGTTACTAGTTGTTCGTGGAAGCGCGGCGAAAGGTTTTGCGAATCTTCTTGAAGGGGAAGGATTGGCGAGCAAGGGGTTTGGCAATGCCTAAGATAGGAAATGATTTATGCCGAAGGTGAGAAGCTCTTTCTTGCTTGAAAAAGGGATGCGGCGGAAAAAGCCAGCTAGAAGGCATAAAAAAAGCCTCTAAGAGTTTTCTTAGAGGCTTTTTACGTTGTCCGACCAGGTTTCGAACCTGGACTCTTCTGAACCAAAATCAGACGTGTTGCCAGTTACACCATCGGACAATCTTCCTTAGACAGCATTGCTATCGTTTGGTGATGCAAAGGTAGGAAAGAAATTATTCAGCGCAATACCCCGCGCTAAAAAAAATCAGAAAATTTATTCCATAATCCGCTCCAGCGCGGTGTCATAGCTGTTTTTAATGGCCTCAATGTCATGGAAAACCTCGCCGTCTACCACTACATTATTACCAGTTACTACGCCAAGTTGAGTGAATACCAGACCGTTGCCTGTCAAGGCTTTCTCAAAGGCCTCGCGCTGGGCTGGGCTAACGCTCACCACAATACGTCCCTGGCTTTCGCCAAACAGGTACGCATCCTTCCGGAATTTTTTATCAGTTGCAATCTCAAAGCCCAGGTGATGGTACATGGCCGACTCCAGCAAAGTGATATACAAACCGCCGTCCGCACAGTCATGCGCCGATTGTACCAAACGTCTTTCAATGAGTTCTTTCACTGTTTTCTGTACCAGCAGTTCTTTCTCCATGTCAAAGGCTGGGGCCGGAGACAGTTTCACGCCGTGGTAAGAATACAGGTACTCACTAGAGGCAATGTCATTTTGAGCTTCGCCTAATAAATAGATAAGGTCACCTTCTTTTTGGAACGCTAGGGTCATGGTGTTGGCCTTGTCTTCAATGAGACCCAGCATGCCAATGGTAGGAGTTGGGAACACCGGACCTTCATCTGAGGACTGGTTGTAGAAACTCACGTTACCGCCGGTCACCGGAGTGCCGAACGCGGTACAGGCTTTGCCCATGCCTTTGATGGCGCCCACAAACTGCCAGTACACTTCTGGTACGTATGGGTTCCCGAAGTTTAAGCAGTTGGTGATGGCTACGGGCTCACCGCCGGCGCAGACAATGTTACGGGCGGCCTCGGCCACGGCAATGGCCGTACCTTGCTCTGGGTCGGCGTTTACGTAACGGCTGTTGCAATCTACCGTCATGGCCAGGGCTTTGTTGGAGCCTTTCACTTTCACCACGCCCGCGTCTGCCGGACGGTTGGTAGTCAAAGTAGCTGTGCCAATCATGGAGTCATACTGCTTGTACACCCAGCGCTTAGAGGCAATGTTAGGGTGCGTGGCCAGAAACTCGGCTACTTCTTTATAGTTGGTTGGCTCTTGAACTGAGTCAATGTTGAATTTCTGGGCCTCGGCGTAATACGCGGGCTCTCTGTATTCTCTGTGGTAAACCGGGGCGCCACCGCCTAACACCAGGTCATCAGCGGGTACGTCGGCTACCAGTTCTCCTTTTACATAATAGCGAAGGCGTTTTGAGTCAGTTACTTCGCCAATCTGCTCGCAGGTCATATCCCATTTCTCGCAGATTTGCAGGATTAGGTCTTCAGAGCCTTTTTCCATCACCACCAGCATGCGCTCCTGGCTTTCAGAAAGAAGAATCTCAAACGGTTGCATGTTGGCTTGGCGGGTAGGCACTTTGTCCAGCCAGATTTCCATGCCGTGTTCGCCTTTGGCACTCATCTCTGAGGTAGAACACGTAATACCAGCGGCACCCATGTCCTGCATACCAATCACACGACCGGTAGCCAGTATCTCAAGGGTAGCCTCTAGCAAAAGTTTCTCCTGGAACGGGTCGCCTACTTGTACAGACGGAAGGTCGTTCACAGAATCCTCAGTGATGTCTTTAGACGCGAAGGCGGCGCCATGGATACCGTCTTTGCCCGTAGCCGAACCGATGATAAATACCGGATTGCCCACGCCATAAGACGTGGCGCTGGCGGTTTTTCCTACTTCTACAATACCGGCAGAGAAAGCGTTTACCAGTGGGTTAATGTTGTAGCATTCGTCAAAGAACAGCTCCCCGCCCACCGTTGGTATCCCGAAGGCGTTGCCATAGTCCCCAATGCCTTTCACAACACCGCGTAGCAAGCCTTTGGTCTTGTCTGAATTGATGTTGCCGAAACGAAGGGAGTTCAATTGCGCAATAGGGCGCGCCCCCATGGTGAAAATATCGCGGTTAATTCCGCCCACGCCGGTAGCGGCGCCTTGGTAGGGCTCCAAAGCAGATGGGTGGTTGTGACTTTCTATCTTAAAGGAGCAAGCCAGTCCGTCACCGATGTCTACCAGACCCGCGTTCTCTTCGCCGGCTTTGGCCAGCATGCGCGGAGAGTCTTTGGGCAAAGTCTTAAGCCAGACGATGGAGTTTTTGTAAGAGCAGTGCTCAGACCACATCACCGAGAAGATGCTCAGTTCTGTGAAGTTGGGCGTGCGACCCAGGATTTCTTTGATGCGGTCAAACTCTTCGGGGAGGAGGCCCAGTTTCTGAGCGGTGTCAACAGTGGTGAGCGTGGTCTGGTTTTCCAAAGCAGGTACAGGTTTGGTGAAATGACGAAGCAAAAATAGAGATTCCTTTTGAACGCGCCTGCCTCTTTTGCCTTCGTTTTTAGCCTGTTTACAGAAAAGTAGCCCAAAAATGAAGAAATGTTTACCAATTAGTTAGGCCAAGATGAAGAGGCGGTTATGCTTTGGTTAAGCTTGGCGGTGGGGCTGGTGAAGTAAAAATGGAAGCCGTAGACTTACAGGGTAATGTTTTATTAAATGGCAACCGCTATGAGAAACAAAGAGTTAACCCCCGAAAAGTTGTATGTGTACCAACTTTCCAACCAACTCACCAATATCCTGTACCTGCGTGAAGACGAGGCAGAACTGGATTGGATGGTCATTGGTGAAGCCTCAAAACAGATAACCGGCACTTCTCCTTTAAAATGCACCCATCAGCCACAAAAGTATCATGTTAGTTATTTCTTTCCCACGCTAGAGAAAGCCAGCCGACATGAGCGTTTTAGGCTTGTTTTGCGGAAATCAGCCCAAAAACGGATAACCCCATCTATCGAGAAAGAGTCTGCTTCAAGGCCTTCTACCTTTATATTATCTAACGCCCGGCTAGTGGATTTCTTCTGGTGGGTTTCTCTGGGTTCTGTGATGACGGTTCTTTACCAAGCCTTGTAATATGGAAGCGACAGCCATCACCCTTTGGTTTTATTTCAGGTCAGCCAGTCCGGTCTATACCTGTACGTTAAATAAACTAGACGCCAAACTGGAAAGCGTACTGGAAGACGTGCGTCTAGTACGGCACGGTAACCACGTGTTTGTGCACTTGCGCAGTGAGTTTGAATGGGAGCGGGCCATGCAGATTCTAGGTCAACCTTTGAAGGTGATAGTGGATTCAACCTCATCGGCGGCATAATTAAAACTACTCATTTCCTTCTATACTATCTATTATAGAAGGAGTGGATAGCTGTATGGTTGGGCAGGTGAGGCACTATTAACAGAGTAGTGCGTCAAATCCCAAAGATTTTTAGATACTTCTATGGAAATCAAGACAGAATGCTCTATTTTTGCACCCTGATTGAGTACTGTATCTATCTAAATATTTATAAACCAACCAAATGGCGAATATTGGCAGAATTACCCAGGTGATCGGTCCGGTAGTGGACGTTAGCTTCTCGGGTGAGAATTCTAAGTTGCCCAACATCATGGATGCCCTGGTGGTGGTGAAGGCGAACGGTGCCCGCGTGGTACTTGAGACTCAGCAGCACTTAGGCGAAGACCGCGTACGTACCATTGCAATGGACGCAACCGAAGGTCTTACCCGCGGTATGGAAGTAACCGACTTGGCGTCTCCTATCTCAATGCCTACCGGCGATAACGTGCTAGGCCGTCTGTTCAACGTAATTGGCGAAGCCATTGACGGTATTCCACAGCCAGTGAGCGAGGCAGACCTTCCTATCCACAGAAACGCGCCTCGTTTTGAGGACCTTTCTACGTCTTCTGAGGTTTTGTACACAGGTATCAAAGTAATTGACCTGATTGAGCCTTACTCCAAAGGGGGTAAAATTGGTTTGTTCGGGGGTGCCGGTGTAGGTAAAACCGTATTGATCCAGGAGTTGATCAACAACATCGCCAAAGGCCACGGTGGTCTTTCTGTATTTGCCGGTGTAGGTGAGCGTACTCGTGAGGGAAACGACTTACTACGCGAGATGATTGAGTCTGGCATTGTGCGCTACGGTGACGCCTTCATGGAGTCTATGGAGCATGGTGGATGGGACCTTTCTAAAGTAGACCAGGAAGCCCTGAAAGAATCAAAAGCAACCTTCGTGTTCGGTCAGATGAACGAGCCTCCTGGGGCCCGTGCCCGTGTAGCCTTGTCAGGTTTGACGGTAGCCGAGTCTTTCCGTGACGGTGACGGTACTGGTGCTGGTAGAGATATTCTTTTCTTTATTGACAACATCTTCCGTTTCACGCAGGCAGGTTCTGAGGTATCGGCTCTCTTGGGTCGTATGCCATCTGCGGTAGGTTACCAGCCAACATTGGCTACTGAGATGGGTGCCATGCAAGAGCGTATCACGTCTACTAAGCGTGGTTCCATTACGTCTGTACAGGCCGTTTACGTACCTGCAGATGACTTAACGGATCCGGCTCCAGCAACTACGTTTGCTCACTTGGATGCCACCACTGTATTGTCTCGTAAAATCTCTGAGTTGGGTATCTACCCAGCGGTAGACCCTCTGGATTCTACCTCACGTATCTTGACCGCAGACGTAGTAGGCGAAGAGCACTACAACACGGCCCAGCGTGTGAAAGAGATTCTTCAGCGTTACAAAGAATTGCAAGACATCATCGCTATCTTGGGTATGGACGAATTATCTGAAGAAGATAAATTGGTTGTACACAGAGCGCGTCGTGTGCAGCGTTTCTTGTCTCAGCCATTCCACGTAGCCGAGCAGTTCACTGGCTTGAAAGGTGTGTTGGTAGACATCAAAGACACCATCCGTGGCTTCAACGAAATCATGGACGGTCTGCATGACAACCTTCCTGAGTCTGCCTTCAACTTGGTAGGTACCATTGAGGATGCCGTTGCCAAGGGTCAGAAAATGATGGCCGAAGCAAAATAAATTCAGGTAACAGTTATCAGTTAGCAGTAATCAAGGGAAAACTTCTAACTGATAACTTTTTACTGTTAACTGTTAACTGAAAAGATGTATTTAGAAATCATCACCCCAGATAAGAGAGTATTTGAAGGCGACGTGACCTCGGTTCAGTTTCCTGGTATTAATGGTGGCTTTGAAGTGTTGAACAACCACGCCGCCTTGATTAGTGCCTTGGCTAACGGTCCTGTGCGCGTGACGCCCACTACTGGTACATCAGTGGTATTCCAGATTGACGGGGGAGTTGTGGAAGTGCTGGACAATAAGATTATTGTCTTGGCCGAAGCCGTAACCGCCTAAGATTTCCTGTTTTTCATTTTGAGAGCCCGTTTTTCTGCAAAGAAGGCGGGCTTTCGCTTTTACCACCGTTTTTGGCTTGTTTTCCAGAAATCAGGGCAAAAACGCTTTTGCCACTTTGGTAGGTTTGTACTTACCTTTAGAATTGCTGATTGCAATTGCTAATTGTTGCGTGCACCTATTCATAGCTATTATAAGTCATTGGAAGAAAGCATATAGAATAAGCCCTTCCAGAAAGAGCTAATTATGAAGATTCACTTACTAATCTTTTTCGTTGCTAGTTCATTTGGTGTGTTAGGCCAAAATTTGCCGCACATTGAGGCGAACACAAATGCGGAGGAGCGTAGCAATTCTGTCATTTATAAGGCCTTTCATGACCAATATGATTTTTTGATTTCTTACTCAGAAGAAAGTTATTGGTGGAGTAATAAGCTAGACTATAAAATTCTAGCTACTAAAGATGAAACATGGTATTGTTTGCGCTACACCTCGAAACAGAAGAAAGACAAGAGTTTTAGCAAGCCATTTATCACCAAACAGAAAATAAGGAAAAAGAAAGGTGACTTGCTATTGGATGAATTATCGCGATTAGGATTCTGGACTCTTAATCAAGATTCTCTGAATTATGCTACAAAAGATAATGATGGAGGAAGATCAATGACTTACACTGTTTCTGACGGTGTGAACTATAAGTTTGAAATTCTCACAAAAGAAGGATTTAAACTTATAAGCGCATACGAACCTGATTACTTTCTAATAGAGTTACCAGAGTATAAACAGAGGCAGAAGTTTATAGAAGCTAGAAACGTATTTAAGGCTCTTTGTAAATAATATGGTACATAAAATTTGATGGGAGTATTGCTAGATTTGTCTGTTCTGCCTGTTGATTCATTCAAATGTCATCTGAACCATTAAAACAGACAGTACTTCTTCAATTTTTAATTACTAATTCTTAATTAAAAAAAGTGTCTATATCTCCGAAAGTTACGCCCATCTACCAGACCTCAGTATTCACCTTTGAGGATTTGAACGCCTTAGAAGCCTATTTTGAGCAACCTGGCCAAAGCTATCTGTACAGCCGGAACGGCAATCCTAACACAGATGAGCTGGCTGAGGAGGTAAACCAATTGGAAAACGGACAAGGCGCAGTGGCAACTTCTTCGGGCATATCGGCTATTCTGACGGCGGTGCTGGTGTACTGCCAGTCTGGGGACCATGTGCTGTGCGCCGAGGAAATCTACGGAGGCTCTGCCGCTCTGCTCACTCAGGAACTGACGCGCATGGGGGTGCAGGTGAGTTTCGTGCCGATGGGGGAGATGTACAGCTTTGGTAACTATGTGCAAGCTAATACCAAAGTGCTGTTGGTAGAGACTATTAGTAACCCCATGATGACGGTGTTGGACTTAGCCAAAGTAGCAGTAGAATGTCAGAAGCAAGGCGTGAAGCTGGTCGTGGACAATACCTTCGCCTCACCGGTCATTACTAAACCTTTGGAGTTAGGAGCTGATATCGTCATTCACAGCGTAACCAAATACTTGTCGGGGCACAGTGACGTGACGGCTGGGGTAGTGGTTGCCAAAGTGACGGAAGACGCTCAGCGCGCCAAGCAAATTGTGGTGGCCTGGGGCTTAAACCTGAGCCCCTTTGATTCCTGGCTAGCCGCCCGCGGTCTCAAGACCTTGAAACTGCGCATCCGGCAACACTCAGAAAATGCCTTGGCGCTGGCAACTTACCTGCAAAACCACCCTAAAGTAAGCGAGGTCTACTATCCAGGTCTGTCTACTCATCCTCAGAATGGATTGGCATCGGCGCAGGGGAAAGGCTGGTTTGGTGGTATGCTTTCCTTTAGAATTAAAGACGAGGTAGAGACTGTGAACCGCTTCATGCGCGGCCTGACTCATATCCCGTTTGCCCCTTCATTGGCAGGGGTGGTTTCCTCTGTCTCTTATCCTTTAGGCACATCCCACAGAGCCCTCACCGAAGAGCAACGGGCCAAACTGGGCATCTCCATTGGGCTAATCAGGCTGTCTGTAGGCATTGAAGAAGCAGAGGATTTAATTGCAGATTTAGAGAAAGCGCTGGCTGCTATTTGATATTTCGTTTTTGGCTTATTTTCTAAGAATCAGGCCAAAAACGCTTTTCTGATGATAGAAGCAATGCGCTCTTGCAGGCTCATAGTGAGCTTTGTGCCCGATGGCAAGCACAAGCCTCTGGCAAACAGATCATCGCTCACGTTCTCCCCGAAATAGTCACAGCCTTGGTACAGTGGTTGCTGGTGCATGGGTTGCCACAGCGGTCGGCTTTCAATCTGGTCCGCTAACAGGGCCAGCCGTATTTTCTCAGGCGTGACGGCGCTTCCTTTCTGGATAGTGAAGCAGGAAAGCCAGCGGTTACTTAAGCTTCCTTTTGGCTCTGGTTGCCATTGAATTTCCTCTAGATCTTGCAATAGCGTTTGGTAATTTGCAAACACCAGTCGCTTCTGTTGGACACGCTCCTCCAAGACTTCTAACTGACCCCGGCCTATACCCGCGCAGATATTGCTAAGCCGGTAGTTAAACCCCATGGTGGTATGATGGTAGTGCGGCGTTGGTTCTTTGGCTTGGGTGGCCAGCCATTTAGCTTTTTCAACCAGGTCTTTGTTTTGAGAAATCAATGCGCCGCCTCCAGAAGTAGTGATAATCTTGTTTCCGTTAAAGGAGAAGAAACCCGCCTCCCCGAAGGTGCCCATCTGCTGGTTCTTATAAGTTGATCCTAGTGCCTCGGCAGCATCTTCTATGACTTGCACGCCATAGTGTTGGCACAACTCCAGAATCTCCTGCATGCGCGAAGGCATTCCGTATAAATGAACCAGAATCAAGGCTTTGGGGAGTTTGCCTTTCTGCTGACGTGATTGCATAGCTTGTTCCAGCGCTTTCGGGCAGAGGTTCCAGGTGGTAAGTTCACTGTCAATCAATACGGGTGTAGCGCCAACATATTTGATGGGGTTAGTGCTGGCCACAAAGGTAAAGCTGGAGCAGAAGACCTCGTCCCCTTCGCCTATGCCCATGGTCAGCAAAGCCAAATGCAAAGCCGCGGTGCCCGAAGAAAGCACGGCTGCATGCGGTACTCCCACATAGGAAGCCAGTTCTTTCTCAAAACCATCTACGTTCGCGCCCGCGGTGGTAATCCAGTTTTGATCGAATGCTTCTTGAATGTAGTGCTGCTCTCTTCCGCCCATGTGCGGCGGCGACAGGTAGATGAAATCCTGGTTGGCGCTCATACCGCTTGCTTGATGATACGGGCTGGTACACCCACGGCGGTACAATGGTCAGGGAGGTCTTGGGTGACGACTGCGCCTGCCCCGATGGCGGTGAACACGCCTACAGATTTGTATTGCAAGATGGAACTGTTGGTGCCCATGTACACACCTTTTTGTAATGTTACGCCGCCGCTAACGGCTACCTGCGGCATCAAAGAGCAGAAGTCTCCTAACACGGCGTCATGGCCTAGGGTGCAGGCTAGATTGAGCAGAACGTGTTTTCCTAACCGCACATTGATAGTAAGGATGCAGTTCTGGCAAATAATAGAACCTTCGTCAATCTGGTTGAGTTGCACTACTTCATTCACCACAGATGGATGCACCAGCACAGGGAACAGCAAGAAGTTATTAAAGAGCCTTTCCACCACCTTGGCCTTAGCCTGACAATCCCCAATGGCGATGACGGCGTGAAGGGGAGTGGGCGTATTGTTGAGGTCATCCACCGTTCCCAAATACGGGTACCCGAAGCCGGCCTCGGGTGAAGCATCATCATAGAAGCCCAGGAAATTCCAGGTAGGGGTGTGCTGGTTTATCTGACGGATGAGCATCAGGACCTCGCGGCCCAAACCGCCGGCCCCTACAATGACAATATCTTTTCCTGTGCTGTTCATGAAGCAGTATTAGAAGAACCGGTGAACCGCGGCATGGTGGCCGTATCGGGTGCCGAAATTCCTTCGGGTTGAATCACGTGTTTGAACGTGCGCCATAGAATCTGCAAGTCTACCTTAAACGAGGCATGTTCCACGTACCACACGTCAAAAGTAAACTTTTCTTCCCAGGATAACAGGTTGCGTCCGTTTACCTGCGCCCAGCCTGTGATGCCCGGTTTTACGGCATGGCGTCTGGCTTGGTCAGGCGTGTACAAAGGCAGATAGTCCATCAGCAAGGGCCTGGGGCCCACCAGACTCATATCCCCTTTTAGCACGTTCCATAACTGCGGCAACTCATCCAAAGAAGTTTTCCTGATGAAGCTTCCCAATGACGTAAGCCGATGTTCATCTGGTAGTAGCTCACCGGCAGCATCACGGCCCTGAGTCATGGTGGTAAACTTGTAGAACGTAAACGCCTTGCCGTGCAGCCCTGGTCGTTGCTGTCTGAACAACACCTTTCCGTCAAATCCAAACCACAATGCCACCGCCACCACCAGCATCACCGGCCACAGCACCAACAGCGCGGATCCGGCAAGGACGAGGTCTAAGAAGCGTTTTCCGAAGGAAAGGTACATGAGCGTTAGTTTTTCTTTTTCAAGCCGAGGGGATCATAAATCCGGTTGATGAATTTTTGCTGGTCCAAGGCCAAGCTGTAGGCCTTGGTCAGGTTGTCTTTTATAGAACCAATCTCATATTGGGTTGAATGCCACTTGACGGTGTCTAACCTTTGTTTGGCGGCCTGGAAATTTGAGACGGAGGTGGTGATCAACGTCTTCAGTTCGGCTTCGCGCTTCTTGCCGAAGAGCATGTTGTTTCTATAGTACAAGAACTGGTTGAGCAGGTCTATGCCCTGGTTGTAGGCCATAGAAAGCGCCAGGTAGTTCTGGTAGTCAATCTGGCTCTTCAAGGATAGCAGGTGGTTGGCCAAAAAAGGATGAAAGTTGCCAGGGGCCTCCATCCTCCGGACGGTGCTCAGCAAGCGGCCATGGTCATCTAGTTTCTCATACGCCGCCAGCGTGTCTTTGAACTGGAAACAACTCCTTGGTTTGGGAAGGGAGGAAACACCTGCGGCAAACTCTCTACCGGTGATGGGTGAGGTAGAAAACTGCCAAAGCGGGTCAGAAGGAAAATGTGTGGGTGCAAAGCTGGCGGGTTCAGCCTTAAAGAACTGCTCGTTTCTGTGTTTGGTGAACGCCTTTTCAGACACGTACCCCGCCCCCCAGGTTGGGTCAAATAAATACCACTTGCCGTTTACCTGCGCCGCGCACCAGGCGTGCGCCTTTGAGCTCACTTGATTGTCCAGGGACGTGTATCCCGTGACCATATAGGCTTTGATGCCCATCTGGTTGCACAAGGTTTGAAACACTTCGGCGTACCCTTCGCAGACCGCCTTTTTGGTTTTTAACGTCTGTTCAATGAGGTATTTGTTGTTGCCAATGGACGGCGTTAAATACAAAGCTTGGATGTCATAGGCAATGTTCTCAGTGAGCCAGACAAAAGCGGCCCGGGTCCTGTCCTCTGGCGTGGTGAAGTTCTGGGAGATCACCTTTACCAGTTCCTCCAACGTCAGGGTTTGCTTCTGCGTCAGTTGGATGACTTTCTTGTCTACTGCGGCATACTGAGGTGGCTTCTGGGCAAAAGAAGTAACCGCGTAGAATACACTGAACAAGAGCAGGACGAAGCGTTTCATCTTATTTCAATATAAAGTCAGAGGAAAAGTTTGGTTTCTTAAGAACCTAGGGTCTCTGACTAGGATGCGTTTTTGGGGTATTTTCCATAAAACAAGCCAAAAACGAAGTTACCTATTTCCCATCTGTTTACTAGTAACTGTTTCCTGATAACTGTTTAGTATTTTGCACGCATGATTCAGTTTCCGAACGCGAAGATAAACCTTGGGTTACAGTTGATAGAAAAGCGGCCCGACGGCTTCCATAACCTAGTGTCCTGCTTTTACCCGGTGGGCTGGACCGATGCGCTGGAGATTCTTCCCACTACCAGTGAGGCATCCTTCACCCTGTCTGGCTTATCCGTGCCAGGAGAGCCAACCCAGAACCTTTGCTGGAAAGCGTACGAACTGCTCAAAAAGGACTACCACCTGCCGGCCATTCAGATGCATTTGCACAAGGTCATTCCCATGGGCGCGGGGCTGGGCGGGGGATCAGCAGATGCGGCCTTCACACTGAAAATCCTGAATGACCTCTTCACGCTCTCTTTACCGGCTGAGCAACTGGAAAACTACGCGAAGCAACTAGGCAGTGACTGCGCCTTCTTCGTGCAGAACAAACCGGTGCTGGCCATAGAGAAAGGAGATGTCTTTAAACCGATTGACTTAGACCTAAAAGGCTGGCATGTAGTCTTGGTCTATCCCAACTTCCCCATCAGCACCGCTGAAGCCTATGCCGGGGTTTTGCCTCAATTCCCAGAAAACAGCCTAAAAACGCTTTTGGCGCATGAGCCTACTACTTGGAAAGACACTGTGGTCAATGACTTTGAAGCCAGCCTGTTTCCGAAGTATCCTGTCTTAAAAGAATTGAAAGGGCAATTGTATGCCATGGGTGCTACCTATGCCTCTATGTCTGGTTCAGGATCTACTATGTACGGCCTGTTCAAAGAAGCACCAGCACAGCCCTTACCGTTCACGGCAGAGTACTCAGTTTGGCAGGGCGTCCTTTAAGTTGCGTTGGCGGCGCGCCAGCATAGACTCCAGAATAGGGTGCAAGAACACACTGAACAGTATGATAGCTGCGCCATAGTAAAAGCCCGCCGACATTTGCTCGCCTTCTTTGAAGATGAACCACGCCAGCAGAATGCCATAGACAGGCTCCAGGTTCACGGTTAGGTTCATGGTGTAGGCAGAGAACTTCTGCATGAGGCGCACAGCCGCAGTATAGGCATACACGGTACACACCAAGGCCAACACCCCAATCCATAAGAAGTCCCAGAGGTCTGCGCTTAACTGTAAAGTGCCAGAATCGGTCATGTAGTTTCGGTAGAACGGCAGGAAAAGGGTAGTGGCTAACCAAGCGCCCGCCATCTCATAACAGGTAATGGTAGTGGCCGCGTGCTGTTTGGTAAGCTTGCTGTTGATGATGGTAAAGCAGGACGCCAGAAACGCCGAGCCTACCGCCATTGCAATACCCACGGCATGATCAAACTCAAACCGGAAGATGACATACAGGCCCAACATGATGAGCAGGGCCAGAGCCACCTCATGGGCTTTGATTTTCTTCTTGGTGAAGATAGGCTCCAGAATAGACGTCCAAAGGCTAGCCGTGGCCATGCCCGCCAGACAGATAGAAACAGACGCTACCCGGGCAGACGCGAAGAACAGAATCCAGTGGGCCGCTATCATAAATCCCACACCCACAATCTTGATGATGTTTCTTCGGCCAATCTTAAATGACTCGCCGCGCAGTTTGATGACCACTGCCAAAGCCACGGCCGCCAAAATGGTACGGTAAAACACCAATTCCACCGCCGGAATGGAAATCAGCTTGCCCAAAATAGCCGTGAACCCCCACAGTAGTATGATGAAGTGCAGTTCTAAATAATCTTTAAACGAGGGCTTTTGCACGAGAGTCTAATAGGGGCTTTGAGAGTATGAAATTGAATAGGGGAATTGTCGTTTTTGGCTTGATTTCTAGAAAAGAGGCCAAAAACGATTGGTCTAACGAGGTACCGTCTTATACAGTACCACGCCAATGATGGAGAAGACGGCCAAGGGAATCCAAGCGGCTAGCATGGGCGGAATACCGCCTACCTGGGCCAGGCTTCGGGACATCATCACGAAGATGATAAACACGAACGCCAGAATAAACCCGAGGGCAATCTGAAACCCGACGCCGCCGCGCACTTTCCTGGAGCTCAAGATTACGCCAATGATGGTGAGCACCGTAATAGCGAAGGGGTAGCTGTAGCGCTCGTACTTTTCAGTCATGTACTCGGCAATGTCTGTAGCTCCGCGCAGTTCCTTCTCCTTGATGACATCGTTGAGCTCTGCCATTGTGAGGGTTTCCCGCAGACGGTAGGTGCTGGCAAAATCCTTGGGGAGCATGTTAAGCGTGGTGTCTACTGGGCCGCCCGTAGTGACGGTTTCCTTGTCGCCGTTAAAGGTCCTGAGCGTGTAGGCGTCTATGTGCCACTTCTGCTTGGTACTGTCCCACCTAATGGACTCAGAAGATAGTTTACGCACCAGTTCCTGCTTTTTAATAGTCTCCAGCGTGAATTTATAACCCACGTTGGCGTGGTTGTTATAGCTTTCCAGGTAGGCAAAGGTCTCGGGTCCAATTCTGAAATGGACGTTGCGGCCCTCATAGGTGTAAGGGTTCTTAACATATTTAATCTCAAAGGCCACGCGGGTTTTATTGGCGTTCGGGATCACGTAGGAAGAGAAGAAGAAGATGAAAATCCCAATGATCACCGACCCGATGACGTAGGGCACCAGCATGCGCTTAAATGAAACCCCGCTGCTCAAGATGGCCACAATCTCTGTGTGCGAGGCCAGCTTGGCCGTCACAAACACCGTGGCAATGAACACCGTAATGGGGCTCAGCATGTTGATGTAATGCGGAATCATGTTGACGTAGTAGTCAAAGATGACGGTTCTGGCAGACAGGTTGTTCTGGATGAAGTCATCGTTCTTCTCCACAAAGTCAATCACGCAGATCACCGCAATCAATATGATCACCACAAACACAAACGTGGTCAGGAACTTCTTGAGAATGTAATTATCTAATAGCTTCAGTTTCACGCGGTGCTAATTATGAATTAAAAATTAGAAATTAGAAGTGACTACAAGGTAGACAAGCTAAATGCGATCAATCCCAATTTCTAATTCATAATTTCTAATTTATAATTATAATCTGGTCATTAATTTCTTTACCATCACATCTTTCCAGGAGGCGAAGGTACCGGCAATAATCTGTTCGCGGGCTTGGCGTACCAACCATAGATAGAAGGTGAGGTTGTGCACGCTGGCAATCTGGGCACCCAACATCTCGGTGGCGTGCATCAAGTGACGCAGGTATGCTTTGCTGTAGAACGTGCTGGCATAACCGCCCAACTCAGCGTCAATAGGAGAGAAGTCTTCTTTCCAACGCTCATTTCTAATATTGATGATGCCCTGTGTAGTGAACAGCATGCCGTTACGGGCATTTCTGGTTGGTAATACACAGTCAAACATGTCTACGCCCAGCGCAATGTTCTCCAAGATGTTGGCCGGAGTGCCTACGCCCATGAGGTAACGTGGTTTATCACTAGGCAGTATGTCGCAGACCAGTTCGGTCATCTCGTACATCATCTCTGCCGGCTCGCCTACAGATAAACCGCCAATGGCGTTCCCCGGACGATTTTTGCTGGCAATCATCTCAGCAGACTGGATGCGCAAGTCTTTGTAAGTGCTTCCCTGCACAATAGGGAAGAGCGTTTGCTCATAGCCATACTTGGGCTCTGTGCTGTCAAACCGGTCAATGCAACGCTGTAGCCAGCGGTGGGTGCGGTCCATGGAGTTTTTGGCGTAGTTGTAGTCGCATGGGTACGGCGTGCATTCGTCAAAGGCCATGATGATGTCGGCGCCAATGGTGCGCTGGGTGTCCATCACGTTTTCTGGCGTGAACAGGTGGCTGGAGCCGTCAATGTGGCTTCTGAACTTAACGCCGTCCTCAATGATCTTGCGCGTGCCCGACAAAGAGAACACCTGATATCCGCCGCTGTCGGTGAGGATAGGTCTGTCCCAGCCGTTGAATTTATGCAGTCCGCCAGCTTTCTCCAGTACGTTCAGGCCCGGTCTCAAATACAGATGGTAGGTGTTGCCCAGAATAATCTGCGCCTTCACGTCTTCCTTGAGTTCGCGCTGGTGCACGGCTTTTACGGTACCGGCAGTGCCCACCGGCATGAAAATGGGGGTTTGTATGGTGCCGTGCGCCGTGGTGAGCTCACCGGCGCGGGCTTTGGAAGCAGGGTCTTTCGCTACTAAATCAAAAGTCATGTACAAGCGGTAAAGTGCTGAAGAAAAGCTTGATGCTATTCTGGGTCATTGCTAATAAACCAGCAGTTGGCCTTGAATTTTCTCCAAACCACAAAGATACAGATTGACCACGGTATAACCGCAGAACAGAGAATTTTGTACTACTTTTGGGTATACTTCTACTATTCCCTTGGACGCCTACTTCACCCTACCTCATCTGCTGCTGTATCTGCTGGGCGCTTGCGTGCTGGTGCAACTGTTTTATGAGTTCTACTACTTTCTGCCGCTGGCCTTGCACAAACACCAGGCCCCGGCTAGGTTAGAAGACCTTCCGCCGCTGTCTATTTTGGTATGTGCGCACAATGAAGAGGAGAACTTAAGAGAGCTACTGCCCTTGCTGTTAGAACAGGAATACCCTCAGCCTTGGGAGATCATCATCATAGATGACCGTTCCTGGGATGACACCAGCCTGCTGCTAAAGCAATACCAACAAGAGTACCCGCGTTTAAGAATTGTGACGGCCAAGGAAACGCCTAGCCAAATGAGTCCTAAAAAATACGGGTTGTTTCTGGGCATAAAAGCCGCTGAGCATGAGCATCTTTTGTTCACAGACGCAGACTGCCGGCCCGTGTCCAATACCTGGGCCCAGACCATGGCAAGCGGGTTTCTGGAAAACAAGGACATCGTTTTAGGCTATTCTCCGTATATCAGAATATATGGATTCTTAAATCAACTGGTAAGATTTGAAACCTTCTTGACGGCAATGCAGTATCTGTCGTTTGCCAAGCGAGGCCAAGCGTACATGGGGGTAGGCAGGAATCTTGCCTATACCAAATCAACCTTCTTCCGAAACAAGGGATTTTCTGCACACATCAAGTCATTGGGCGGCGACGACGATTTATTTGTTCAGGCGGCGGCCAAACATTCCCGGGTTCAGATTGTCATTGAAGAAGAAGCCCACACCCAGAGTGCCCCCGAAACGCGGTGGCGCAAATGGTGGCGACAAAAGAAGCGGCACATGGCCGCCGGTAAGCAGTACCAGAAAAGAGACCAGTTCAGAATCGGACTTTTTGTCTTGGCAAACGGTCTATTTTATGTAATATCACCCATTCTTTTGGCCATGCAACAGCACTTGCTCTGGGTTGGCCTTATTATTGGAGTACGGTATCTTGGTCTTTTGGCCTCTTATGTGCCGGTAGCGCGGCGTCTACACAATCCGGTTGCCTGGTGGTTATTACCGGTGCTGGAAATGGGGTATTACCTCACTTATATAGGGATTGGAATCTCTGTTTTAACGACTAAAAAGGTAAGATGGAAGTAAATAAGCAGTTCTCCGCGAAAGCGAAACACGATTTTAAACTGATTCAGTCGGCGGTTGAGGACGGAGATGAGAAGGCGTACGCTGAGTTGATGCAAATCTACAAGAAGCCCGTGTACCACGTGGTGCTCAAGATGGTGCGCAACCCAGACGATGCTGAGGATTTAACCATTGAAGCCTTTGCCAAAGCGTTCCGCAACCTGCACAAATTTAACCCAGAGTACGCGTTCAGTACCTGGTTGTTCAGAATTGCCACCAACAACTGCATTGACTTCATCAGAAAGAACAAGATCAAGACCATGTCCATTGACTCGGCTATCAAGATTGATAACGGCGATGAGATAACCATAGATTTCAAAGACAACAACCTCAATCCGCAGGAGACGGCCATCAAGAACCAGAAGATTGAGATCATGCAGTACATTGTGAGCAAACTGCCAGACAAGTACCAGCGCCTGGTGACCCTGCGCTACTTTGATGAGCTTTCCTATGAGGAGATTGCCACTGAGCTAAGCGCCCCGCTAGGCACCGTAAAAGCCCAGCTGCACCGCGCCCGCGAGTTGCTCTATGACATGGTGAAAAACAAGAAACACCTAATTTAGGAGACATAAGACACAAGACGCAAGATGTAAGACTTGCTTCTTGATGTAAAAGATAAAAGAGAGCGGCCCTTGGGTCGCTCTCTTCGTTTTTAGCGTGTTTTCTGGAAGATAGGCTAAAAATGAAGAGAGCGGTTTATCAAAAGACCTCGTAGCGTCTGTCAAGACCTGCGAGCGTCTGTGCCAGCTGCGTTTGCTAAGTGCAGATTCTCCCTTGAGGATTGCCCAAACGAGAGTTTGAGGCAGCGAGCGAAGCTTAACAGAGGGTGTTTACAATAGCAAACCTTGTATCATCAAAGGAGGCAATGCGTCAGAGACAAGGCGGTTCCTAGTCTCTACAAAAGAACACGCGTTCCGTCCTCCTTTGGGGGTAGGGGGATGATTACGCATACAGGGAAAACCAGCAAGAGAAGAATGCATGTCAGTTTCGCGGTGCCCGCGAGGGTAGTCTGGAGACTACCGGCATCCCTAGTCACGAGTCTGAAGACTCGCGCCAGTGGTGTTCTTCTCTAACGCCAACCCCTCATCCTAACCTTCTCCTTCAGGAAGAAGGGACTGCGCTTTCGTTTTTGGACTGTTTTCCAGAAATCAGCCAAAAAACGCTCTCTTACTTACTCTCCCAAAGACTCGCGACTCTAAACTCAGAACTCGCGACTCTTTTTCCTTATCTTTGAGCGTATGAAGGCAGCCTCGGTAGAAATCCTTACGAAGTACTTTCCGGAAATAACCCCGGAGCAATTACAGCAGTTTGCCCAATTGGCCGACCTGTTGGTAGATTGGAACGCCAAAATCAACGTCATCTCCCGCAAAGACACAGAGAACATTGTAGAAAACCACATTCTGCACTCGCTGGCCATTGCTAAAGTAGTGCAGTTTCCGGCGGGTACCAGCGTGATGGACGTAGGCACCGGCGGTGGCCTGCCTGGTTTGCCCTTGGCCATCATGTTCCCCGAGGTGAAGTTTCATCTGGTAGATTCTATCGGAAAGAAGATTCATGTGGTGCAGGAAATTGCCCATGAACTACACCTGCACAACGTAAAAGCCACCCAGACCCGCGCCGAGCAAGTGCATGACAAATACGATTTCATTGTGAGCCGCGCCGTGGCCAGACTAGCCACCTTCTACCAATGGATTCAGTTCAGCTTCAAGAAAGAGTCTGTGCCTGAGCAAGGCCTCTACTACCTCAAAGGTGGTGATCTGACTGAAGAACTAGCCGAATCAGGTTTGGTGCACCAGGTCTATGACCTCAATACCTATTTTTCTGAGGAGTTCTTCGAGACGAAGAAAGTGGTCTATGTGCCCCAGCATCCAACTGCGTAACAACTACACTAAGTATTCATTCAGAATTTGTTTTTTGGCTGTTTTTCAGGAAATAGCCAAAAAACGTACAGGCCGTTAAACAGAGACGCCTTTCCATCTTTTGGAAAGGCGTTTCTGTTTCGTACACAATATCTTATTTTATATAGATAGTTTTAAACTAAACCTGTGTTCACTTATTATCCTTAGTTATTTTAATTACCTGAATTATAGTGTCATTATTAACATTGCCTCTTAGTTTAAAAATGGTCAGATATACTGAATCATCTGATTTAGGTAAGGAAAAAATTATTGTTGAATCAATTGGAGATGACCCATTAACATCATTGCTGTTGATTTTGTAGTAAACAGTAGGCTGATAAGGAATTTGATTATTATGAGCCTTAATAATATAGTTCATCTGTCCGGATAGTTCTTCCTTTTTAACAAGGTTTTGATGATTCATCCTTCTTTCACTTTCTACCCATCCTTCAAGTAGATTTATGGTATCTGCCTCATAGATTATCCTTTGGTCTGAGAATTTCAAACTGCTGATGTAGACTCCCTCTTCCTTGGATGATTTAACTGATTCACTAGCTGAAACAGATTGAATAAGACCGTAAAGAGCAAAATATGAAAGGTATGCCCCTGTAATCACAAATAATAGAAAAGGGAACAAGAGAGATTTAATCAACGCATATTTCTGTCTGAATTTTAAATCTATAAAAGTCAAAATTGTAGCTAGAACAAGCCCAAGCATGGAAAGAAGATTAATCCATGCAGCACCTTCTAAGTCATAAGTGCCGCCAGCAAAGTTCTTTAAAAGTATATCATTGATTATGATGGCAGATGGTATCAGTAATATCTTATAAGGCAATTTCATGTCTGCCCTTAATAGAAGATATGAAACAATAGGTATAATGACAGGAGTTAAAAATATTGAGGCAGGTCCAGCCTTATAGCCTAAATAATTACTTGCAATAATTATGGTAGCTGATAACGCTACCCTTAAGCTATTTTTCATTACCTACACACCCAATTTAAATATCTTTAACAGTCTTCTTCACCTGCACGCAAGTTTCCAATCGGCCAGATAGAAATGGCTTTCCATTAATACTTGCGTCTCAAAAAAACTACCTCACCAACGTCACCTTCTCAATAGTATCTCCAATATTCAACTGGTGCACCACGTCCATGCCTTTCACCACTCTAGCAAAAATGGTGTAGCGGCCGTCCAGGTGCGGGGTAGGTGAGTGGGTAATGAACCATTGGCAGCTTTCGGTGTCTTTGCCGGCAGACGCCATGCCCACGTAGCCTTCCAGGTAATGCAGGTTGGCGAACTCAGACCGGATGCCGTCTTCAGAGCTTCCCCAGCCGTCGCCGCGCGGGTCACCGCCCTGGGCCACGAAGTTAGGCACCACTCTATGGAAGTTCTTGCCATTAAAGAAGCCTTTCTCAGTCAACTGCACAAAGTTTGCCACCGAGCCCGGCGCGTCTTCCACCAGTAATTCAAATGTGATGTCGCCTTTAGACGTCTTTAAAAGTGCACGCTGGCCTTTCTTTAGTTTATTGACCGTGGCCCAATTAATAGGGTTTCCGTATGGGGTAGGAGGCGTAGGGGCCGAGGTTTTGCCTTCCAGGTAATCCAAGGTTTTCTGCAGTTCCAGATACGTTTCAATGTCACGCGGCAAGACCAGTTTATCACGGGCTTGGGTCAGGAAGGAGCGGTCTGCGTAGGTGTTCTTCATGTTCAGCTCTGGGTTGCGGATGGCCCCGGCTGCCACGCCCACCAAGGCCACATCGCCAGAAGCCACCGCCTGCTGGAACATCTGGTCGAAGGCCTTTGCATTGGCCTGATTGAAGTTCTTCTGTCCTCTGATGGACGCCAAGGCCTCAATACCCGCCGTGCTAATGGCGTTGTGCTTCCTGTTGAAGGTCTGCTCCTGAATAAACGCAAATTGCGTAGGGTCTTTGCTCAGGGCCGTCAACAAGGCCGCCTGCTCATATGGGTTCTGGCTGGCTGCAAAGAGTTGTTTAATCTGCGCACTGATGGCGCTTTTGTCATTGGCTGAAGCCAAGGCCGCGCCGTAAAGCGTAGCACGCACGCGCCAATCTTGCTGTTTGTTGGCGTGCTCCAATAGTTTGGGTGACTCAGTGGCCGGGGCTTTAGCAACCAGATAATCGGCGGCGCTGAGGGCTACATGCGGGTGCTTGTCTGTCAAAGCATTAAAGGCCGCCTGCTGTGCCGAACCATACGACAAGGCATATAGCGGCCTGACGGCGTTCACGCGCACTCTATAATCAACATCGTTCTTCAAAAGGGAAGCCACCACGGGCGCTAAACCCACCGTGTCGGTCATTTTGCCTAAAGCCAAGGCGGCGGCCATCCGTACTTCGGCGCTTGGGTCTTTTTGTACGACTGTGAACACCTCAGATTTGATAGAGGAAGGGTCCAGCTTAGGCGTCCTGCCCAAGAAATGCGCGATGCCCAATCTGGCTGATTCTTGATTTGAGCGAAGCAATTCACTCGCTTTCTTGATGGCTGAACCGTAGGCTAATTTACGCTGACCAGCGCGGTACAAGCCCCAGGCTTGGCCGGTCTGTAACTGTGGTTGCGAGGTAGAAATCATAGCCATCATGTCCAGCCCCTTCTGTGTGGCCACCTTGCCCCAGGCTTCCAAGAACTCGGCGCGGGTGGTAGGGTCTTTCTCGGCGCCATAGGCGGCTATCAAAGGCGTCTCAGCGGTAGAGCTTCCTATCTGTCCTAAGGCGTAGGCGGCGGCTTTTTTAACCTCTTGGTCTGCGTCTTGCAACAAGGCGGCTAACGGTTGCAAGGCCGTGCTGTCCTGTACAGACCCGAAGGCCAAAGCGGCCTCGCGACGGTACATAGCCTCGGGGCGTTGCAGAAACGTCAACAACTCCTGCGTTTTGCGCTCGTCTTGCAAGGTGTAGATTTTGCGGAGCGTGGCATCTGAGAATTTATTGGTGCTGCCGCTTTCCTGGCCCGGCTGTTGGCAGGCAGATGCCAGCAACAAAACCGCAACTGCTATTTTAATTCTGTTTTTCATAGGTCTGGTTTGATAACCGGAAGATACGAAAGCCCACGTGAATTGCAGTAGTCTCAAGCACCAAAGCCGTTTTTGGCCTCTTTCCCAGAAATCAGGCTAAAAACGAACCTCTTCTCTTCACTCTCCGCCGTTGTTGATGTTATCACCTAAGACTATGACTGCCTCACCAACTGCATTACCTTGTACCATTCAATGTGCGGATTTACCTCCGTGACTTTTCGCCGTGCGCTTCCGTTGGCTGTTCCTGAGAAGGTTCTGTATTCCGGTGCCCTTATGCCGCCTTGTTGCATTTTTACCGCTAAGCGCTCACGGCCGCGGGGCCCCGTCTTCCCGCCTCGCGCTGTACCAGCTTGCCTCTTCTGCATAGTAGCCGCCGCTTTATGTTCAAGCAGTTCTACTTCGTCGTGTCCGCTGTCCTTTCAGAGGCGGCAACCTGCTTAGGCGACTCGCCAGAAAGACTGGATTGGGTGATAATGACAGAGGCCTCTACTAAACGCGGATTCCCCCCCTTGAGGGGGCGAAGGGGGGTGTTTACACCAGCAGGAAAATCAACCAGCAATTGACAATTGGCAATCAACAATCAGCTATAGAATCGTTTTTGGCCTCTTTTCTGGAAAACAGCCGAAAAACGAAGTATTCATTGGAGCCCGCGCCATTCTTTCTGACCTTTGCCCCGAATAGCCTTTGCCATGTCTTTTGCCCCCAACGTCTATAACCGTCAATTCTGGATGCTGTGCCTGAGCTCGTTTCTGTTCTCGGCTAGCTTCAACATGATTATTCCAGAACTGCCCAACTACCTCACCAGTCTGGGCGGCGGCGAATACAAGGGCTTCATAATCGGCTTGTTCACGCTCACCGCCGGTTTATCCCGGCCCTTTAGCGGGAAGCTTGCCGATTCCATTGGACGCCTTCCGGTCATGTATTTTGGCGTGGCCGTCTGCGTACTCTGCGGATTTTTGTATCCCTTGGTCGCCACGGTGGCCGCGTTTATGCTGTTGCGTCTCATCCATGGCTTCTCTACGGGCTTCACACCCACCGGCGAGTCTGCCTACGTGGCCGACACGGTGCCTTTGGAGAAACGCGGCGCAGCACTGGGCATGTTTGGTTTGGCAGGTAGCTTGGGCTTGGCCGCCGGACCTGCCATTGGCGGAGAATTCAGCCGGTACTTCTCTTTGAATGCGCTGTTTTACTGCTCTTCGGGCATGGCCTTGCTGTCTATTCTGGTACTATCTGGCCTGAAGGAAACCTTATCTAGCCCGCAGAAATTTAACTGGGGATTGTTACGCATCAAAAAGCATGAGATTCTGGAGCCTAAGGTCATGCCACCGTTTATTGTGATGTTCCTGACGCTCTTTTGCTACGGTGCCGTGCTCACGGTGGTGCCAGATTTCAGTAGTTCTCTGGGTATCGCCAACAAAGGACTTTTCTTTACTTTCTACACACTTTCCTCTATTGGCATTCGGTTCATGGCAGGCCGTGCCTCTGACAAATACGGGCGCGTCACCTTGTTGCGCATCTCCACGTTGGTGATGGCCCTTTCCATGGTCACCATCAGCTTAGCCACCGATAAAACTTGGTTTCTGGCGGGTGCGGTGGTCTATGGAATAGGCACCGGTATGAACTCGCCAACACTCTACGCCTGGGCCATTGACCTCAGCGACCCAGCACATCGTGGCCGGGCCATGGCTACCATCTACATCGCGCTGGAAGCTGGCATAGGTATTGGCGCCCTAGCCGCAGGCTGGATTTTCGGGAATCACCTGGACCGCTTGCCCTTGGTGTTTCAAGTGGCGGCTGGGCTGTGCACTGCGGCTTTCTTGTATGTGATGCTAGGCAAATTCCCGAAGCGGGCAGAAGCGTAATGGTGGTTTTAGCTTGTTTGATTTTGACTATATTGAGACTGTAAATGGAAAAAATCAACCTTAAGCTCACCAAAGAAAGAGAAAGGATTATACAAGAAGATTATTCAAAATTAAACGAGTATTTTATTCTTCTTCTATTGGTTTTACTCCAGCTAGGAGCCTGCTTTAAACTTTATACTGACGTCCAGCAACAAAAAAGTGAAACAGAGCTTTTTATAACCCTAACTTCCTTTATTCTCTTATTTCTTACCTCCGTTTATGCTTATTTTAGAATCAAGGAGAACTTTAGGCTAGTTAAAATCAATCATGATTCTTCACAAAAAGATGCTTTAGGTATTATTAAAGACTTAGCGAGTGAGCAAAATTGGAACATTGTATCTGCTTCCTTGGTGGGTGTAGTAACAGAAACAAAGGCAACTTTCTTGTTGGCTGAAATGCAAATGATTTTCGTGTTTAAACCCAAAATGGTTTTGATAGGAGTAAGACCCGTCTCAGGCTTGAAAGGAAGATTTCCGTTTTCTTTTGAGAGAAGAAAGAAGTTGCTAAAAGTTATAAGAGAAAGACTGGCAATTTCCGAAGCCCCATTATAAGATATATACTTTTTTGTTTTTGGCTTGTTTTCTAGAAATCAAGCCAAAAACGGTTAAGCGTATAGTCCCTTCTCCCTCATGGAAAAGGTTAGGATAAGGGTTTAAGGCATTGCCTTGTCTCTGACACATTGCTGATTTTATCTGCTGGTGTAAACACCCCTCTTCTGAGCTGCGCTCGCTGCCTTAAACTCTCGTTTGGGCAATCCTCAAGATTAGAATCATCTCCATTCCCAAGGACTCACGACTCATAACTCGCGACTCAGAGACTTCTAAAGGTATCCCTTCGCTTGAAGTCTGAACAGTTCTGCGTAGCGTTCGCCTTTGGCGAGAAGTTCTTCATGGGAGCCCATTTCCACGAATTGCCCGTTCTCAATCACTAAGATTCTATCAGCCATGCGGACGGTGGAGAAGCGGTGGGAGATGAGGACGGCAGTTTTGCCTTTGGTCAGCTCCGCGAAGCGCTGGAATACCTCATGCTCGGCGCGGGCGTCCAAGGCGGCGGTAGGTTCGTCTAAGATAAGCAACTGCGCGTCCCGCATGTAAGCACGGCCGAGGGCGATTTTCTGCCATTCGCCACCAGACAAGTCCACGCCTTTGTTGAACCGGCGACCGATGACCTGGTCGTAGCCTTCGGGGAGTTTAGCGATGACGGTATCTGCCAGGCTTTGGTGTGCCGAGGATTCTATGCGAGGCTGATTGCTTTTCTCTTCAATGCGGCCAATGGCAATGTTAGTGCCGGCGCTCATCTGGAACCTAACGAAGTCCTGGAAAATCACGCCAATCTCACGACGTAAATCGGCGGGATCATATTCGCGGAGGTCAATGCCATCTAAGAGAATGAGTCCCTCGGTAGGGTCATAGAGGCGTGAAAGTAGTTTGACCAAGGTTGTTTTACCGGCGCCATTTTCTCCTACCAAAGCTAGTTTCTCGCCGGCACGTAGGGTGAAGTTGAGGTTTCTAATGGCCCAGCGTTCTGAGTTATGGTACTGGAAACCCACGTTCTCAAACGTAAAGCCGTGCTGGATGGGTTTCGGGAAAGCCGGGGCGTTGGGTTTGCGGTGAATGCGAGGCTGGAGTTCAAAGAAATCAAAGAAATCCTGTAGATATAAAGCGCCTTCGGCCACGCTGGTGAATCGGTTCAAGATAGACTCCAGGAGGCCGCGCATGCGCATGAACGAACCGGCCAGGAACGTGAGCTGGCCAATGGACACTTGCCCGTTGACCGTCTGCAGAATGATGTACACGTAGGCGCCGTAATAGCCGGCACTGCCTAACGCGGCAAAGAAACTTCCCCAGCCAGCCCGACGTGTGGCCAGCTTCTTGTTGTCTAAATAAAACTGCGAAGACAACTCCCTAAAGCGGTTCACCAAAAAGTCTGACAGCCCGAAAATCTTTACTTCCTTGGCCGTGTCATCACTGGCCCCGGTCTGCCTTAAATAGTCCAGTTCGCGGCGCTCAGGCGTCCAGCCATGCACCAACGAATAGCTGCGTTCATTGAAATGAGATTCGCCTAAGAAGGCGGGTAGAACGGCCACTAGCAGTAAGAGCAACAGCCATGGGTTAAAGGCTACAAGGCCTACGGCCAGGAACAGCATGGTGATCAAGTCCTGCAATTGTCCCAGCACCTGGCTCATGAGAATGGTTCGGCTGAGGGTCTGGCGGCGCGCGCGTTCCAGCTTGTCATAAAAAGTAGAGTCCTCAAACTGGTCCAGGTCCAGCTCGGCGGCATGTTCCATGAGCCTGATGGAGGATTGGTTGGCAAATAAATCGCCTAGCAGCCCGTCTATTAAGGCGATGCCTCTGTTGAGTGTATCTGAGATGACGGCCAAGCCGAACTCAATAGCGACTAGCGTGAGCAGGTAGCGCAGTTCACGCTCGCCGGTGACCTGGGTAAGGCTGATGACTTCGTCAATAATCAACTGACCCACATAGAGCATGGCCAGCGGTACCGCCGCTTTGAATAAGCGCAACACTACGTTCAAGAACGCCATGCGCGGGTTGGTTTGCCAGACCAGCTTTAAAAACGGGGGCAGGTGTTTTAGGGCGCTCACGCGCTGCTGCACAGACAAAGGTGGTTTACCTGTAGAAGATGCTTTTTTGCTAGTGAATAAGTTGGACCAGAATGCCATAGACAGGTGAAGGTACGCTAAAGAGATTACCTACGGTAATTCAAGAAAAATAGCCTTATCCCTCTAACTACAATTCAGGCAGGTTTTGGTTTCTGGATTGAACGCCTTTCCTAAGGTACCCTCCTGGGTTTCTATTTACTTGGTGAAAGACCGATGTCGTTTTTGGTGTGTTTTCCGGAAAATAAGCCAAAAACGCCGCGCCGCCAGTTGCCTGAAGGAAACCGCCTGGCTTATATTTCTAGGGTAAAAATAGTAGCACCTTCTAAAATTGAACGTATTACTAGAATATGGAAGAGGCATTTTTACATCGGCTTTGGGGCTTGCACCAGCAAAACCAACTACGCGTCCCTACGGCGTTGCTGTGCCAGTTTTTGGACCGGCTTATGCAGCTACTGTTTCCGCCGTTGGCAGAACCTCCTTACAAGACAGAACATGCCTTGCGGCAAGAGGCCCAGTTTCTGGAGCAAGAACTGCAGCGGCTGTTGCAGGGCGTTCAGCACCTGGGTGCGTTTTCGGCTATAGAAACCTCCCGGCAGTTTATACAAGTACTGCCCCAACTGTATGACCAGATCATAGAGGACGCCCGCTTCATTCTGCAGGAAGACCCGGCCGCCCGCCACATAGAGGAGGTCATGCGCACTTATCCGGGGTTTCAGGCCATTGGCGTGTACCGCATGGCGCATTTCCTGCACCTGCATGAGGTGCCCATCTTGCCCAGAATCCTGACGGAGTACGCGCATTCCAAAACGGGAATAGACATTCACCCAGGGGCGAAGATTGGGGTTCCTTTCTGCATTGACCACGGCACGGGCGTGGTGATAGGGGAGACCACTGAGATTGGGCGGTTTGTGAAGCTGTACCAAGGGGTGACCTTGGGCGCCTTGAGCGTGTCTAAGCACATGCAGGACATCAAGCGCCATCCTACCATTGAAGATCATGTGGTCATTTATGCCGGGGCCACCATCTTGGGCGGCGCAACCGTCATTGGCGCTCACAGCATCATTGGCGGCAACGTATGGCTCACCGAAAGCGTGGGTCCGTACTCCAGACTATACCACCGTGCCCAGATAAAAGTAAGCCGCACCGAAGAACCCGAAGGCATCCTTGACTTCTCCATCTAACCCAACGTCAAAAAAGTATTTTCACCTAAGACCAAGGAAGCGGTAGTACTGCCAAGCCCTGGTCGTTCACTATTTTACTTATTTATGAAAGCAGAGAACATTCTACAAACCATAGGCAACACGCCCACTGTCAAGGTTAACCGCTTGTTTGGCCCAGATGCCAATGTCTGGATGAAACTGGAACGCGCCAACCCCGGCGGAAGCATAAAAGACCGCATTGCGCTTTCCATGGTGGAGGACGCCGAGAAGCGAGGACTCCTAAAGAAAGACACTCGCATCATTGAACCAACTTCTGGTAACACCGGTGTGGGCCTGGCCATGGTAGCCGCGGTAAAAGGCTACCCAATTACCTTGGTCATGCCAGAATCCATGTCCATTGAACGCAGAAGGCTCATGGCTGCCTACGGAGCCCAACTGGAATTGACGCCCCGCGAGAAAGGCATGAAAGGTGCCATTGAGAAAGCCCATGAACTAGCCCAGCAGAACGACAATGCCTGGATTCCCATGCAGTTTGAAAACGAAGCCAATACCCAAATCCACATGGAAACCACCGCCCAAGAAATCCTGGCAGATTTTACTGACGGGCTGGATTACCTTATTACCGGCGTTGGTACCGGCGGGCATATTACCGGCGTGGCGCGGGTGCTCAAAAAGAAGTTTCCTAACCTTAAGGTGTTTGCCGTAGAGCCTACGCTGTCTCCTGTGTTGAGCGGCGGCGAGCCGGGGCCTCATCCCATCCAGGGAGTAGGGGCCGGGTTCATTCCCAAAATCATGGACATGTCTGTCTTGGATGGCGTAATCCAAGTTACCCCGCAAGAAGCGTTTGACTACACCCGGCGGGCGGCAAGAGAAGAAGGAATCTTTGTGGGCGTTTCGTCTGGAGGATCTCTAGCAGCGGTGGCCCAAAAGATAGAAGAGCTAGAGAAAGGCGCTAAGATTCTAACTTTCTGCTATGACACCGGTGAGCGGTATTTGTCTGTGGAGGGGTTGTTTGTATAAGCGCAAAACAGGCCAAAAACGGAAAGGCCCCTGCCTGGAGTAGGGGCCTTTCCGTTTTTAGCCTGTTTTGAGGTAAAAAGGCTAAAAACGGAAGTTTATTTAGGTAACACCACTTTTTCGATTTTTCCACAATAAGGGGTTAAGAAACCAATCTGCTCATAAGGTTTAGATGCGTCATTTGTTTTTACGCGAGCAGAAATTTGGTAAGTAGTGGATTCGTCAGTTATATAGTCATATTCTGCCTTAAGCCTTTTAATAGTTAGGGTAGAGTTTCCATTAACTGTTACAGGGGCAGTGCCATAGTTAAGCGTCACCTCGAAGGCGAGCGCCGAAGTGTTCACTAGTTCAAGTGTGAAAGATCCTACCAAGTATGTTTTTGCAGAGTAATATTCTTCTTCTTTGAGGGCTCTCCTAGTAGAGAAATCACTGTAATCATTGAGTAGGCAACCTTTCTCCACCCTCCACCAGTACTGTCTTGGTGCTAGGTTGGTAAAGATAGCCTTCCCATTTGAGGTAGTTGTCTGACTTTTAATGGCCCCCGTGCGTGCTTCCCAGTTTTGCTCAGAGTCATATAAGCTAATGACCGCATCCATGGAGGAAGTGGTCCATTCTAGGGCTTTTATTTCAAGCGTGATGGGGTTTTTGGGAACTACCGGGGCATCATCTTTGCAGCCCCAGGAAATGACTAGCAGAAAGAATAGAAGGCGTTTCATATGAGCTCTTAAATTCTAGGATAGTGATTTTAGCGTGTAATAGAAAGACAATTGCACCAGAAGGGCAAGATTACTTTAAGATAAAGAAATAAAAAAAGCCTCACTCGTTTGAGTAAGGCTTTTAGTGGAGAATATCGGAGTCGAACCGATGACCTCTTGCATGCCATGCAAGCGCTCTAGCCAGCTGAGCTAATCCCCCGGGTTAGTGATGCAAAAGTAACAGGCTTTTTGAGAACTGCCAAATGTAGAGGGCAAATTCCTGTAAAATTTCTCCCTTTATTTTCTAGTGCCCACAAGCCAAAAAAAGCCCCGCTATTATAGCAGGGCTTTTCTTATTATTTGTTCAGCAATCCTTACTTAACCAAAGTAAACTCGCCAGAGGCTTGTTTTTGGAAAGTAAGCGTACCTACTTTGGCACCGCTCTTATAGAATACATAGGTAAGTGCTACTTTCTGACCAACTTCCGCGTTCGGGAACTTGTATTTCAGGAAGCCTGCAAGCGCTGTTACCAAGTTGGCATCTGACCAGTTGTAGTCATTGCCGGCAAAGCTCATGTAGAAGTTACCAAAGCTACCAAGGTTGGTTCTTTGTGCTTCTGTTCCAAGGCTCGGTTGAGTTGAAATCCAAGTGTAGTCAGCAGGAACCATGGTGTATCTGATGGTCAAATCTGGCTTCCAGGTGCCGTTGGTTCTAGAGAAGGCCAACGTAGCCGGAACAGTTACCACAGATGGAGCTTTCACCCACATGGTGCCATTGTACTGCATAGCCGTTACCGCTTGCTGGGTAACGCCACCGCTAAAGTACTTGTAGCTCACGTATCTGATTTCACCGGTTTTAGGAGCCAATACAGACTGTGACAAGAACTTGTTGAAGAAACTTGGCAATTGGTCATCTAGCGAGCTAGAGAAGTTTTTATAACGACCGTTGTCTACAGAAGTATAGTCTGCATCTGTTACGTGGTAAGCGTTTGCCCAGGCACCGTTGATGAAGTAGAAAGAGTCTGTCATCTCAACAGCGGTAGAGCTTACGTTGGAGTTGTACCCGTTAAAGGTAAGCACCACCAATTTGCCTTCAGCAGCACCTGGGTACTTGTAGTTCAAGAACTTGATGGCGTCTGCATCTCCGTTGGCCAGGTTAAAACGGCTGTTGCTAATGCCAGCAGCCGTATAATCTTCTGCCGTTACAGTGTACGTCTCTCTAGAAGAAACGGCGTTTGTCTGGGCAGAAACGAACTGGTTGTAGGTTACATTGATGATGTCGCCTTCTTCCAGTTGTCCGTAGGCAGTGTTTAAGTAGCTAGGAACAATGCTACCTGCTTCCGCTTCAGAGGTAAAGTACAAGCCTTTGTTAACCGTGCTTGGAGCAGTCTTGAAGGACTCGTAGTTCTCCTTAGAAAGAGTGATGTTCACTTTTCTAAATTCTGCCTGGGCACGCGGAAGAGCGTCTAACTCTTCATAAGTATCCTCCATAGGGTCGCAGGAAGAAAAAACGACCATAAGGGTAGAAAGGAAATAGAATATCTTTTTCATGTATTCTTAGAAGTTAATTTTAAAGCTTGTAGTCCAAGTTCTGCCTACTCCGTAGAACACGCTAGAGTTAGAAGCATTGCTAATGTCCGGGCCATTCTCTACGGCAGTGAAAGTAGCCTGAGCGTCAGAGATATACTCAGTGTTCAGGACGTTGTTTACATTACCAATTAGAGAGGCGTTTAAGTTCCCGATTTTGAATCTAAATACAGCGTTCAGGTCAAGCAGGCCGTAGTTAGGAGCTTGCCAAGGCTTCAAGTCAGCCTCTAACAAAGTAGATGGGTCAAAATCAGCGGTGAAGTCACCGTAGTAGTTGTAGTCAGCACCCACTTTGAAGTCTGGCATCAACTCATAGTCAAGACGAAGAGCGGCAGTTTTCTGAGCGGCATCACCCACTTTCAGGTCTTTCATGTAGATTGGCCCAATGGTTCTGGTAACGGTTTGCGTCTCATCTGTTACTGTAACGGCATCCAGGTTGTTCAACCATCTCCAGTCACCCACAGACATCATACCTTGAACGGTCAATTTCTGGATAGGACGGAAGCTGAAGTCCAACTCAACCCCTTGGTGAATAGCGTCAACGCCTAGCAAGTTGGCGAAGAAGAAAGTTCCTGGAGTGGCACCAGCGTAACGTCTTGTGAAAGATCTGTCTTGCCAGGTGGTTCTGTAGGCGTTGATGTTGGCGCTGAACATAGAAGTTCTGTAACCATAGCCTAGCTCAAAGCTCAGGATTTTCTCGTTCTGGGCATCTTCGTTCACAACGTTTGAGTTGTTCAGGAATACCGCGTTGAAGAAGGGAGCTCTGGTGAAGTAACCTGCGTTACCGAAGATGTTGTGGGTTTCAGTAAGGTTGTAGTTAGCACCACCTTTCACCTGATAACCGAAGAAGTTCTGGAAGGCAGTCTCCTGCATTGGATCTTCGTCTTTGTACAGGAAGTAGTCAATTCTCTTGTAAGAAGTG
Source organism: Nibribacter ruber (assembly GCF_009913235.1). Lineage (NCBI taxonomy): Bacteria > Pseudomonadati > Bacteroidota > Cytophagia > Cytophagales > Hymenobacteraceae > Nibribacter > Nibribacter ruber. The sequence goes on along the minus strand of NZ_CP047897.1, from coordinate 1,969,699 downwards.
TTAGAGGCAGCTAAGGACACGAAGGTGGCCAAAGGACCCGTCTTGTATTCACCTTGCAAGAAACCACCTTCCCATAGAACAATACCATCGTTCCAGTAGCTGATCTTGTCACCTACGCGGGCTCTGTCATTTGGAGTGTTTACGTTGGCGGTATTCAATACATAGTCAGCACCTAAGAGGTCTGTTACTTCTGTAAAGTGCTTGCCATGGTAGTATCTGAAGTCAATACCGCCCAAAAGGTCAAAGTTTTCGCTTACTCCTTTTTGGTAGGTGCTCAATATACCGTACCAGTTGTGGTCGTTTCTAGAGGCTCTCAGGAAAGAAAGCGCACGTCCGTCAGCTGAGGCTACGTTCGCGTTAACGGCGGCATCCAGGTCATAAGGAGAGTATTGGTTGCCAGTTCTAGGAAGAGTTCCTGTGAAGGCTCCACCACCACCAGTACCCACAGAGGCGTAAGCAGCTGTAGACAAGAAAGAAGTCTCATCAATGGTCCAGTAGTGGTTCAAAGAGAACTGTGGCTTGTGGTAGAAGTTGTCTTCTACGTTTACCACTTTGCCGTCTTTCACACCCCAGTCTGGGTTGAACTTAAGGCCTTGTGGGGCATTTCTGTAAGTTTCAATAGGCAATCTGGTTTGTCTCTGACCGTGAACCTGTGGTGCACCAAAACCAGTCAATGACAATACGTGCTTGTCGTTCAGGTTTTTAGAAACGTTGAAGAAGTAGTTGTAGGCTTCAAACTCAAGACCTTCGGCCCAGCCGTTGCCTTCGCTCTTAGAACCAGCCACAGAAACAGCCCAGCCGTTCTCTGTTAAACCAGTAGAAAGAGAAACGCCGGTTTTCAGGTAGCCGTTGTTTCCAAAACCCTGGAAGATGCTACCGCCTTTGATAGCGTCTGTAGTTCTAGTCATGATGTTGATGGTACCACCAATAGAAGGAACGGCTACTTTAGAAGCACCCAAACCTCTTTGTACCTGCATAGAGCGCGTCACGTCAGACAGACCAGCCCAGTTAGACCAGTAAACAGAACCGTTTTCCATGTCGTTTACCGGAACACCGTTGATCATAACGGCCACGTTCTGGCTCTGGAAACCTCTCACGTTGATTCTGGAGTCACCAAATCCACCACCAGACTTAGTAGCGTACACACCTGGCGTAGACTTCAAAACCTCTGGGAACTCTTGGTTACCAATTCTCTCTGCAATCACCTCGCTGGTGATGGTAGACATGGCCACTGGCGTCTCACGGTCAATGGCGTAGCTGTTAGCCGTTACCAGTACCTCGTTTACGCTGCTTTCAGTAGCCTTTAACTTGATGGTTCCGGCGTTAGAACCAGAAACAGACACTTCTTGCTGCACATAGCCAATGTAGTTTACTACCAGGGTTACGTTCTCAGCAGAGGTTTTTAACGCAAAAGTACCGTCTACGTCTGTAGTGACACCATCTGTGCCGCCTTTAACAGCCACAGAGGCTCCTGGCAATGACTCTTGTGTGGTAGCATCCACTACCTTGCCTCTAATAGTCCTTTGTGCAAATGCCGTCGTGACAAACAGCAGCAGCAAAGGAACTACGCACAAAATTCTTTGTAACTTAAACTTCATAAAGGGTTTTTTTTGAACAAAAGTAAAACGGGTTAGTGAAAAAGCGGGTAAGGGTATTGTTATGTTAACATTAAGAATGCTAACGGAACTTCTTTGGGAGGAAGAAAGAAATCTCCAATGGAAAGAGATCATGAGGTTGGTCAGTGAGTTGACACTACAAAGATAACTACTTATTTACTTTACATGCCAAGTATTTATTCAACATAATTGCAAGAAACTGTAGCACTTATCCACAATTGCTTCAATAAGTAGTGGGTAACTGGGTTTCCTGCTGTGAGATGCTCACCGCAAGGCTTTGATTCTTGCAAACTCCTTAAAGAAAACGGCCTGGTGTTAACAGACAAATAAAAAAGCGGCTGGCCGTTGGTACTAGATACCGGGCCTAACCGCTTTTATGAAGTTCTTTTTATAATAAGGGGCAAACAGGTTGTCTTCTTTCACGCCCAGGGAGGTAGAGGAATGGATGAAATAAATCTCATTGTCATTGACCACCTCTGTGATGATGCCGGCGTGCGTAATGTTGCTGGGGCTTTGCGTGGAACTGAAGAAAACCAGGTCGCCGGCGCGCAGCTCACGGGTGCTCACCGTGGGGCCGTAGCGGCTCTGTTCACTAGAGGTGCGGGGCAGCTTTACGTCAATGGCCTGGAATGAGGTGCACAGCAGGCCAGAACAGTCCATGCCCACGCGGGTGGTGCCGCCAAACTTGTAGGGAGTGCCCCTGTAAGAGCGGGCCGTAGAAATGACCGTGGCCACTTTTTTGCTGCTGTACACGGCGTCTTTGCTGCTACGGCTGTTTCTGGCGGGTTTGGTTTTAATTTTGACAAGCCCTTCTTTCTTCTTTGTTTTGGAGAAGAAGCCAGATTTCTTGGCCATGCGCCGCTGCTGCCGCTCGGCCTTTTTGAGCTCAGCAATCTCCTGCGCAGACCGGTACGTCTCCTCTGGTTTGCTGAACGTAGAATAAGAAGACTTGCCGCAGGAGGCCGCCAAAAAAAGGAGTCCTAACAGAAGTAGCGTTGAGTGTTTAGAGAATGTAGTCAAAGCTTTACCTTAGCAAAAGTTTTCCTTGGAACGTTAAAGTTACTTCTTTCAGTCTTTTTATAAAATGAAATTTAACCCCGTCACCCCAGAAATAGTAGCCACTTTGCAGCAGATTGTAGGTGAGGCGTATGTGCTCACCGCTGCCACGCCAGAAGAGGTAAAACGCTATGCCCATGATGAGACCGAAGACCTGCACTACTACCCAGAGGTGGTGGTAAAGCCGGTTAATACCCAGGAGGTGAGTCAGATAGCGCGTCTCTGCCATGAGCAGTACATTCCCCTCACCCCCCGGGGAGCAGGCACCGGCCTGAGCGGCGGCGCGCTTCCCGTGCACGGCGGGGTGGTGCTCTCCATGGAGCGGTTCAACAAAATCATACAGATTGATGAGCGCAACCTGCAGGCCACCGTAGAACCCGGCGTGGTGAACGAGGAGTTTCAGAACGCCGTCAAAGCCAAAGGCCTGTTCTACCCGCCAGACCCGGCCAGCAAGGGCAGTTGTTTTCTGGGAGGCAATCTGAGCATGTCCTCGGGCGGACCCAAAGCGGTCAAATATGGCGTGACGCGGGACTATGTACTCAACATGGAGGTGGTCTTGCCTACCGGCGAAATCATCTGGACGGGCGCCAACGTCTTAAAATACTCCACGGGTTATAACCTTACGCACCTCATGATTGGCTCTGAGGGAACCTTGGGCATCATCACCAAAATCGTGTTCAAGCTTATTCCGTTTCCGCCGAAGAATGTGGTCATGCTGGTGCCGTTCAGGTCCTCAGAAGAAGCATGCGCCGCCGTGGCGCAGATCTTCATGGCCGGCATTACGCCATCTGGGCTGGAGTTCATGGAGCGCGAGGCTTTGCAATGGTCCTCAGACTACCTCAAGATTGACGTGCCCCTGCCCGAGGACATTGAGTCTCACCTCATCATTGAACTGGACGGTTGGGATCTGGATTTGCTCTACCAGGATGCCGAGCGCGTGTACGGCGTACTGGAGCAGTTTAACACCGGCGAGGTACTGCTGGCGGACACCGAAGCCCAGAAAGAAGACATCTGGCGTCTGCGTCGCAACGTGGGCAACGCGGTGCGCTACAATTCCATCTACAAAGAAGAAGACACCGTGGTGCCTCGTGCCGAGCTGCCAGCCCTGTTGAAAGGCGTGAAAGAGATTGGCCAGCGCTATAATTTCAAGTCGGTTTGCTACGGCCACGCCGGTGACGGCAACCTGCACATCAACATCATCAAAGGTGACATGTCTGACGAGGACTGGAACAACAAGCTCACTGAGGGAATAAAAGAGCTCTTCAGGCTGTGCGTGGCCCTGGGCGGCACCATCTCTGGCGAGCACGGCATAGGCCTGGTGCAGAAGCCCTACATGCACATTGCCCTGCAGGAAAAGCAGTTTGAGCTCATGCGGGGCATCAAGAAAACCTTTGACCCGCACGGCATCCTCAACCCCGGCAAAATCTTTGAGATGGCATAAGAGAGTTCTGAGTTGCGAGTCCTGAGTCCTTTTAACGACGAGGCCCATAGGTACAACCTATGGGCCTCGTCGTTTTTGGCATGTTTTCCAGGAAACAGCCCAAAAACGGCTTAATCTGGTTTGATGATGCCAGTAGAAAATGCAGCTAGCTTCGTGAAAGGGCTGTTAGCGTTTCTGATGCGCAAGTGAAAGAAAATAACCTGCTCCGGCTTCATCCATTGATAACCCAAGAAGTTATAGGGACTTTCAATGTATCTTAAATGCCGGGAACCTGCCAGCTCAAGGGCTTTCCAAATTTCATCCTTTCCTCGAACAACAAATAACTAACAACCAAGAACGGCTCCACCTGAAGCATCCTTCGTTTTTGGCCTGTTTTCCAGGAAAAAGCCCAAAAACGACTTATACCCGGCCCTGCAAAAACTCAATGGCCCTGCGCTCTGAATAATAGATGCCGGTGAAAAAGCTTTCGGCAAAGCCTACGTGTCCGCCGGACTCTGGCATCTCCAGGTAGAGATTGGGGTTCTGCTGGGCCTGTTCCACGGGAAAACATTCAGGTGACAGGAACGGGTCATTCTTGGCATTTACCAATAGCGTGGGCAGCCGAAGGTGTTTCAAATGCAAAGAGGAGCTGCAGCGCGCATAATAGTCAGCCGCATCTTTAAAGCCGTGCAGCGGGGCGGTGTAGCGGTCATCAAACTGCTCAAAGGTTTTTATCTGGTGGTAGTCTGCCAGGTCCACCGTGAACTTCTGGGCTTTCAACTTCAGTTTCTGGTGCAGCGTGTTCAAAAAGCGGCGCATGTAAATGCGGTTCTGGGGCTTGGCCAGCTGGGCACAGGCGCTGCTCATGTGGCAGGGCACCGAGAAGACCGCCGCCCGTTTCACCTGCATAGGTACTTTGTCGGCCCATTGTGACAGGTAGTTGAGCGTAAGGTTGCCGCCCATGCTAAAACCCACCAGGTACACCGTTTCATAGCGATGTTTGGCCAGGGCGTGCTCAATGACCAGGTGCAGGTCTTCCATCACGCCCATGTGGTAGGAGCGGAGCAGGTGGTTGGGCTCGCCGCTACAGCTTCGGTAGTTCCAGGCCAGAGCGTCCCAGCCGGTTTGATTGGCCGCCTTCACCATGCCCTTCATGTACGGCCGCTGCGTGTCTCCCTCCAAGCCATGGGACACAACCACCAGGGTGCTGGAGCCCACAATTGACCAGTCCAGGTCCAGGAAATCCTGATCCGGGGTATCAATGCGCTCACGGGTATAGGAGACCGCTGGTGCCTTGCGCAGAGTACTGGGCAGGATGGTCTGCAAGTGCCCGTTAAAGAGAAAAAAAGGGGCACGGTAGGGGCTGGCAGGGAGTAAGGGCATGGACTTCGTTTTTGGGCAATTTTTCAGGAATCAGGCTGAAAACGGCATCGGTAAAAATAAACCTTTTTAGAGGAAACAGCAAAAATGGCCTGTGAGTGCGTGGCTTAATTGGATTTATTTTCGTTTAACTGGTTTATGTGCCCGTTCACCGAGGTCTGCCCGCTGTACAGCCAAAAAGCAAAAGGCGGCGCGTGCGATTGGATATTTTTGTAGGGTCATTTAAAAGAATTACTGCTATGCTGTATTGGGGGAAAGGGAACGAAGAATCTACGGCGCTTGTGCAAAAGAAGGCAGCAGGGGCAACTCGTGTCAACGATGCAGAGGCAGGTTTCCTTTCTATTGAGGATTTCAAAAAAGCCGCCCTTACCCGCCTGGCCGCCTTAAAGGCCACCTACTTGCAAAAGCTGCAGGCCCGGCCCGAAGGAGAATCTAAACCATAACAACTAAGTCAGCCAAGTAGCTTACTATTGCCCATAAAAAAAGCGGGCTGCCCACGTGGGCAGCCCGCTTTTTTTATGGGCTGGTTCTTCTACTTCAGTACTATGCGTCTGGTAGAAGTGCCTTGTGGCGTGAATACTTGTAAGAAGTAAACACCTGCCGGCAGATGGCGCAAGTCTAGAGTAGTAGACGAATTTTTAGAAGCCGCAGTGGTGCTATGCACTGTTTTTCCTATGGCGTTCAATACCTGTATGCGCTGAATCTTGAGGGCAGCCGGAGCCTTAACTGTTACCACGCCGTGGGCCGGGTTAGGATATACCAGCAGCTGCGCTTCCAGTTCCTGCGGAAGGCCGGTAGTGGTCAACGGGTTGCCATACAAGGTCACGTCATCAATGTTCAGGAATTCTTTGTCTGAACTGGTTTTCAATGCCACTTTCAGCTGCACAGAGGTAGTCCCGTCTGGGATTTTCACCAGTAATCTGGAAGGGGCGTTTTCTGCGGTAATGGTAGGAAGCGCTGCACCCGTGAAAGTTTTCACCAACGGCGTGCCGGCCATGGTCTCTAATAGAAGCGTGCCGTCCATGCCGTACCGGGCATTGTTGTCAGAAGCGTCTCCGGTGATTTTGATGTCTGGCGTAGCAGAGAAGGTAGCACCATTCAGGGCGGTGTACACCTCCAGGTAATCACCCGCCTCAATGCCGTTGCCGGTAGTGGTAGATACGGAGCTGTTGAACAATTCAACCAGCACGTCTTTGTAGCCAGTAGTAGTCACCGATTTGAAGACAACCTCCTGCGCCGTAGTGGTTACTTGCAAGGACTTGGTGCCTCCGTGAATGCGCTGGTTGGCAGGTGTACCCGTGTTGACTGTAGAGCTAGTGAAGCCCGAAGTTACTTCCCAGCCGTCTGTAGCCGTTTCTTCAAACGTCTGACGCGCCAGAACGCCGGTAGGAAGCGGTCCGCCGCCGCCTGGCAAGGTTTTCACCTGAAGCGCCGCCGGCGTAGCAGCATACTGCCAGCCGTTAGAGCAGCTTTCAAAAATGGCTACGTGGTATTCGGTGTCGGTTTTAAGGCCAGTTACGGTGAGTTGGGTGCCGTTGCCCACATACAGCAGGCGAGAGCCGTCTGCCTGGGTTGCCGCCTGACCGTAGTTGCTGTTGGCGCCGGTGTAGCTGGTGCCTGCCAGCGGGGCAAACGTTCCTGCCTGGGCTTCTTTTATCAATACCAAGCGTCCGTCTCCATTGCCTGCGGTCATAGAAAGAGTGAAGCCGGTAGAAGTGATGGTAGAAGAGACAACGCTGCTTACATTCTGCGTAGGAGCTCCCTGGCAGGCATAATCTGGCAAAGTCACCTGGCCGATTGGTGCCGGGGCAGTGCTGTAGGTGTTGTCTGAGCTGCAGTATTCAAAAATCTGAACATGGTAGGTCTTGGTAGCGGTCAGGCCGGTCACGGTGACAGAGTCGCCGGTGTTGTTGTAGACAATCTTCTGCCCGCTACCTTGGTCAGTGGCCAAAGAGAAATCTGCGTTCACACCCGCTGTGTAAGCGCCGGCAGGAGTGAAGTTAACCGCTGAGGCTTCGCGCACTACCACCAGGCGTCGGTCGCCGCTGCCGCTGGTCCAGGTTAATTTGAACGAGGTTGGCGTGGCTTCAGAGAAGGTAGGCTGGCTGGCGGCCGTGGTGGCCGAGCAGGCCACTGCGGCAAAGCCATAGGCACGGGCCACCAACTCTGGGTAGTCAATGTATGGATTGCGGTTTCCCTGGGCCTGTTGTACGCGGCCGTTGCGCTCTAGCTCACGGGCGTCTACCGGGTCTTTCAGGTGCCAGCTATACAAAGTCTGCATATCAGCAACGGCGCTGGGTACGTTTTTGCCGGCGTCAAAGGTCTGGCCTTCGTGCATGGTGTAAAAATAGAAAACCGCGCGGGCTAAGTTTCCTTTATGGTCCTCACGCGGTTCAAACTGGGTGCCCGTATCTTCACTGTACTCGTCAATGTTAGACGTAGGGATGGCGGTCTGGAAAGCCAGCAATCTTATCCATTTCTGGGTCTGGGCATCGGGAATCTCCGCAAACGGGTCGCTGCCGCGGTCACTGTTCCACTGCTCCACGGTGGGGAACAGGTGGTGGATGTCGGTTCTCATGCGCTCTACCTCGTTAAACCAGGACTGGGGCACGGTGTGCTCACAGTTCAAGGCGCTTAGAGAGGGAGTAGAGTTGGTTTCGCTGTAGGGGTTGCTCTCCTGGTAGCCGGAGTAGACACAGGTCACCTTGTTGTCGTAGTTGTCTACGTAGTTGTACATTTTGCCTCTGGCGGCGCTGTAGCTCAGCACTACCCGCTTGCCGTCATACCAGTTCTGACGAAGCCATGATTTAAGTTCTGATCCTGCCAGGTTGGCGGGTGGGGCAGACTGGGCAAGTACGCTTGAAACACTTGACCAACCCACCAGAAGTACCAGCAGGAGAGGGCGTAAGAATGTTCTCATGTAATTAGGTTATGGAAGTGGGTGCAAAGGTACCAGAAACTCCTGAAGCAGAGCGCCTCTGAGGTTAATTTTCGGTAAAAAATGCCGTGTAGTCTGTCTGAGGTCTTTCCTGAAGCCAAAGTAGCGCCTCCCTCTCCTCGGTAAAGAACTGCACGTCCAACGGCTTAATAATCTGCGCCATCTTGATGAGTTGCTCTATGGACATGTGGTTGTCCAGGTACTTAGACGGGATGAGTGCTAATTTTTGGATGGGCAGGTTTAAGAAGTTCTCCAGCCAGTGTGTGAACAGCCAGTTCTCATCTGTAAAGTCAATCTCCTGCATCTCTTCCAGGTGCAGAAACCACTTGTGAAGGTGAAAGGCCTCCGTCTTTTCCAACAAAGCCTGGGCTATCTGCTGAAACTCTCGGCTGAAGACAGCTCCGCACCATTTAGCGCTCAGCAGGCTGTCTTCTTCTCTCCAACTCATGATGGCATGAGTGGTAGTTAATTGTGACATGAATATGCGTTTCTCAAAAGCTGAAAGGGAAATGCAAAAATAGAATAAAATAAAATAGAATGTGTGGATATAGCTGATAATTAATTATTTATATAGGATGTAATAGGATTATATATGGAATTTAATTGAAATATAAGGTTTTAGGAATTTTATTGGAAAGGAAAATGAAGAAGCAAGAGGAGGTGTAAGCTGGAGTTGTGCGTGAATGTGTACGCGGCAGAAACAAAAAAGCCCTTCAGATTTCTCTAAAGGGCTTTTAAAAATATAACTGTGGTTGTGAAGGCTCCTCTTTCGGGTTTCGTGGTTGCATACTCTCTGCCAAATAGTGTATTTGATGCGAAGACTGCATGGAAACGGAGAGGCGGCGGCACGGGTTCCAATCTGCAAAGGAGGGATTCAATTACTATACGGATGACATCAACAAAAGAGGGCCTACCAAAACTCAGGGTACCCAGTCAGGCCTAAAAGGTTTCCATCCAGAATACATACCCCACCCGTCTTTGACAAGCCACCAGTGGGTGCGTATCAAACTTTGGCTGTTCTCAACAGGGTAGTGCCTGTAGCATCTGGATTTAGGCAACCAGCTCACCGCTCAAAAATTTATCAATCTCATGAAGGTCATATTTTGGTTCTCATAAGTGTTGGCTCATTTTAGACCAAGTTAGATAGGAATGGTATTATGCCGGAAAATCCCCTGCATTATCCGAACTTTCCCCAGATTACCGAGTATATACTAGAGTCACAGGTATTTATACCTATGGCAGCGACAGACATCCACTTTCCCTCGGTGGAAAAGAGAGGAGCCGCACCTCAGGTGCATGGCGGCTCCGTACAGGCCTTCGGGGACTAGGACATCGCAGCCTTGGCCCACCTTTACAGGCTTGTCAGACATTTCCTCTCGTATTAATCATTCGTGCCTCGCGCCCAAGTGCAGACAAACCGGACGCCCATCGGTCAATATAGGACCGGTGCGGCAATCCAAGGTTCTTGGACAGGTCTTCTGCCGCCCCTTCAGCCGCTGGTTACCGCCAGCCCGACTTTGCCTCTCCTTTTCAACCCTGCTGTGATTGCCCTTCCACGCTAAGGACTTAGCCTCGGGCAGCTTATCTGTTACCCCCTTCGGCGGCTTTCCCAAAAGGCCGACGCACGATTGCCTGTGCCTAAACAGAAAGCGCCATGCCCCGGACTAAGTACATTGCCTGCCATTGTAAAGATTCGATTGAAAGATTTAACACCCAGTAATTATGGAGAAATTTTCCTTACCCCGTCCAACCCTTTCCACAGCCGCAAGCGGCGGCAGAAAGGTGTCCCCAGTAATCCATACCACATCCCTCAACCTCCAAAAAATGAGACCTGCCACGTTCTGGCGCACCGCCCTGACACTGATGGCGCTACTGCTGGTATCCTTCACCTCCTCGGCCCAGGTCACGCTGCCTCCTGAGAGCAGATGTACCTCCAAGGACCTGGAACTGGTGGACGCCTTCCTGGACGTCTCCGCCTGTCAGGCCTGTGAGCCAGGCGACGTGATTACCGCGCCGCTGCTGCTGTCCATCGCCAACAAGACGGGCTCCACCCGGACCAGCTTCGCCTTCTGGGGGACATCGTGATAAAGGACGGCTCCGGCACCGTGGTCTACCAGGCCGAGATTACTGGCTGCAAGGGCCCTATCGTGAAAACCGACACCACCACGCTTCCCTTTGCTGTAGTCGTAATTAGGGAGATAGTCAATTCCACTTCCTCCGGCTCAGGGATAACCGGCTCCGAGATTTCCTATGAGTGCGGCTCGACCATTGACTTGACCAACCTGTTCCTAGCCTGGACCGATGCCGCGAAAAAGAGCACCTGTGAGACTCTGAAACCCAACCTCATCGCTCCTAAGTGCGGGACCCTGCCTACCATCGCAGTGTCCACCGGCCTGACCGCCTCTTCCGTGGCGACCAACGTTTCCTGCTCCGGCGCTGGGAACGGCGCGATTAACGCATCGGTGTCTGGCGGCTCGGCCCCCTACACCTACTCATGGGTGGCCACCGGCGGCGGCGTCATCCCGACCGGGCAGGCGGACGACCAGGACCTGACCGGGCTGGTCTCCGGCACCTACACCCTGACCGTCACGGACGGCAGTGGCTGCCAGGCCATCACCTCAGAGACAATCACACAGCCTGATGCAGTCCTGAGACCGGCGGTGACGATAGTGGAGCCTTCCATCTGCGCGCCTTCGCCCAATGGCTCGGTGACGGTGACCTCGCCGGTTGGCGCGGACTTCGAGTACAGCAACGACGGAGGCACTACTTGGCAGGACTCGCCAATCTTCAGTGTGGCGGCGGGTGCCGGCTTCAGCATCACCGTCAGAAGCAAGAGCAGCGGCTGCGTGTCGCCTGCGACCGACTGTGACAACTATGATGATGAGATAAGTGCTGCCCCGGCCTCCCTGAAGGCGCCAGCCTCCTCAGGCACTGCGAAGGATGAGGGGATGGTCGCCTACCCCATCCCGTTCGGCGATAGAACCACCGTCGAGTTCAGGTCCGCGAGGGGAGAGGAGTACGTGATAAACCTCTATGACATGAACGGCACCTTAATCAGACAGCTGAAGTCCGGTAAGGCCAAGGCTGATGAGGTCGTAAGGGTCGAGGTGGACGGACGGGGCATGAAGGAGGGCGTGTACATGGCCCGCAAAATCAGCAAGTCCGGCATGAGTTCCATTAAATTGCTCAAGAAGAACTAGATTGATAGGATGATGACTGGTAGGGTGCCGGCGGATGTTTGTTATGCCGGCACCCTATTTTTATGCATGCCCCTTAGTAAAAAGTTTCTTTCGCTAACCCCTTTGGGTAGGCGTTGCGCTTTGGGAGTAGATGGACGTAGAATTTTAAGCATTAAACTTAACCTGTGGTTTAAGCTCGGAAAAATGTGAGTGGGGTGCGAGTAACGCCTTCATTACCCCGTCTTTGATTGTGATTCTCAGAACCACCAAGCCGCCCGAAGCCCTAAGGGAGTAGTAATAGGAGAAGTGCTTCTCTGATTTTTCAATGTAGTCCAATGGGAAGAAGTCATCGCTGAGGGTCTGCAGATTCAAGGATGAATCGGATGAGGCGGTATCGAAGACGTCATAGCGCAATGCGCCTTTGTCCATGAATGACAATATCCTACTGTCTACTTCAGTCTCCATAAGCCATAGCTTGATTTGAAAAACACCAAAACATTAAAAAAGGTATTTATACGGATAGTATAAATACAGGTTGTTGCTAATAAAATTGATATGTAACTGATAGAGAGCGCTTAATCCTCTGGTTAGGTATGGGTTAGTAGGCTTTCCTGGGAATGAACGTAAGGTGCAAGGTTGGTCGCCAGTATGCCGTGATTGCAGTCTAACTCCAACAAAGCCCGACTTGGTTAAGTCAGTAGAGGTAAAAAAATTACTGTGATGGATTATCGGATTTACCTAGGAGAACAGCCTGGATTGTAAAGTTGTACGTATATGTGTACGTCCTAAAAGAAAAAGACCTGTAAGATGTTGTCTTACAGGTCTTTTTAAATTTAACTGTGGTCGCGTAGGGAGTTAATTAACGTCTTCAACCTAAATTAGCCTTAATAAAAACGGCCTCCTAGATAGCTAGAAGGCCGTTCTTGGTTTCTGTAGAGCTGTTTGGGCCTGTTTGGGAAAAATCAAAACGCTCCCCAAAACGCTCCCTGAATCCTGCTCTTGATATTGCACTAGCCTACCATCATGACGCCGTCTCTCATGCCAACGCCGGCAGAGCCCTGCTTGAAGGCCCGGCCCAGTTCTGAGGTGTTCACGCCCACATACCGGTTGAAGCTGCTTTCCGTCTTGTGGCCGGTGGCCTGCATCACAATCCTGGAGGGAATGCCCTGGTAGAGCTTCAAGGTGGCAAAGGTCTTCCTGCCTATCTTGGTGGTGAGGGTAAGACGCTTTATCCCCACCAGCTTCTGGATCTCTTTCAAGTACTCGTTGACCTTAGAGGCCGGCTCCGGGGGCATGCAGGTGTTGTACTGCAGGTAGTATTTCATGACCATCTCCTTCGGCTTGAAGAGGACGTCATCAAAAAACGGAATGTAGCAGTCGTTCAGGGTTTTGGTGGCCGGCCGTATGATCAGGCCCTGCTGGTGGTTTATGTCCAGCATGGTGAATGAGAGCGCGTCGCTGATGCGCATGCCGGTATAGCAGCACATGAGAAAGATGTCGCGCGCCTTTTCCACAGACTTGCACCACTGGCCAAAGCGCATGCTCCCCTCCAGTTTGATGACTCCCTTCTCCTTGTAGCAGGTGAACAGCTTCTCCTTCGTTTGCGGGTCTTCAAAGTTGAGGTTATAGATGGCGTGCAGTTCTGAGGCCGAGAGCGCGTCTACGCCCACGTAAATCTCAGGGCTGGAGAACAGCTTGTACTTCCGGTTGACCGGCGCGTCATGCTGGACCTCTGCCCATTTCAGAAACGTTTTTAGGCGGTCTATGTGCTTGCCGAAATTATTCACCTTCTGCTTCTTGTCTATGAGCAGGTGCTGCTGGAACTCCTCATAGAACTTCAGGTCCATTTCCTCAAAGGTTATCTCCCGGCCGCGCGCCTCCTGGAACTTCTCAAATCTCTTGATGGTGGAGGTGATGCCTTTTATGGTGCTGTCGGCTAAGGGCTTGCCGGTGGTCAGCTGTATTTTACTCTGCTGGTGGGAGCGCCATTTATGCATGAGGGTGAGAAAGGCGTTTTCCTGAAAAAAGGCCACTTCCTGTTTTTCTTCCTCTGGATCCACCGCCTCGTAGAATTCCTTCAGCAGCAGGTCCTGCGTCAGGATCCTGCGCCGGCTCTTGTACCTGGTGGCAATCTCCTCCAGTATACTTTCCCATTTTATGAGCCTCGCGTTGATTTGTTTGTGATAGTGGTCCCCACTGGTGACAAGCCGCATGCCACCGTCCCAGTTCTCCGGAAGGCACTGCTCCCCGGTCTCAATGTAGAACCTGGCGCCGTCCAGGTGAACGGTGAATCTGATGGGGGCATAGCCTCGCTTGTCCGGCCGGTCTGATCTGATGTTTCTCTTAGTCTTCATTTGTTGTTTCGCATGGGTTTTGGTTTGACAATTGATTCAGGCCCGCCTTTCCCAGAAGGAGGGATTGAATGTGGGCAAGTGTTCTTTGGATGATGTAGCTCTGCTCCAGCATCAGGATGCGCGTCTCTTCGCAACTTCCGCAGACCAATTCTACACTTTGGTGGTTGTCACCCACCTGGTTGGCAATCATAATCACACTGGGTACGCTTGTTTGTCTACTGGTACACATAGGGCTAAAGATTGGTGAAAGCCATATGTTGCCTGTCTGAAAATGTTTATACAAAAAAAAGCCGCAAAGTTAATTGCGGCTTTTTTTAAAATTTTAGCATGATATCCTATCTATCCTCTAAAGCACTTTGAATACCAATCCTAATTATCGTCTTTAAGTCGTCAGTGGCATTAATAAGCCGAATTCTTTGAAAGAAGCTGTCTCCTCCCAACTCAAGGTAAAGTTTGCCAAAGATCTGTTTTGCGCAGAAAGTTGCCATTGACTTAATCTCTTTGAGATCAATGTCTAACTGCTGGCAGGTCTCAAGGTCTGACTTAATAAGGTTATAAATTTCATCACCAACAAGTCTGTCACTGATAATAGGAGCGAAATTGTCTAGCGATAATGTTTTCATGCAAAATTGATTTGAATGGTGCCTCTTGTTTTAACATCCTCTGGAAGGATGTCTGTTAATGATACAGCATTAGCAATGGGTAAAGATAGATATACAATGCTTCCCTGCCAATAACCACATCTCCTCACTTTCTTCCTACCTCCACTATTGGAATAAGTTGCTCCTTGGGATATGATCTGAAGCCTCCCCTTGGTTTTTGTGGCAATCTCATCTAAAATCCACAAACCATATCCCATGTGATTGGTTAATTTTTTTGATGTAACTCCCTTTTTTACAGCTTCTAATAGTATTTTTTCAGGGTCTAAGTTCTTGGTAGACAAACTCTTTCCCAAGGTAGTAATTATGCCGTTACCTGTGTCTGCACAAGCAATTTCTATTTTTTGACTATTCCCATTCGCCACTATTATGGACTTCGTGTCATCAACTGCATGTTCCCAAAAGTTCAAGAGTATCTCTGAGAAGGAAAGGAGTATCATTGACACTGCTTTTTTATTTTCACTATAGTACTGCTCAATTAACGGGTAATACTGCCAATTTAATGAATTGTGATTGTATTGTTTTTTTCTTAGTAAAGCCTGTGGTGCAATGATGAAATTATCTTTGTAGGAAATTTTAAGATTACTCATTTCCTTTTCCTCTTCTTTGGAATTAGCCATCAGAGCATGTACTAGTTTTTTAAAACCATACTTGTCAAGTACATTATCCGAATCAGGATTATAAAGTAAAGTTGGCTGCGAAAAGCAATTATTCGCAAAAGCAAAGTCCATGATTTTGTAAATCAACAACACTCCCAGCATAGAAGCTTGTTCAATCTTACTAATATTAAGCCCAAACCCAGACTCTTGCTTGTTTTTTAACGAAAATATTGGTTCACAGGAGTTTATAAAATCAAAAATGTTGGCATTTGTAAAATGTTTAGGAGCACTAATTAATCTTTTAAAATTTTGTGAACTCATCTGTATACATGTCTAGATGATCAAATTCATACTTTATATCCTTTTTCCGAGGTTGGACTTGGACCTCTTTAAAATAATCTAGCAAAGCAATAGAGATGTTGTGAATTCTAGTATCGAGGAATAGGCTATTTTTCCTGATAAACATATCAGTCTCTACAATTTTTATTGATAGTTCTTGAGCATCATAAGGGTTGATTAAGGATAGGCTATCAAATAAATGGTAAAGACTTTCTTGAACTGTTACCTTTCTGTTATTGATAATTGCCGCCTTGTTTATTTTGATATCCCTATTCTTCAAAACTCCCTCTACCCAAAATCGTCCTAGTAATCCTAGTATGTTAACAACAAGTAGGGCTATCAAGCCTACTGAAAGGCTTTTAAGATTTTCTACATGTTGTATAATTAGTTCTGCTACATCCTTTTCCATTAGACTGATTTTAGTTAAAAAGCCACTCCCAGGCCTTGCTGATCAGCCAGCCAATAAGAGACGCGGCGGCTATCACGGCCAGGATCTTGTTGCCGAGCTCCCGCCACTCCCAGCGGTCACAGGGTAGGTTAAACTTTGGCATAGGAGAGGGGATGATTTTTGGCCTGTTTTCCAGAAAACAGGCCAAAAACGGAATTAAATGTCTTCGCCGTTAGCGGTTTTGATGAGATTTGACAATCTATAAGCGTCAGCAATTGCTTGCTTTTCTATTTTTGTCAGAGTAATATCTTTGTAATACTGGTCTCCATTCAGTCTAACCAGTATTTTCTTTTCAACATTTTGAGCAATAAGCGCAATTATGCCATTCTCTTCATCTGAATCGTAGGTGATTGATTCCCATACAGTGCCACCAGAATTATCACGGCGGTTGCTGTCATCATATGAAGGGATTGCATCAGAATCTATTCTTTCTTCACCAACTTTTACACTAACACTCTCGTGAAATAACCAGTCATCTCCTGTGTAAAAAGAGCGCAGCATAATGTGACCGCTGTCAAACACAGTGCAGGTTAAGGCATTTTTTTCAGGATAGCCCTTGCCCCATACCTTATGGTCATACCAGCCGCGACCGCTCATTTCGTCCTTGTCATGATGAAAGCTTTTCTTGAGTGCTATTATTTGCTTCTTAGCGGACGCGATCCTCTCTTCTTTTAGTTTGATTGACTCGGCATCATTAGCATCTGATGGTGTCAAAGAGGCGCTTTGGGCTTTCTTATTTTCTGGGGAAGAAGCTGTTTTTGTTTCATCATCACTCAAGTAGCCGATAAAGAGTAACGCAATAATGGCAAGGAACAACCCACCAATGATTTTGCCGAAGTTTTTCATAAAGGGTTTAGTAAGGGTTTAATCTATAGTTTGTGTTTAAGGTGATTCAATCTTTAATAACTGTACAATTCAAAAGGTAAACGCCTACTTACTTCTTAGCACCTCAATTAATTCTTCCTTATCCTTTAGCCTTTGCTCAAGGCTTGCCTTCTCTACTTGGCACAATTCTAATTGGTGCTTCAGGTCAAAGCTACTTTCTCCTCCAAGGCTAATTGTCTGATTGTTCTTCCCCACCTGCTTGGCTGCCTGTATTTGGCCAGAGTTGGAGATATTATTTGGTGCGTCAATAAAGTGGCTAACTGGGAGGTTAAGCAATTCGCAGATTTTTAGCAGGTACTTTATTTCAAAGGAATCCTTTTTGTACAGCCTGTAAAGGTTGTTGGCTGTAATCCCTATCTCCTCTGCTATCTCTTCAGTTTTGAATGAAGATTTAGCAATCTCCTGTTTTACTCTCTCTCCAAGTAACATAATTTTTGTTTTTAACTGGTTGTGTATCAGGGCTTGTACAAATAATGGTGAAAATATATTAGTGAATATTTGCAACCAACTTGAAAATATGATAGTATTGTACAGTAAAGCATTCACAAAGTATGGAAAACCTTACAGAAATAAAACAATGGCTTCGTGGCGGGGACTACCAGGTAATCAGGGAGCTGGTTCCGGGTACCTCTAAAAGCACCATCATGTCGGTGATGAGCGGCAGAAGGAACCACGCCAAAAACAAGGGGGCCAAAATCTTTGAGGCCGCCAAAAAGATAGCCGAGTCCAGGAAGCAATTGTTGGAGCAGGCATCTGTACAGCCCAGATAACACAAACCGTTCCGAAGTGTCTTAAATAGTTCCAATTAAATCAAGAATTTATACACACCCACTCCACATGGTAGACTTGAATCAGATAGCAATGAAGGGCGACATCGCCATCGCTAAAGAGGAGATACTCCAGAGCATCATGTCATTGGTGGCACCTGAGCTGGCCAAGCTCAACGACCGCTACATGACGGTGAAGGAGATTGCGGAATTCACCAAGCACAGCCAGGCCACCGTCCGCAAATGGATGAACGAGGGCAAGAAAGACCGCTTCGGCTACCCTGTGAAACTGGAGCACGCCGAGTTCAGCCACGGCGATCTGCGCGCCCTCCGGAGCGAGGTGATCAGGTTCGGGCAGGTAAAGGATGTCGAACCGCAGGTGCAGCGCCGCAAAACCGCCTAACGCCATGCAGCTAGCCGAAGCCAGAAGAATAGCAGAGTGGTTCACCCGCCACCTGCGTGAGTCCTGCCTCAGAATAGAGGTGGCCGGCTCCATCAGAAGGGAAAAGCCCGAGGTGAACGACATTGAGTTGGTGGCGATCCCAAGGTATGAGACGCTACCCGCGCCCACCGACTTCTTCGGCGTACCCAGCGGAACCGGCCCCATGACCAACATGCTCTATGAGGCGCTCAGAAAAATAGAAAGGGTCCAGTGGATAAAGCCCAACACCACAGACATCATAGAGTGGCCCCTCAAGCCCACCGCCAAATGGTTCAAGGGCTACATACCCAGCAAAGACCTGAAGATTGACATCTTCACCGCCACCCGCGAGAACTGGGGCCTGATCTACGCCATACGCACCGGCTCCGCGGAGTTCTCCCACCAGAAGCTGGCCTGCCAGTGGGTCAAGTACGGGTTCCACAGCAAGGGCGGCACCCTCTACAAGAACGGCAAGCCCTTTCCGGTACCAGAGGAGAAAGACCTGTTCAACATCATCAAAATGCCGATTCTGGCGCCACAACTGAGATTTTAACTTAAATAAATAGCCATGCTAAAATTCTTTAAAGACGCTTACCCTTGTCTGCGTTCCGGTGGCACTCACTACTACAAGCAGACTCTAAGTAATACCATTCATGTTCTCAAAAAGCCTGGACAGGGGCTGATCAATGTCCTAGACACCAAAGACATTGTAAACTATCTGGATAAACCCGTCACCGAGATTGAAGAGCAGGAATTCACTCAAGCCGCAGGTAATGTTCTTGCAGACCTTACGCTAGCTATCTAACCTATTTTACCCATGGAAGCAAAAATCGAGTGCACCGCCTGTGGCTGGAAGGGAAGCCAGAAGCAAATGGTAGAGATACCAATGGGAGAGGACCGCAGCGTTGAGGTCTGCCCGGACTGTACGCATGAGGAGTTCTACCTGGAGCAGCTGGACGCGCTGCCGCTGAGACCCATCCTCAGACTGGTGCAGAGACTGAAGGGCATCTACCTGCAGGAGAAGCACCTGCTGCTGGAGGACTGCAAGGCCGGCCGCATCACCGAGCTGGACTTCTATTCCATCGTGGCCCGGCTGGACTGTGACATTGAGGCGCTGGACCTGCGCATTGTTGGACTTGAGAACTTAGAAAGCAATGGAGTTAGCAGAGAAGCTGCGCATTCTTAGGCGCGACCGCGAGTTCCTGGAGGAGGAGGCATGCCACGCCGTCACCCTGCGCGAGGCCATTCACCCGGTCGCCTCCCCCAGACTGTACCAGGAGACCTGCGCCCGGGTGGCCGGCCTGCAAAAGTCCATAGAGAGAAAGGGAGAGGAAATCGCGCTCCTGGAAAAAGAGAACCGAGATGGAGGCCAGCCTTAGCGATTTTCTGAAACGCCTGGAGAGCCACCAGCTGAGAGCCGCCGTCTGCTTCTCTGAGGGACCGGGCGATAAAAGGCACAAGGTGCCAGAAGCCTTCGGGGTCACCAAGAAGACCCTTTTCGAATACCAGCGCCGTGAGCGGAGACGGTCTGAGGCAATCAGAAAGAAAGCCCAGAGAATGGCCGCCATCATCAACAGCAAATACCACATACCCACACTACCATGGAAACAAATCAAATCAGTACCCAGAAGCGCAATCTTATCCGCAACCGCGCGCTCATCATCGGCGACCGCGAGCAGATCAAGGTGATCCAGGACCATAACCTCCGGATCCAGGGGATCAAGCCAGTGGCCGTCCCCACCAAAAACGGAAGCAGGACCGCAGTGCTTTTCAACTGCCTCAACAACCGCTGCAAAAAGAGAAACAGCTACATTTTCTCTCAAGCCTTTGGAGAATGGTACCTGTTTTCCAAACAATTAGGAAGGTCAATATTATTTAGGCAAGAGCTTACAAGCGGAACGCTGTCCTGCGCATGCGGCCACCAGTACAGCTTCAGGAACGACTTAGACGGGAAACTGGGCCTCTACTCTAAACAGGATGAGGCATGAACATAACTAATTACAAGCGGCTCATGGCCGTGCTTCTGGTCAGCCTGGTGCTGGCCATTGGCGGTAAAGAGGCACGCAGTTTCTGCTGCCGGTTTTTACCAAAGGAAATCATCATCAAGAAATAGGGTCTGCAACAGGCGGTGGCAACAGGTGAATAGGGAGGACACGCCCGACATCACCCGCCACCGCCGCAGCCAAATATTCAAGCAGATATTCAAGCAGTTATGATTACGCAGAATAGACGAATTGAGACAAAGACGGCCCTTCTAAACTGGCACAAGCTGGTACAGCGCCTGAACGCTGCCCAGCCCACCATTGAGCGCAAGCGTCTGGTGAAAGGCGAGGAGGTTACCTACTACACCAAAAAGAAGCTTATACCTGGCAATCTGGAGGCCACCGGCGTCCGTTTGATCCTTGACTACGCTGCTGCCTACCACAAGGCAATAAAGGTGCCTGTGGTGGCCATGGCCATCACCGAGGAGGGAACGCTGCCCAGCCTTAGCATGAACTGCGTGACGCTGGCCTCGCGCCGCACCCTCTCAGACAGAGCCATCAGAAGCCACCTGAACGTGCTTAAGAGCGCCGAGGTAGGTTTGGTCACCGGTTACAAGTTCCATGGCACCTACGCCAATTTTGAGCTGTGGATAAGTCCCGAAATCCTGTGGAACGCCCACGAAACAGCCCCCCCCACGGCCGAGGAACCCCCAGCAGAAACTACCCATATCGCCCACCCTGCGCGGTTCATAAAGAACAATCTTCCGCTTAATGTATCCTGTAGAACACAAGATACTTTAAAAGATAAAATCAGCAGTGTGGATAAGGGAGAGGCGATGCCTCAGCCTGGCTTGCTACGCGAAGCCGCTGGGAACACCTGCGACACGACTGGCAACATAGGGCCGCAACTAGCTCCCGTTTCTGGCGAGAAGGCCACTGACAGCCCTGTAGCAGGCCAAGCGGCATGCGTGGCTACGACTGGGGGGGCGGCGGCGCCGAAAAAGGCTCTGGCGCCACGTTTTGAGGAGATGATCATCCAGTTCTGGGTGTATGCCCACAAGATGCTCTACCCAGAGTCCACCTTCAGCCCAGAGCAACACAAAATGGCCAAAAACGCCATCTACACTGGTATTTACCGAGGATTCAAAAACGCCCAGATGACTGCCAAGGACTGGGAAACCTACCATGAGGAACTGATGGAGCGCATTGACATCGCCGCTGCCTACTTCCGGAAGAACCCAGACAAGTACCCACCGGCTCCGTTCCCGCTTTTTGGCCTTGGCTCCGGCTACTTTGACTTTGAGAACGAGCGCGGTTTTAAGAAAACCCACGAATGGCTGGTGAACCGCGACGTCTGGAAGCTGCAGTACCAGGTGGAAAACGCACTTCGTCAGGCCCGTACCGAGTGGACCCAGTACAAAAAAGGAAAGGCACCCAAGCGCCTGCAGGCAAAAAGCCCTCTGGAGCTTTTCAGATTCCATGAAGCCAAAATCAAACCGCTGGGAAAGGACGCCCTGAACCGCTTCTACGCCCAGCATGCCATCCCCCAGAATCAGAATGTGTAACTAAAAGCAATAGCATTTTTTTAACCGATCCATACCACGCAAAATCAATTCAGCATGAACCAGGAAAGAACAAAGGCAGGCCAGAAGATGGTCGAGACCTCGCTTACCAAAGCGGTCGTTTACTTCAAAGACGGCAACAGCCGCAAATTCTACAGCCGGGATCTGGCCAGAAACTCTGCCATCCCAGACATGAACCTAGGCTACGGCCGTCTCCGCAAGATGGTGGAGAAATGGGGTGCCAGCGTTGCCAAGGCGCTGATCTATGACAACCGCACGGAAGAGGAACTAGATAGATTTGAAGACGGTGCTTGGAACTGATCAATTTGCCCAGCAGGCGATTGAGACCAACCGTCTGGAGGCGATGGCCCTTGCTCTGGCCATTCACGAATTCATCATCTACACCACCCAGGAGCGCCAGTTGACACAAGAAGAGGCATTAGCCCTCAAACCCCTGGCAAAAGTTTGCAAGCGGCTTACGGCCAGAGCATCTACCGAGGCCATGAAACCAAAGCCCAGCCCGTTCAAATTCAACTTCAAATGGGATGAGCTGCTGGCCGTCCAACTCTGCATCTCCATCAACACTTGCAACCAGGTATTGCAGGTGATTTTGGGAAAAGTCCAGCAAAAGGCCATCAATCTGAACGTGGCATCTTTCAAGACATAAGCGCTTCCCTAGCATAAGACGAGCGATAAATCCAGCGGCGGTAAGGCTGATCTGACAAGAGGTAGGGAGGCGCGTGAGTTGTGCCCTCTAAGACAGCAATGGATTGACAGCCGGAGAGACGGCAATTTCCCAACCCACATTTTAAAATATACTTTATGAACTCAAACTTAGAATATAAAGACAATGAGCAGGGTGGCCTTAACATCCTGAGAGATGGAGATAAAATAGGCCAGATATCAGGTGGTGAAATAGGGGTGGGGCATAAAAAGTTCTGGGATATAGCCCATGGCGTGACAGAAGCTCCTGCCTCAGAATGGAGCTACTGGCTGAAGGATTGTAAGGCAGATGAATATGTGAATGCCTGCGCGCTTTCTTCTATAAACCAGGCAAAGGCTCTGGCAGAACATCACTTCAATAAGTGACCATAATTCAGAAAAAGTGTGCTGAAAAAAGAGTCCTTGTTTTGAGGCCTGTTTTTGAGAAATCAGGCCACTTTTCACCCTTCGTTTTTTGTACCTCTTTAACCACTTCTTTTTAACACTACAATCCAAATAAAATGGACCACAAAATTCTAAATACCCAAAACCAAGACGTGCTTATTTATAGAGCCGAAACACAGAATGAGGAAACACAAGATTTTGACCAGACCGTGACGGTGCAAGCCTGGCTTAAAGACACTCATGAAGAAGATGGAGAGTCGGTGTTCAAGTTTGAGGAAATAGAGTTTGAATTGCCAGAGCAAGCCAGAGCATTTATAAGAGATTATTCAGAAGCTTCTGCTGAAGAGTTTTTGGCCAGACATGCTTTATAAACTTAATGGTAAAACGACTTAGATACAGCTATAAGCACCGGGTTAACCCCAAAGAATGGCCGGAAGCATACCGAGTGTTTTTGAAAAAGGAGAACCGCCGCAAAAAGTACCTGAACAAACTGACCCAAGAGTTAAGATTTAGGATTGCTTTTGCGGAACACATGAAAAGAAAGACAAAAACCTAATGATTATGCCAACTAAAAGAATGCACCTCTCAACCAATATAGAAGGGCTGTTGAGAAATTTTAAACGCAAGAAGCTAACAGGAATAGTTGAAAAAAACGGCAGAGCTTTATCTGATTCTGAGGCAAGAAAGTTTCTTGCTGAATGCCAAGCTAAAGGATGGAAGCTCTTACCATGTAGCGCAGACTGTGAAGGGTTTGACCATTTCGGCGGCGGGTGCCCTGGTCATCAAGTAGAAAACGAAGACTAAACTAATGATTATGCAACTCTCTCTATTTCCTGAAAAGCCACTTCCTGAAAAGCCTTTTAATACCTGGTCTGTCAAAGATGTGAAAGGCCTGAAATGGGGCATCGTTTCCATTCTTGATAACCAAGGAAAGGTCATTCAACGTCAGGTTGTTTATTCTTGTTTATTAAAATAACTAACGATTAATCTATGACGCCAGTAGCCTTATATGTACGG
This sequence comes from Nibribacter ruber, assembly GCF_009913235.1. Classification (NCBI taxonomy): domain Bacteria; kingdom Pseudomonadati; phylum Bacteroidota; class Cytophagia; order Cytophagales; family Hymenobacteraceae; genus Nibribacter; species Nibribacter ruber. The sequence continues at coordinate 1,945,970 of NZ_CP047897.1, read as the reverse complement.
GTTTCCAGCAAGAGACAAGACTACCAGCGCCAGATCAGTGAACTTGAGTTACTGGCCACTAAGCATCAATTCCAGGTAGTGCAAATCTTTCAGGAGGTTGGCTCTGCAACTAAACGGAAAAAGGAGGAACGGCCAGAGCTACTGCAACTCATTAAACTTGCAGAGACTGGCGCCATCCAAAAGGTGCTGGTCTCTGAGATTTCAAGGCTTGGCCGCAAGACCTCAGAGATATTGAATCTCATTGACCGGTTCACGGAGTTGAAAGTCTCGGTCTTCGTGAAAAGCCTGAACCTTGAGACGCTGTTAGATGACGGCAGAAAGAACCCAGCCGCTAATCTTGTGTTTGTCATCCTTGCTGAACTGGCCAGTTCTGAGACAGAGCAATTAGGTGAGCGCATCCGGTCAGGTCTGGAAGAGGCCAGGCGCAAAAACAAGGTGATCGGCAGACCAAAGGGATCCGTGAAAACCGATAAGAAGCTGCTGGAGGAAAATCCCAAGGCGGTGCGCCTTCTTAAATCAGGCAAAAGCATCCGGGAAGTTGCAAAGCTCTGCGAGGTTTCCAACCAAACCGTTCAGAAAATAAAGAAAGCACTCATAGAAAAAGCCGGTAAATAGCCAGCTTTTTCTATTGCCTTAATTGCACCATTTCAGATATAATTGGTGGTATTAAAGAACCTTCAGAATTGAGGTTAATTAAAGCGCAATTGACTTGATGTGAGCCGATTAATTGGCGTGCTTAGACTCAACAATAAAACGCCATACCACCATGTCAACCTTCAGATTTTCAAAAGTAGAAACCGCCAGAAGCTTTCACAACGGTACCGAGAACCAAGCCAAGTGGGGCATAGTACTTTTGAACGGACTTTACCACGTAGCGCTTAACCGCCACATCTCAATACTTGTAAAGGCCGGTGGCATAGAGGTAAGCGTATTCTAGGATCCTGAATTTACCGGAAACCCAACCCCTGCAGTTATGTTCTGGAGGGGAGGGAGGTACTGCCTTTATTGTTTGATTGCACTGTTCCAGTGCATGATTTGTGGTATTAAAGAACTTTGCAACAACTTGAAAAAGAGTGTATTGATAACTTGATGTGTGCCGGTTAATGGTCGTACTTAGACTCAACAATAAAACGCTATACGACCATGACAGCAGCAGAAATACTAGCCTTACCAAGCACCAAAACCTACAAAATGCAACAGCTTCTGACTCTTGGCTTCACCCGCAAGCAGGTAGCCGAGATGATGGGCGTAGGGTACGGCTTTGTACAGAACGTATATGCGGCCATGCAACGCAGAGGCCAGATAGCCGCCGCCACCGCCGCAATTTTCAACAGAACCTTTGGCGTAGAAATAGAGGCATACGGCGTAAGCATGACGCGCCTGAAGGCAGAGCTTGCCGCCGCAGGTATCAGCATAGAGATAGAAGGCTACAACCATACCACCAGAAACCACTGGAAACTTGTGACGGACGCCTCGGTAAGCGGGCAGGAGGCTTTTGAACTGGTAAGCCCAGTATTGCAAGGCGAGGCTGGTATTGAAGAACTTAAGAAAGTTTGCCAAGTACTTAAACGCTGCAACGCCAAAGTAAACAAGAGCTGCGGGATGCACATCCACTTCGGAGCCGCAGACTTCGGACTGGCCCAGTGGAAGAACCTTTTCAAGAACTACCTAAACTACGAAGGCCTGATAGATAGCTTCATGCCGGTAAGCCGCAGAGGCAGCAACAACATGTACTGCAAAAGCCTTCTGAACAGGTTCTCCAGCAAAGCCGCCGCCTACACCGCCATTGAGGGATGCACCACTTTGGAGAAGATAGCCGAGAAGGTAAACGGCCAGAGCCGCTACAGCAAGCTGAATGTGGAAAGCTTCTTCAGACACGGTACGGTAGAGTTCAGACAGCACTCTGGTACCATAGAATTTGAGAAGGTAGAGAACTGGGTGCGCTTCCTTAACAACCTGATAGACTTCTCAAAAGATAAGGTGGCCACCGAGCAAAGTATTGACTCCCTTACTACTTTTAACCACGTAAACATCGTAAATTTCTACCGCGAGCGCATTACTACCTTAGCGGCTTAAAAAAGAGAGAATGAAAAAATACAAGGTACTGGGGGGAGGCGAGATCAACGCCTCCTCCTTCCTGTCACTGGTGACCCAGATGCAGGAGCAAAGCTTCACGCCTTCTTCTGATTTGCCTGATTTCATGCGCCAAGTGGCAGACCGCTGCATGATCCAGCGTGGCTCAGTCATACGCACCGACTCCACCGAGAATTTCGCACAAGATCTGATGGCCAACGGCTTCCTGGAACAGGTTTAGAGCGGAAGATAATTAGGCGGCTGCAGTAGTCTGGAAGACCTTTTTCTACACTGAACTAATTGTGTGGATAAGTCCTTTCCAGCAGTGAGATATATAGAGAAATTTATGTATCTTATTACATATTCCCTATGCAGCTACCCATCGAGATTCCTGTCAAATCCCACGTCTCAAAATTCCTGGCTGAGAAATTCCCCCGTGGCTTCCGTCTGAACAAGAGAACCCATCTGGGCATTGCTCTTTTCAGTATGCTGCGCCGTGAGAACATTGACAGCCAGTTTGATTCTTTTGTGGCTGGGTACCCCTGCGTCTTTAAGGTTAACGTGGGTGAGCACTCCTTCTTTGAGCGCGGTTGCCGCAACGTTAGCTCTGAGACGGCCCACCAATTCAACACATTGGTGCAGGACCTGATTGAGGCCGAGATGTTCGGTATAATTGAATTTTTGGAGATGTTCGGCGTGGAGCAGAAGCAGGCCATTGAGGTCTTCATGGCCAAGTATGGCTTTGATGAAACCGATGTGAAGTTTGACGCATTGAAGAAAGCCTACCAGCGCTACTGGGCAAAGAAGAACAAGGCCGGCAAGAAAAGGTTAAAGGGAGTAGACTTCCTTCCTTTCCTTTTTACTCTCCAAACGGTAAAGGCACTGGACTCACGTTATCTGCAAAAAAAAGTTGCGAAAATGGCCGCTTAGTACTTTCAGTTTTGTCCCTCGCTTTTACACGGTGTTTTCAGGAAAACAGGTCAAATAACTTACCCCCAAAACTAGCTTACCCAAGAACCCCTGCCAGACTGGTGGGGGTTTTTTCTTGTGCCTCTCCCTACCATACCTGCTGTAATAGGTGTCCTTTCTGAATGCGCCTGCGCGTGTGACCTTTGCCCCATAATCTTTTCCCTATTATGGACAACATCCTGCAGATTGACTCAGACAACATGGGTGGTGTTGAGGCGGTCTTCTATACCGCCCACTCAAACATTGACTGGGACCAGTTCCCAGATACGGACGGTCTGCGCCTGATCGGCGACATTGTGCTGAAGGAAGGGGCCACTTGGGGCATGCTGGTATTCACCAGAGACTCTGCAGGCTTCAATCTAGTGCCCAAGCAGGACCAGCGCGGCATCTACTACAACCATGACCTGAAGGGGAGTTTCCCAAAAGACACACCCGAACTGGCCCAGCTGCTCTACAAAATCATGCGCGGCCGGTATGTGGTGCTGCACCGGGACTTTAACGGTTACCTCAAATTCTCTGGCCACAGAGATTTTTCACTGGGCTTTGAGTACAAGTACGCCTCCGGTGACTCGCCTTCCAGAAACAATGCTTATGCCGCTGGCTTCAAGGCCGAGAGCATATTCCCGGCTTTCTTCTACTCAGGAAACTTTGAGGTCACTGATCTGGGAGAGGCCAACCCACCGGTGCCAGGCTCTGGATCCGGTGAACCTATCAAGGTGATGTTCAACGGTGAGGTGGTGAAAATTGTGCAGCCTGGAGAGACCCTTTCCATCGAAAGTGAATTCACACTGGAGTTTAAAATACTGATATGACAGCAGAAGAAATAGCGCAACTGAAGGCATCCATTGCCGCGCAACTTATTTCAGGGGAACAGGGGGGGACCGATGTGGGCAAGATCCGCACAGCCATAATTCTTGCCGTGGACGGCATCGCACCAAAGCTTGCCGGCCTTACCGGTAAGTTCAAGGGCGTCTATGAAGACGGTGCCAAGGAGGCAGACACCTACTGGCTTTCTGGCAACGTTCTTTGGAGAGTAAAAATGGCTTTCAACAGCGCAGTTGCCCCGACCCAGAACACGGCCTACTGGGAGAAATACCTGGACGTGGCCAGTCTTGAATCTAGGATCACTTCTGCAGAGGGTGCCTTAAGCCTGAAAGTAGATAAGTCTGGCACCAAACAGCTTTCTGACGAGAACTACACACTGGCTGAGAAAAGCAAGCTGTCGGTACTCTCCAATATCATTGTAGAGGATAGCTTGGCCAGTGTGAGCGCTACGAATGCGCTGAGCGCCAAGCAAGGCGGCATCTTAAGTGGCTGGATAGGCACGCTTGGCAACCTGGCCACCACCGCCAAGGATTCGCTGGTGGCAGCCATCAACGAGCTCAAGACAGGGCAGGGACTGAAGGCAGACAAGAGCCTCAGCGTCTTCACGCTCACCGGCACGGCCAACGTCCTGACCGCCGCCCACAACGGGGCGCTGGTGCTGGTAGACAACGCCAGCGGCAACACGCTCTCAGTAGGGGCTTTGGGCGCGGGCTTCCAGTGCATCGTCAAGCAGAAGGGCGCCGGCCAGATAAACCTGACCACCACGGGCGGCGTCACCCTGGACCACCCGGACGGGTTCCTCAAGTCCAGGAAGCAGAAGGCCACCTTCACCATTTTCTTTGAGAGCGCCGCGGTGGCCACGGTAGCGGGGGACCTGACGGCATGATAACAGCGCAGCACGGAATCGTCAAACCCAGCCCGGGCAACCTGGCATTGCTGGGCGCATTGCAGCTCAACGGCGTGGACCAGAACCTGAAGGTGCCCATCACCAGCTGTAGGGCGGTCTCCTTCTGGATCAACACGGCGGCCATGACCACCAACCACTACCTGCTGGACGCCCGGGCGGGCGGTGACGCACTGGTCATCAAAAGCACCAGCGTGGGCACCAGCAAGATCAGCTACAACGACGTGGACAGCACCAGCTCCAGCCCCGAGTCAGGGCTGCTCAACACCTGGGCGCGGGTATACGTGGAGTTCGTCAACCCGCAGACGGCGACCCTGCGCATCAGCAGCCGCTTCACGGACGTGGAGTTCGTGCAGCGCAGGATAGCCGACCTGCGCACCTACTCGGCCCCGCTCACCATTCAGGAGCGGCAGGACCTGAAGCTCAACAGCCGGGCCTTCGCCGCCTCCATCCAGTCACATTTCCTTTTGGAGGATGACTTGAACGATACTTTGAAGGGCTTGGTGGCCACCGTTCCCGGCACCGCAACATTTGTACCTTATTAATTTATACACGCCATGGCAGTAATGAAAGTAGAGAAGGTGTACGAGGGTCTGCCCTACACCTTCTACAAGGGAATTGACGCAGACGGTGAGTTTGTGGAGTATATCGAAGAGGGAACGCCCTACGCCAACGGGCTGGTGGGCCGGTTCTACCCGATAAAAAAGGAGATCCACCACAAGCCTGGGAAGGGTCACCTGTCGTACATTCTGACCACCTTCGAGTGGGACCTGTTCGACAGCAACGGCAACCAGCTTCCCAACGCCATGCCCCAGAGGACGCACCCGCTGTTCGGGACGCTGCAGGTGAGGACTAACGGTCAGGACGCCGCCACCTTCACCATGATGTTCGGCGACGTGTTCGGGCAGTTTGACGAGAACGGCTTTGTGAGGGCCGTGATGCGCCAGCCGAAGGCGAACCGCGTCTTCAACGACGACGGTACGCCTATTGTCCAGACCGAGGAGATGAAAATGCAGGCAAGGGGTGACTTTTATGAAAACAACCAGTAGCATGAAAGCGGTCTTTGTCATCACAAACTCGCTGGACGCGTCTTCTGTGAAGGCGTTCCTTCTTAGCCTTTTCAGCCTGTTTCTGCGTTTGGTGCTCAACGGGCCAAACCACACGGCTAACTTGATTAATGGCCACGTGTATGAAATGACGGCCAAGGGAAGGGAGAAGACAGAACTTGACGAATGGTTGAAAAAAACCAACCGTCGTGTGCAGGTACTTAAGCCTCTGGGACCATTTGACTTGCCAAAAGAAAGTAAGCCTTACGGTTTCTTTGACCTGGTGATGATGTTATTTCAGTTGATTGCACGGAAACTGGGCCTTAAGTGGACTTGGAACGGAAGAACTGGCGTTCTCAGGCGCTGGGTTGGTTGGTTCTGCTCAGAGTTCAGCGCCATCTGCGGCTACCGGCCTAACCCGTGGCTTTATACTCCCGGCGCCTTTCTGACGGATCCTTATTTTGAGGAGGTGGGTGTGTTCACCACTAAGCAGGGGATAGGAGTAACTTGTAGTTTCAAGATTGAATCGCTTATAAAAGTATAGGAAAAGCCCCACTCGGTGGGGCTTTTTTGTGTCCTTTCCACAGCCCTAAGACAGGTTCAACTTTGCATCGAAACTTATTACCGGTATCCCGATGCAATTCAACAAAGTTCTTTCCGCTGTTCTCCGTGACGCGTGGGCCATTGAGCCACATGCCGCCGAGTCCTATTTGGCCATGGTTTTCCAGATGATGGAGAGAAAAGGCCCGGAAACTGCTTCTGCTGAAAAGGAGGAGAAACCGCCGAGAGTCGTGGCCATGGCCATTGTGGAAGGCCTATCCTCCTCTGAGAGAAGCTTCATGTCTAGCTTCTCCAGCTATGATGACGCGCCTGCCGGCTCAATCGCCATTCACAGGGTGGAAGGTCCCATGATGACCGAGGACTTCTGCGGTGCGCCTGGCACTGCTACCATGGGCCGCTGGATCCAGGAGGCCGATGCGCATGAGAACATCATTGCGCACGTCGGCATTTTCAACTCTCCCGGTGGAACGGTGGCAGGCACTGAGCGCTTCGCAGGACTTATCGCCGGCACCCAGAAACCCTTCGTGTCTTTCGCGGAACTCATGTGCTCTGCCGCCTACTGGTCTGGATCCAACGCCAATCTGATCATTGCCTCCGGTAAGACCGCCATGGTGGGCAGCATCGGTACCATGACCACCATCACCGATTACAGCGCCTACTATGAGAAGTTCGGCATCAAGACCCACACCATACGGGCCACTGACTCCAAAGACAAGAACGAGCCTTACCTGCAGGCGCTGAAGGGCAAATATGAGCTGCTTCAGAAAACGCAGTTGGACCCGCTCAACGCGGCTTTTACCTCTTCTGTGCAAGAGAACAGAGAAGGAAAACTTGACCTGAAGGCAGAGGACGTGCTGACAGGCAAAGTCTACGTCGGGCAGGCCATCATTGACCACGGCCTCGCAGATGAGATGGGCACTTTTGAGTACGCTGTGCAGCGTGCGGCAGAACTGGCCAGAGCCGAGACCGGCACCGAAAACGCAAACCAACCTAATTCAAATACTACAATGGGAATTTTCTCAAAAAAACCAGTGGCCGAGGCAACCGTTGCCTTCGCCGCTGTGACTGCTTTAGCCGGCAAGAAAGGCGAAGAACTGACCGCTGAAATGGTAGACGCCGCCAATGATGAGTTGGAGGCCGCTGGCATTGAAGGCGCCGCCCTTATCACTGTTGAGCAGCATGAGGCATTCACTGCTTCTGTAGCCAACGAAACTCAGCTTACTGCTGACCTGGCCACTGCCAACACTGCTTTGGAAACCGCCAACACGGAGATTGCCTCTTTGAAAGCGGAGAACGCAAAGCTTGGCAAAAAGCCTGCCGCCTCATCTACATCTGTGTCTAAGGACGGCACGGAGTTGACCGAAGGCACAGATGAAAACGCCAAAGCCATGGCAGAGTTGGAGCATAACAAGGCTCTGGCAGACAACCCTTTGTTCAACTAAATTTTTAAATACCGATGAATATTGCAGACATCAAAACCGAGTTTGGGGCTTATTACCTGAACAACGGACAGAACCTGAGCAGACTTTACAAGTTGCTCAACTACCAGTCGGTGACGGATACTATCCTGACGCCGATTTTGACGGATGAGACCGTGTGGCGTGCCGCCAAGGCAACCATGGGCCGCGTCCTGCAGCCGTTCCAGAAGGCCTGGACGCCGTTGAACTCGCTTGAGTTTAAGCCGCTTGCCATTGAGCAGTTTAAAATGAAAGTGGACACTGAGGAGTACCCAGATGACCTGGAGTCTTCTTGGCTGGGTTTCCTTACCGGCGAGGGCATCGACCGTAAGGAGTGGCCTTTCATCCGTTGGTTCGTAGAGATCATGCTTTTGCCGCAGGCGAAAGAAGACTATGAGTTGAACGAGGTGTACAAAGGCGTATTCCAAGCACCGGCAAACGGTGTGGCCGGTGCTGCTGGTACCTCCATGAACGGTCTGCGCAAGTGCATCAATGACAACGTAACGGCTGGCCGTATTACGCCAATCGTAATGGGAGCCCCTGACACTGATAACAAAGTATTCGTGCAGCAGATAGAGGACTTCGTTGACAAGATCAACCTGCGCTACCAGCACATCCCGATGCAGCTGGCCTTGCAGCCTTCCTTAGAGAAGCGCTTCCACAGAGGCTACAAAGCCTTGTATGGTAAGGATACGGACTACAAAGCCAGCAACGGCTCTGTGGATTTCTCCAACATCACCATCAAAGGGCTTCCATCCATGATCGGTTCTAACAAGATTTTCTGTACCACGCCAGGCAACGCCATCCACTTAGGAAAGCGCACCCAGAACAAGAATGCGATGAACATTGAGAGCGTGGACCGTATGGTCAAGCTCTTCACTGACTGGAGCTCAGGGGTAGGTTTCATCCTACCAGAGTTGGTGTTCACCAACGACCAGGACTTAGTAGGCTAAGCCTTTGTTTTAATCTGACGTTTTTGGCCTGTTTTCCAGAAAACAGGCCAAAAACAATTTTCAACATTAGTTAAGGAGACCATAGAAATGGCAAAAAATAATCAACCTGCCACAGAGCAGACCAACAAGCCTGCACCGGAGCAGGCAGTAAAGCTTACTCCAGAGCAGGAGATTGCGCTGCTGAAAGAGCAGCTGGCGGCAAAGGATGCCATCATTGATGAGCAACTGGTGGCGTTGGAAGACGCAGAGGCCGCTAAAGGCAAAGTGCTTCCGGTGGTAACGCATGAAGGCGTCCAGTATCAGGTGAACTGTGCCAAGTTCCAGCATCCAGAGAAAGATGAAGACGTTACCGCTGCTCAATTGGTGGCTGACAAAGAGCTGCTTTCTCTACTGGTGGAGAAGAAGTCTGGCATCCTAAGCCCAGTTGTTAAATCATAGTTTGAAAGGAGACCATATTAATGGATTTACTTGATTTGAAAGAACCGGATGGTACAGACAACACCCCCGGTATTCGCACCGACCTTTACATCGCACCAGAGAACGAGTTCCTGTTGCTGAAAGGTCTTAAGACCACTGAACTGCCTGGTGACGAGGTGACCATTGACGGCGCCCATACCTTCGCAGATGGCAAAGGCTTCAGTGAAGTGTATGCCACCATGGACTCAGCTGAGTTGAAATTAGATCCGGTGGGTGACCCGGACGGCACGGGCTTCAAAGGCTCGTTTGAGTTCTTCCACCCAGGCACCTCTAAGGAGGCGGCTGTTTTCGCAAGAAAAGTGAAGAACAAGAACTGCATCATGATCGTGCCGCAGGCCGATGGCACCAAGATCCAGTTAGGCTCTAAAGGCCTGGGCGTGCGCATCACGCCTAGCTACTCTTCAGGCAAGCTGTCAGGCGGTCGCAGAGGCTGGACCTTCAAGTGCGAGTACTACACGAACCTGTTGGCTTTCTATGAAGGCGACATCGTGTTGAAATCGGCTGTAGTAGTAGGCCCGTAAGATGGCAGCAACCTTGAAACCGGAGGTGGCCAGAAAGTACACGGCGCCTCATGGCGTGAGAAGAGTGATCCTGGCAGACGGCCGGGAGGTTAATCTGGCCACGCTCACCCTCAAGGAAGCCAATGCCTATGCCAAGTCGGGCAATTTCCCGTACTTAGCACTGAAAACGAAGAAGGGGGCTTAGGCCCGCTGATTTGATTTTTGTTTCTAAACTAAAGCCTGCATGACTCATGCAGGCTTTTTTTACGTCCTTTCCAGCGGCAATTGCCGGCCGCACCTTTGTCCTATGAAGTATGAGGGCATTAAAGTCTGGCTAGAGACAAGCGGCAATTTCCAAGACGGTGCCGCGCTGTATGCGTGCCATGGTACCAACCAGGCACTCAAAGACCTGTTCAACAAAGGGGAGTATTCCTTCTCCAAAAAGAAGCTGCGCTCTGCACTGGAGGAATTGCTGCAGCAGAGTTTACCTACAGCTAAACCCGCACCGGTTTCAAGCTCTTTTATACAAAATAGGCCGAAAACTGTCACAAAAACCCCGGAAAACGTCACAAAAGCGCCTCACCCAGAGGTGAACGGTCGGCTGCGTGCTTTGCTGGATGAGCGGACCATGCTCCATGCCCAGCTTGAGTACGCTGGTCCCATGACTAGACTGTTTCACTGCCTACGCATTGTGGAGCTTACTAAATTAATCACCGCCATCTATTTCAATCTGGAGAAACCTGAAGAGCAGCCCACCGACTTCTCCCAGATAGCAGACCGCGCCCAACTCAAGCAAGAGCTGCTCAACATGCGTGCCCTACGCGCCAAACTTCGCAAAAACCCGAAACGCCAGGCAGAACTGCCGGCGCTGGAGGAAAAGATCAATACTGTTTCGCAACTTTTAAAACAAACCCAAAATGACTGATTTAATCTGGAGCACGGTGCAGCGCCGCGTCTCTGACCTTATTCCCTATGAGTACAACCCGCGCATCCTGACTCCGGAGCGCCGCCAGATACTGGCCGAGTCCATCGGTAAATTCAACTTAGTGGAAATACCGGTGATCAACCAGGACGGCACCGTCATTGCCGGCCACCAGCGCCTGAAGATTCTCTTTGATTTGGAGAGAGGTGAGGAGTTGATTGACGTGCGTTACCCTAACCGCCTGCTCACTGAGCTTGAGTTGAAGGAATACAACGTGCGCTCCAATGTTCAGATCGGGCATTGGGACACTGACGTGCTGGAGGATATTTTCAAAGACATTGACCTTGCCGGCCTTGGCTTGAACGTGGAAGAGTTCAAGATGCCAGACTCCCTTATGAAGGAACTGAACCCAGAGCAGGAGTCTGATTTTGAGCCGGTATTGCCTCGCGTGCCTGTTTCTGTGGAAGGCGACTTGTATGAGTTCATCAGTCCAAGCAAGCGCATCACCCACCGCGTGCACTGCGCCTCCAGCACTGACAGCGATGCCGTGGCCAAGACCATGAACGGCCAGTTGGCGGCTCTGGTGATCACGGACCCGCCCTATAATGTGAACTATGAAGGCAAGACCAAGGAGTCTCTCAAAATTGAGAATGACAGCATGGATGACTCTTCCTTCTTCCAGTTCCTGCATGACTTCTACACCAATTGCTATCTGTTCATGGAGGCAGGCGCTCCCATCTATGTTTTCCACGCAGACTCAGAAGGAGCCAACTTCAGAACCGCTTTAAAGGACTCGGGTCTTAAACTAAGCCAGTGCCTTGTGTGGCTGAAGAACTCCATGGTGATGGGCCGGCAGGACTACCACTGGAAGCATGAGCCTATTCTGTATGGTTGGAAGGAAGGCGCCGCGCATAAGTGGTATTCTGACCGGAAACAGACCACGGTGCTGGAGTTTGACAGGCCCACCCGCAATGCAGAGCACCCGACCATGAAACCCATCCCGATTCTGCTTTACATGCTGGAGCAGAGCTCGCAGCGCCGGGACATCGTGTTTGACGGCTTCGGCGGCTCAGGCTCCCAGTTGATCGCCTGTGAGCAGCTGCAGCGCCAGTGCTACAGTCAGGAACTGGATCCTCGCTATGTGGACGTGCACGTGCGCCGGTGGGTCAAATACATGCAAGAGAACAATCTACCCTATAAAGTATTGAGAAATGGAGAAGAGCTTAATCACGAGCAGCTTGCCGGATTCGCTAATCCCGAAGCCTAAGAATGACACGCGGCTTGACCGCATCTACAATTCCTACATTGAGGAGGATGGTGACCTGCTGCTTTCTGAAAAGGACAAAGAAGTGCGTGAGCAGCTGGAGGCGGCTTGGGGGCTGTTGGTGCAATACCACTCGTTTGAGCAGGCGGTGCCTCTGCTTACTTCCCGGTTCAAGATCAGTCGGGCCACCGCTTACCGTGTGATCAACCAGTGCACACAGCTTTTCGGTGACGTGACGCAGGTGAGCAAGCAGGGTCTTCGCCACATCCTGTATGAGTACAGCATGAAGGTGTTCCAGCTTGCGGCCACCCAGAGACCGCCTGACCTGGGTGCCATGAACCGCGCCATCAAGAACATGGCCATGCTCAAAGGCCTTGACCAGACCGATGTGAACGGCTATGATGCTGAGTTGATGGAGGCCCACACGTATGTGATGCAGTTAATGACCGCCACTGGTACCAGCAGAGTCATTAATCTGGAGAACATCCCAGAGACGGATTATGAGTTAGTGGTGGATTCTGTGCAACAGCAGGGACTCGGTGACAGCTGGGAGCATGAGGAAACTGAAAAAGACGAAGATGATGAGTAGCCCAGAGCCAAAGTCTAAGAAGCTGGACCTTAACCGGGTCCAGCTTCTTTTCGCTGTCAGTAAGTTTGCCGCCTCCATCTGCCTCTGGGGGCGTGCCACCGGCAAGTCTTCCATCATTGCCTGGCTGATCCTGTTGATCATCAAAACGCTTCCCAGAAGCAAGTGGGTGATCCTCGGCTCTACTTTCCAGCAGCTATTGACTGTCACGCTTCCTAGTACGATCGGTTCTCTCGCCAGACTGGGCCTCTATAAAGACGTGCATTATTTCGTGGGCAGAAGACCGCCCAAAACGTGGAAGGCCATTGAGCCTTATGAACCGCCTTTGAAATACGACCACTGCATCTACTTCTGGAAGGAAGGCGTGGTGTTTCAGATGGTAAGTCAGGACGGCGGGGCCACCAGCGCCCGTGGGGGTAACTTTGACGGCAGTATCTCGGATGAGTCCCTGCTGATCAACAAAGACCAGTATGATAGGGAGGTGCTGCCTACTTTGCGCGGTAACCGCCGCTTCTTCAAAAACCAGCGTCTGCACCATGGGGAATTCCACTTCAGTTCCATGCCCTATGACGCCAGCCATTGGCTTTTGAAGGGAGGGGAGCACTATATCAAGGCAGGCTATGATTTCATCACTCTGCAGAATGAGATGATTGACCTGCAGCTGAAGTTCATAGATAATAAGGATGTTGAGTTCAGGAAAAAGCTGTGGCAGGACATCAACCGCCTTAGCAAGGAACTGAAGTTCTACCCAGACCCGGCAACGGGCCTGCTCTACTCTGAGGCCAATGCGTTTGAGAACCTGAGAAACCTGGGCATCAAATACCTGGAGCAGCAGCGTGAGTCGCTTACCGAGTACGTGTTCCTGATGGAGGTGCTCAACCAGCGGCCGGGAAAGGTAGAGGCCGGCTTCTACCCAACCCTTAGCCTGAAGAAGCACACCTATAACCAGTTTGAGAATGATGCCTACCTGGAGGGATTGAACTACCAGTTGGACAAACTCACTACTGCAGACAGCCGCATGGACGGTGACTGTGTGAGCAGCCAGCCCTTGCGCCTTGCCGTGGACTGGGGGGCCAAGATATCATCCCTTACCGTGGCTCAGGACCTAAGCCCGGAGTACAGGTTCCTGAAGGGCTTCTATGTGAAGCACCCTAAGCTGATCAGTGACCTGGCCGAAGAGTTCTGCGACTACTATGCCTACCATCTCAATAAGAAGATCTTCTTCATTCCGGACAAGGAGCACGGTGACCACAGGCGCGCAGACTCTAAGCTGTCCTATAACCAGCAGTTCATGGAGTGTCTCAAGAAGCGGGGCTGGACAGTGACCAAGGTGGAGCTGGGTCGTATGCCAAGGCACCAAGCCAGGTATCACCTGGCCCACGAGATGTTCTCAGAGAAGAACCCGCGCCTGCCTAAGATCAGGTTCAATAAGGTGCACTGCAAGGACGTGCTCACGGCACTGACCATGGCGCCGGTGCGTGAGGGCAGGGATGGGCAGATTGCTAAAGACAAGAGCAGCGAGGGCCGCGCCTCAACGCCGGCTCAGGAGGCTACCCACTACACTGATACCGTGGACCTGCATCTGGTCAGCATAGACAAGCACGTGATCAGAAGGGGTGGCAACTTCGCTGACCTGGTGGTGGTGACCAGGTAGGCTTTGCCATCACATAAGCAATGAAGGCGAGAGCCGCAGCCAGACCGCTGCGGCTCTTTTGCTTTGGGGTCGCCGGTCATATATCCCCCGATTAGGGGGTGGCAACTGCCGCCACGCGTTAGAGCAAGGCCGGGGTGCGAATCCGCATTTTGAGACTGCGAAATCTGGCCGGGCCTCGTTTTTTTTGGTTTCGGGAAAACTGACGCGGTTTTGCCAGAAAATTTTTGAGACTGGGTTTTTGGCCTGTTTTCTGGAAAGTTGCCACTAAACAACCAATACCCTCTAAAATACCCGTTCCCGTTTTTTGTGTCCTTTCCGCACGCACCGCCGCGCCTGAACTTTGGGCTACTATGAAAGGAAAGGGAATCATACGGCTTGCGGATGCGCTGGAAAAAATGGAGGAGGGTGAGCCTTTCGACATTGTGCACTTCACCGCCAATGAGAAAAAACAGACCGGTGGTGAGCGCAAGGTGCGCCGTGGCGTCACCATGACCAGCGTGGGCAGAAAAGGGAAAACCAATTCAGCAGAGACACAGGAAGATTTTCCTGTGGACTCAGAATCGCCTGCCAAGTCCAAGAAAAACCCCAACCACTTCGCCAACGCCACCCGCAACATCATCCTCGGCAACGGCCAGACGCGCACCGTGCACCTCTTCCTTATCACCCAGTTCAACGACCTTAAAGTAATTATCTAATGACGGTTATAGCCAATAGCTCAGGCACCATGTTCTTCGGGTCCAATTCCCGCAGCGTCTTCAAAACCGGCAGCGCCTTGTCTGCCGCCAACGCAGGCAGTAAGGGCCGGGACATGGGAACGCCCACCGTACCCACCAAGAAGGCAGACGGCGGTGGCGACATTGAGAAGTGGGGAGATGATAACAAGTTCCCGCAGAACGTGCGTGAAGAGGCAGAGAAGAACACCATCCTGCCTGCCGTTCTTGAGCGCCGCGCAGCCCTATGGCACGCCGGTGGCATTACCTACGGTGAGATTACCGGTTATGATGATGCTGGCAATGAGATATTCCAGCGCACCAAGGACACGGCCATTGATGAGTTTTTCAGAAAGACCAACATCCTCCGCTACGGCTATGAGTCCTTTATGGATCTGTCCTGGTTTGCCAACTCCTTTCCTGAGTTTGTCAAATCGCGTGACGGCTCCCAGATCGTGCGCCTTACCTCGCAGGAGGCCACTTTCAGCCGCTATTCAAAGGCAAACCCCACCAGTGGCATTTTTGAGCGCCTGTACATAAACGGCAACTGGGACAAGTCTGATTCTATCGACGGTTTGAAGAGCGTGAGCGTACTGGACCCGTATGATGACCCGGTTGCGCAGATTCTGGAGTCAGGCGAAGACAAGTTCATTTATCCCATCTCCATTCCATCGCCGGACAAATGCGCTTATCAGTTGGCTTCCTGGAACAGCGTTCGCCGCTCCGGATGGTTGGAGGTGGCGCAGGCCATCCCAGAGTTTAAGAAGCAGCTTTTCAAAAACCAGCTTACCATCAAATACATCGTCTCTGTGCACTCTGCCTACTGGGTGTGGAAATACAAAGACTGGGATGAGAAGTCTGAGGACCAGCGCAAACTTATTATCGGTGATGAACTCGAGACTTTTGACAAAGTGATGGCCGGTACGGACGGTGCAGGCAAGTCCATTCTTACTACTACTATCACACTTGATTCTGGTGAGACCATTGCGGCTTTCAAAGTAGAGGCCGTTGATGACAAGCTGCAATCGGGCATCTATGTGGAAGACTCTCAGGAGGCTTCTTCCCATATTCTGACCGCCGTGGGCTTGGCTCCGGTGCTCATGGGTATCACGCCCGGCAAGAGCATGGGCGCGGGCTCCGGCTCAGACGCCCGCGTGCATTTCAACAACTTCATCTCTACCTCCAAATTCCAGCAGGAACTGGTGCTGGAACCGCTTTACACGGTAAGGGACGTCAACGGCTGGAACCCCAACACGGTGTTCCGGATCCAGAACCCACTCATCATGACGCTGGACAAAGGCAAGCAGGTGCAGCAGGAAACCTCCTAAGCCATGGAAGAATACCGGGAAGGCCAGTTGGTGGCACTCGTCTCCAACCCAGAGTGTCGCATGACAGTGGCCGCAAAGGCAGAGGACGGCAAATATGTGTGCGTCTGGATCAACCACAACAAAGACCTGCGCAGCTGCAACTTCCCAGGAGCCATGCTGCAGTTGGCAGAAGAGAAAAATAGAATCGGCTTTAGCCAAAATGACAAAGCATCATGAAAACGCTGATTAGAACAATTGAGGAATTTACGCTCTACGTGGGCGTGGCCAGCAGCTTTGAGCTGGAGCCGGTCATGGGTGACATCCTATTGGTGGAAGACGAGCATCTGAGGAAATACCTTGGCAACGCCTTCTATGAGTTGCTTCTGGAAAAATACGAGGCACAAACGCTGACAGACAAGCAGAAGGTGCTTCTAGGGTATCTGCAGGGGGCAATTGCCAATCTGGCCATGGAAGGCTACATGGCATTGAACCAAGTGGACATCACCAACCTTGGCATCCATATTCACTCTGACCAGTCCGTTAAGACTGCCTTCCAGTGGCAGACGAACGAACTGAGAAGAAGCCTGCTTAAAAAGGGTTACAGCGCCTTGGAGAAATCCCTGCAGTATCTAATTGCCAACGTGGAAGAAGCTGATTTTATAGAGTGGAAGAACTCGGGCATCCTTTCCCAGTTCAGGCGCAACTTCATCAACGCGGCCGCTGAGTTCTCTGAGCACTACTCCATCCGGAACTCCTGGCTTACCTTCCTTGGCCTACAGCCGGTCATCAGGAAAGTGGAGCGCATGGGCATCATTCCGCAGATAGGGGAGGAACTGGCCGATGAGATCAGCACCCAGATCAAGGCCGGCACCGTGAGCGAAGACAACAAACGCCTGCTGGAATATTATATACAACCGGCGCTGGCGCACCTCACCGTGGCCAAGGCGCTGGTAGAGCAGGGCTTTGAGCTCACGCCGGACGGCATAGAGATCACCTATGCCAGGATTGACGAGGGCAACGCCAAAGAAGCGGATGCCGACAACGCCAAACTGCTGGAGTCCAAGATACGCGAGGCAGAGGTGGACGGCCTTCACTTCCTGCACAAGATGCGCCAGTACCTGGACCGCAACGCATCTGAGACCAAATACGCCGCCTACTTCACCAGTGACCGCTATTCCGCACCAGTGGAAAAGGTGCCTTTGAACCAGTCCACCAACAGAACCTTCCGCGCATTCTAACCCAACCCAACCCATACTAAACCCTTTTAAAATGCTCCTTTCTATCGTTTTCAACCAGATGCTGCTTGTATTGGCGGTCATCTCCTCCGGCTCCCAGCACGCCTTGGAACTAGCCATCAACCTGTTCAACAAGTACGTCTTCAACGACTGGGACTTTGTGGGCTTCCTGGTGGTGGCCGTGTTCATAGACACCCTGAGCGGCATCTATGCCTCCTGGATCGCCAGAACGCTCTACTCCTTCAGGCTTCGGCAGATCTGCAAAAAACTGGGGGAGTACTTCTTCGTCCTGATCATCGTGCACGTGCTCACGCATCACCTGGTGGACGGCGAGCCGAATTTCTGGGCCAGCATCGTTTTCCCAGGCTTCAAAGGCTTCATCTATTTTCTGTTGATCGGGTGCGAGGTGATGTCGGTGGATGAGAACCTGAAGAAAGTAGGCAAGGGCTTTCTGCCTAACTGGTTCCGCAGCCGCATGGTAAGCGTGCAGGAAGAAGGCACCCTCAATGGCCAGAACATTTTAGATGCCTTCCAACCAAAAGAGGAGGGCAGGTAATGAAAGCCTTCTTTGACAACGTGCGGGTTGCCCTGTTCGGCAACTCCATTCCGCAGTCGGCGGTGGCCGCAATCGAGTTGATCGTTAAAACCTGCAAAGACCGGGGCGTCACCCAGCTGGAGCAGATTGCCTACGTGCTGGCCACCGTCTTCCATGAAGTGGGTGAGGGGATGGTGCCAACGGGTGAAAACCTGAACTACTCAGCGCAGGGGCTGGCCAACAACTGGCCCGGCCGCTATGCCGTGGATCCCAAGGCGAAAGTGAAGGTACCCAACGCACTGGCCAAGAAACTGGCCCACAAGCCTCAGGCGATTGCAAACAACTGTTACTGTAACAGAATGGGCAACGGCAATGAGGCCTCAGGTGAAGGTTGGAAGTTTCGCGGCCGCGATTTCTGCCAGACTACGGGCAAGGACAACTACAGGCGCGCCGGCACGGCCGTGGGCGTTGACCTGGTTGCCCACCCAGAGCGAATCGCAGAGCTTCCCATTGCCGTGAACACCCTGGTGGTGGGCATGCGTGACGGATGGTTCACCACTAGGAAACTCTCTCATTTCATCACCACTAAATCCTGTGACTTCACCAGTGCACGGGCCATCATTAACGGATCAGACAAAGCGGCAAAAGTGGCCAGCTACGCCGCCGATTTTTTGAAGGCTTTGCGGCTCCTGAAGCAGCTGTGATTTTTGTGTCCTTTCTGAAAGTGCGGCCAGTGACAACCTTTGAATCCTATTTAAAACCAACCAAACCCTTTAAGTAAAAAGTATGAGAAACTATGTGATTGCCGCTGGTTCCGCGCTCTTGATTGCGCTGCTGGTGGTCTGCTCAGGTTTGTTCACTTCCATCAGTGAGCGAAGGCAGACGGAGGCCAACCTTCAGTCTCAGTATGAGCCGATTGTTAAGAAAGAAGATGCCAAAGGCGTGGAAACGGCCAGCAAGCCATTGCAGGTGAATTCCGCAAAAGCCGTGGGCCGTCAGGAAACCAAGCTGGGCAAGGCAGTGAGGAAAGTAGGCACCGGCACCAAGACCGCAACCGTGGTGGCAGTAGAGACCATCGGTATTGTGGACGCCTCACCGCCAGACCCGGCCTCCAAATCTATTCTCGCCTTCAATGATGAATGGATAAACGCCAGCATAGACTTACAAAAAGAACATCCCACGCTGGATTACCGAGTCAGGAATGAACTGGAGATATTTCAGGTGAGCAGGTCCAACGGCATTTTCAAACCTACCACCTTAGAAGTAATGGTCCGAAATCTTAACCCGCATTCCACGGTGACCGACCTGCAGAGTTTTTCGGTTGAGGTGCCCAGGAGGCGCACCGGCGTCTGGCTTGGCCTCGGCTTCATTGCCGGGGCAGCTACTACGGTTTACCTCCTCAATTAGCAGACAACCCATTTTATATTTGACATACAAAAAGCCCTCGCCTCATTAGCTGAGGGCTTTTTGTTTTTGGCCTGTTTTCCAGAA
Source organism: Nibribacter ruber (assembly GCF_009913235.1). NCBI lineage: Bacteria > Pseudomonadati > Bacteroidota > Cytophagia > Cytophagales > Hymenobacteraceae > Nibribacter > Nibribacter ruber. Next base: position 1,926,501 of record NZ_CP047897.1, on the reverse strand, counting down.
AACAGGCCAAAAATGGAAAGCTTTGATATCTGGTAGTATTTGCTGAATTTTGTAACGCGAAACATTATTAACAGTCCTGGTTGCCCCATTCCGATTCAATAGGCGTGGGGCACCCATGGGTTTAGGCTTTTATAGATTACTATATAGCCGTGTGCCCGTGGGGAGGAGTAGGGTACCCGTAAGGCTCCCTAAAATGACTGTTAAGTTGTTTCGCAGCTCCTTCTCACGGGCACGCGGGTGCCTGTTTCCCACCCTTTGCGAAACAACGATGGCCATCTCCAAAGTCGGTGACACCTTCGTCATCCACAACCAACCAGAGCTTACCGATAATACCATGGGCGCGTTGATCCAGCTGATGCATCTGGTACCAGACATGGCAAGTTTACATGGTCTTGTGAATAACTTGGTGTTCAACGCCGTAAAGCGTGACCCAGAGCATATCTCTGACTGGGCCGCAGACTATGCGGCCATGAATGCTCTGCAGCTTTTCCTCACCGCCTTAACTGATCATCAGAACTCCCAAAGTAGAATTGTGCAGATTGATTAGTTATTCAATTCTTATGTTATAATCTCTCTTTTCTATCGAATAGGAAATACAGATGGGTGATATTGGACCTTCTCCAAAAACCTTCTTTTCTAATAAATACTGTTTCATTTCCAGTACTGCGCTATATAGGTCTGGCCTATCTTTAAGCAGCGTAGCTAGTTCTTTATCTGTGAACTTCCTCCTTCTAGTGTGACCATGATTAATATTGTCTTTGCAGGTAGTCCACTCTAAGTTCTCTACATTATTGTTATGTCTAACACCATCTTTGTGGTTAACATGAGTATTATTTTCTGGATTCTCAATAAAAGTCCCTGCAACTAGACGGTGCACTGTAATGGTTGCATATTTTCCTTTCTGCATCATTAGATTTACGGAAACATACCCACGCACCCTGCTATTTAAACTCATTAAGCTTTCATTAACAAGGGAGTAAACCCTTCCTTTATTGCTGACCAGGTACTTTGTGAATCTTAACACCTGACTGCTCCTTATTACAATTGGTGTTTCCCAAACTTCATTTGGCAATAGGTCTATGTTTAGTATCATAGTATATTTAAGTTAAGCTAATATCAGGATTACAAGCTAATAAGTAAACTAAGCTTACTATGGATATCAGAGGGATTTACAGTGTGCAGGTGCGGAAGGAAGGTTCTGATAAAGTGTTGATTTACGTAGACGGACTAACTGAACCGGAGAGCAATAAAGTATTTGAGAAGCTGAAGTTCGCCAAGAATGGTGACGGATATGAGAAACTGATTGTAGTGGAGAACGGTGATGAACAGCTGGTGCTCAGGCGCCGCTCACTCAAATAAAAACTTCATTAGCCTTGGCAATTGCCAGGGCTTTTTTTTTGGTCTCCCGCTATGATAGCCTTCAGGAGCTTGGGGAGCCAGAGAGATCTAAAAGAGTTGCCCTGTCAGGAAAATTTTTAAAAACTGCCTATTAATATATAGCTTGGCATAAGCAAAATTTATTTATGAAGGCCATTACAGAAGATGATCTAATAGAACACATTATTAAATATCCGTCAACAGGTGGTTATTATATCCAAAATATAAAGGATTGGTTTAAAGATATTGATATTCAGCAAATTGGCGCTTTGGTCGAAGACTTACATGCAAGTGGGGTATTAGAGAGAAATGAGGAGACATATGCCTATTTTCTTTCAGCCAAGGGTAAATTAGATTACTTCACCCGTACTTTTAAGCCCTTAAATATTTATGAAGATCTACTGAAGTATCTATATAAGCATACTTCTTATAATGGGATTGAGATTAATCCATTTCTTATCTCAACATTCAATTTGCGAAAAGATGACTTTGAGGAGGCGTTTGCTATAAAAACAAGTCTTGATGAATTGCAGGCAAAGGGGTGGATTACTTATAGAACTGAGCTGTTAGGCCATTTATTTACCGAGTCAGAGAAAGTGCCTCCGTTTGGCTATTCTGGGCGGATAAGTGACACTGGGTCTTTATATGCCTATAAGGTCATAGCACGATTAACACTCGAAGGACATGTGTATGTGGATGAGTTAATGCGTAATAATCGGCAGGACGAGGCAATAGCGAACACTAAAAGGGTTTCTGAAATCTCAATATATGTTGCCATTGCCTCAGTTGTTCTTTCATCTTTGTCGGGTATTGCCTCTGGCGTGAGCGCATGGTCAGCCTATCGTGACGAAACCCCAAAAGAACTCCAACACTTTAATAAACTATACCTAAAGCAGAAGCCTGCGTTTGACAGCCTGGTCCAATATCAAAAACATATCTCAGAGGAACTACGGCATCTTAATACTCAGAACAATAAACCTGAAAAGGTCAGCGCCGTGGGCAATAAATAGAAATTTTCTATAGCGTAATATAATGTAGCCTTGGCAATTGCCAGGGCTTTTTTGTGTCCTTTCCAGCGGTAGCCTGCCTTCGGAAATTCGTGCATACCACTTCCACACCATGCACGAAGTCAAAATAGGAACGCTGTACCGGCAACTGCCATCCGATTGGAATGAGCTCACCGGCCGACAACTCGTCAAAGTCATAGCCGCAGAGTCCCGGTGGCTCAGCGCAACCGGGATCCCAGAGGAGCAGAAGAAGCACCTGCTGCGCCTGGAGCGCCTGCGTATCCTGCTTAACCTTCCCCTCGGCATCTTCCTGGCCTTCACGCCTATTCAGATCGTGCAGCTGCACTGGCTGGTCAAGTTCTTAGACTCCGGTTTCAAGGGACTGACGGCGCAGCTGCTTCCCAGACTCAGGGTGCCAGGCATTGCCAATTGCTTGCGGCCCGCGCTCTTCGGGCCGCGAGAGCGCTTCCGCAGCCTCTCCTTTCTGGAGTTCATCTACGCAGACACCTATTTCATGTCCTTCACCCAGAAGCAGACCCCTGAGAAGCTGGACCGCTTCGTGGCCTGCCTGTACCGGGAGAAGCGGTGGTTTCACTTCATAGTCAAAAGACTCACCAGCTACGGCGGCGACTGCCGGCAGGAGTTCAACCAGCACCTGGTGGAGCGCCGGGCGCAGCTGGTGGCCAGGCTGCCGCTGGAGGTGAAGCTGGCCGTGCTGAGCTGGTACCGGGGCTGCCGCTTTGAACTGGAGGGGGAGTTTCCGCTGGTGTTCTCAGAGGGCACCCAGAAGAAGGCCGGCCGCAGCGGCTGGGACGGCGTGCTGCTGGGCATGAGCGGCCACGTGATCAACATTGAGGCAACCGGCCGCGCCAACATAAGAAACATCCTTGCCGCCATGCAGCAGCGCTTTGAGCAGATAGAGGAACAAGAAAGAAGAAACAATGAGAACAATTGAGTATAACGCCCTTTTCCGGGAGTTGGCAGAGCAGCACCCGCAGCTGATGCACTCTGAGGGCAACCCAGACCCCAAGCAGAACAACATCCGCTTTCTGCGCATGACCCTCAGCAGCGACCCGGTGCAGCGCGTGCTGGACCTGAAGGAGTTCTATGACAAGCTGAAGAACAAAGTAAAGTCAGGCTACTTCATGGTGCTCCAGAACTACGAGGCCGGCTACGGCGACAACGGCGGTGGCCACATCACCAAGGAACTGTTCGGCGGCTTCCTGATCCTGAGCATCTGTGACGTCAACGACCCAGACGCGCAGGAACTGGTCTATGACCAGTCTGAGCTGATCGGGGAGGAGGTCATGGCAGAGGCCATGTTCAAGATCAACAACCTCGGCGACCGCCCGGCCACGCGCATCACGGCCAATGACATCACCAACGACAAGGTGGCGCAGGTGGCGCTGCAGTACTACGGCACCCGCTTTGACTTCACCTTCCGGGTCAACAACCCGCGCCTCAACTTCAAACAGAAAAAACTAAGCTAGCATGGCACAGTACGCAAGCGTAAGAATCCAGACCGGCGTCTACCTAGACGCCGGCGACTGGTTTGAGATAAGCTTCCTTGGCAGCGTGGTGCGCTTCACGGCCACCAACACAGACCTTGGCAACAACTTCTCCCAGAACCGGCTGGGCAACCAGGAGGGCCAGTGGACCGCACCCATGATCCAGGACAACCTGAACCTGGTGGTGCAGGCCGTTCAGCGGTACCTCGCCTCCGTTGGCGAGACCAGGTTCAGCGTGACCGCGGGCGTGAGCTACAACGGCACCGAACCGGTGGGCGGGCAGGTGAACGTGGTGGCCACTGAATACGGCGACGCCCTGAACATGCCCTACGGCTTCTCCAATCTAGGCCAGACCGCCTTCACCATGAGCGGCACCGTCAACATCAGCCCGAACCCGCTGGTGGTGAATCTTTCCACCACCGTGGTCACCTGCTGGGGCGGTACCAGCGGCACGGCCACCCTGGAGGTAGTTGGGGGCTATGCGCCGTATTTCTTCCTTTGGTCTGACGGTTCCACCCAGCAGAACCGGCCCATGCTTGCGGCCGGTACCTACTCCGTTGTTGTGACCGACAGCATGGCCAGCCAGTCCGGCATGCCTGCCGGCACCCAGGACCAGACCCTTACGCTGGAGGTGGTCATTGCGCAGAACCCACGCATCACGGTCATTGCCCTGGTGAACGGCAAAGACGTGACGGTCTCCGTTTCTGGTGGCGTGGCGCCCTATGCGTTCCTCTGGTCTGACGGCTCCACTGAGAAAGACCGCACAGAACTGGAGCCTGGCATTCTGCAGCTGAAGGTCACCGACTCTCTGGGCTGTAATACCACGGTGCCCGTGAACATCAGGGATTTCAGGTTTCACTTCTCCCAGAACCCAGTCACGCTGAACCTGGCCACAGACGCACCCGAGACCAAGCCCAACCTTTCCTTTCTGTGCGAGGTGCTCATTGAGCCTGATTATGAGTCCGGTGAGTTTGTGAAGGTGTTGCCGGATCCGCTGGAGCACCCGTCCAACTCAGACGGCACCACGGTCTTTGACGTGCGCGAGCTGCTGCATTCCTTCGTAGAGCCGCACCTGCCTCCCTTCGGCGGTAGTATTGCCGTTCGCGCAGACTCTGTTTTCAAGCGGTTTTATCTGAAATACACCGAAAAATACGGAACCCCGCCCATCATTGGGGACTACTCCCAGATTGACACCCAGTACGTGCTCTACGGCGGTCTTGACACCACCGAGATGCTGCTGGATACTTTCTTCAGTAGCTATCAGGTCAACCGCAAGCCTTTCTTCACGTGGGACTTGCCGGTGAAGTGGGTGTATGCCGACCAGCCTGAGTTTCTGTACTTCATGCCCAACTCCTTTGACCTTGCCGGCTTTACGGTGAAGGCAAGGGTGCGTTTTTCAGACGGTACCTCGGCCACCTATGACGTGCATGCGGTCAACGGCGTTAAGCGGTTTGAGCTTTACTGCCTGCCGGTGGGCCATGGGCAGCTTGGCCTTGATTTAAAGAAGCCCGGCATAGCTGTGAAAAGCTGGGACTTGTATGTGCAAGACCCGCTTGGCAAAGTGATAAGTGAGACGCGCCGCTATCATCTGCTGGAGGACTTCGGCGAGAAGAGAAGGTATCTGCTGTATGCCAACAGCCTCGGCGGCATAAATACGTTGGTGGCCACCGGCCGCGCCAAGAAGAAGTTTGACCCAGACAGCAGCTCTCTGGAGAGAAACCTGCTGCCGGGTTCGCGTGCCGACCGGCATGAGTTGGAGGTCTTCTCTAAGACTGGCAAGTCGACCATGGAACTGAGCACCGGCTACCGCAGCCAGCACGAGGTAGAGACATTTGAGGACTTCCTGCTCTCGCAGCGGGTCTGGCTGGTGGAGAAAGACCGCTACACGCCGGTGTATGTCATAGACAAGAACCACAAACTTCTGGATGAGAATGAGGACACGGGCTACATTGACTTTGAGGTGCAGTTCCTGCGCCGCCACCGCTATACGCCAAAATTAAACGCGGCCGGTTACCTAATAGACCAGACTGCCACCCTTAAACCCATGGAGCCATGAGAGAATTCATAGCCCTTAAGTTGGGAGATGACTGGTTGGATCTGCCGGCCGATCTCTCCATCCAGATTGAGATCTGGAACACGCTGTTTGAGTTTGACCGCATTCCGGGCACGCTCACCTTCCCGTTCACGCTGCCCTTCAGCGCCGTGAACAATCTGAAGCTGAAGTTTCCCGGCCATCTATCCGTGGCCCGGTATCGCCAGCCCGAGTTGCCGTGCCAACTGTTCCTGATGGGCCAGCTGTGGCGCATGGGAAAGCTGAACGTCATCAGGCGCTCAGAGAAAGGCTACGAAGTGAACTTCCAGACCGATGTGGGCGACATCTCCGTGCAGATCAAGGAGGCCGGCTTGCGGGACATCGACTATGGCACCGTGCCGCTGCAGCTGAGCGTGCAGCCGGCCTACCCAGAGTCCAGTTACGCGCTGTTCCCGGTGCGCAACCTTGGTTTCTCTAAAGTAGAGCAGCCGGATTTCAGCGGGTACCAGAACTTCTATGACGAAGGGTTTCCATTCAACTCCAATGTCATGAGACCCTACGAGTTTCCCGTCACGCCATTTCCTTACCTGGTGCACGTGCTCAAGGCGGCCATGGCCCATTTCGGCTATACCGTGACTGGTGACTGGCTGGAGGAGGAGGCCGTCAAAAGGCTGGTGGTCTTCAACACGCGGGCCTATTTCCCAACTTCTGCAGACCCAGATATAGACGTGGTGCTGGCAGAGCATGTGCCCGACATGAAGGTGAACGAGTTTCTGAAGGCCATACGCTCATTGTTCAGCATAGGCTTCGTGTTCAACCCGCTCCGGAAGGAGATGGAGGTCGTGCGCCTCAGAGACGTGGTGGCCGACCGCACCTACGTGGACTGGTCAGAGTTCACCGGCCGGGTGTATGAGTGGGAGCCGGCGCCCTTCGGGGGCTTCACGCTGGCCATGGAGGCAGACCCCGATGATGAGCAGAAGCAGGTGGCTTTTGACTACTCCTACCAGGTGGGTGATGGTCTTGAGGACGTGCCTTGTCAGGTGGCCACGCTGCCCATGGTGGTCAACTACCTTTTCTGGGGCGGCACAGGCCAGCGTGACTGGCTGGTGCCCGTCACCCAGCAGGAGCAGGACAGATTCTCCTTCAGGGTGCTGGCCTACCACGGCCTGCAGCCCAACAATGACGGCACCACCTACCCGCTGGGCACCTCTGGAACAGTGAACCGCATGGGTGACCAGATCTCTTCAGACTCTCTGGAGTGGGACGGGCCGCACGGCCTGTACCTGCGTCGGCACAAGCCTTGGCTTGACTTTTTGGATGAGTCTGACCGCGTGGAGACGGAGCAGGCGCTGCGCATTCACGAGATTCTGAGCCTCAACCACGGCCGGCGCTGCCTCATCCGGCATGAGGGCGGCATCTTTACCGGGCTTTGGGAGAAGGTCAGCTTCACCATCAGCAAAAAGAACGGACTGAAAACGGCCAAGGTGCCCATAAGGAGAAACTACTGATGGAAGAAGCAAAGACACAGCGCGAGATAAGCCAGGAGTGGCTGGCCCTTGTCATTCAGAACTGGCGGCAGCAGCTTAAGAAACTAAGGATCAAAAGCACGGGAGACCTTGACCAGAGCTTCGCCGGCGAGGTGATGGCCCATTCCAACGGCGACGTGGAGAAAATCAAGATAGCCTATGCCTGGTATGGTGCCATGGTGGACATGGGGGTGGGGCGCGGCTCCAAGCTGGGAGACCAGAAGGAAAACGCCACCAGCCGCAGGATTCTGGGAAAAGCCCGTGGCAACAGGCGTGCGCCCAAGCGCTGGTACAGCAAGGGCCGCGACAGTATAGGCCATCAGGTAAACCAGCTAAGTCACCTGCTGGCCGACAAAGCTGCCATTCAAGGAGTGGAGAACGTGGCCGGCAGCATTCAAAAGAAACTTGTAATCAACATTTAAGATGGCTTCTACAGACAAGACCACCCGTGAGATCGAGATTATCGCCAACGGGGAGAAGTTTAACGCCTCCATAAAGGAGATGGCCGGCGCACAGGCTATTCTGAACGCGCAGATCAATAAAATGGCGGCAGATGACCCGAAAAGGAAAGATCTTATCCAACAGTACCAGTCCATCAAACAGAAGGCAAATGAAGCCAGAGCCGAGATCAACGGCCTAGCCAAGGCCCAGACCATGGCAGCGTCCGGAGGTGGCTTCTTCAAGCAGATGTGGGGCAATGCGCTAGGCGTTTTCACGGGCGGCGGCTTACTGGCCGCAGCCCAGCAGCTTTGGGGCTTGTTCACCACCTCGCAGAAGGCGTTTGAGGGCAGCGCCCAGATCAACTCGCAACTAGAGGCGGGTCTGAAGAGCACTGCCTACGCGGCCGGCATCACCAAGGCAGAGATTGAGGCTTTGGCAGAGGAGAGAATGGGTAAAACACTTTTTGACGATGATGCCACCAAAGGTGCCGCCACCCTCTTGCTCACCTTCACAGAAATTAAAAAGGGCGTGTTTGAGGAAGCCCTGCCCGCCATCCAAGACATGGCCCAGAAAATGGCCGGTGACGGCCCGGCAGACTTGAAAGGCGCCTCCATTCAAGTAGGTAAGGCCCTCAATGACCCTATCAAGGGAATCACTGCCCTTAGCAAGGTAGGGGTGAGCTTTACCGCCGACCAGAAGGAAATGATCAAAGGCATGGTGGAGACCGGTGACAAGGCCGGTGCTCAGCGCATGATCCTGGCAGAGTTGAACAAGGAGTTCGGCGGTTCCGCTGAAGCGGCCAGGAAGGCTGGCGGTGGTTGGGCTTCCTTGCAGATGACGCTTGGCGAGCTGCAGGAGACTCTGGGTGGCTTCGTTCAGAACGGGTTGAACAAGGCCTCTGACTTTCTTGGCCAGGTGATGGAGAAATCAGAACCGGTGGTGGCCATCTTCAGGGATCTGTGGGGAGTTGTCACTGACCTATGGGATGATGTGATGGGCCTGGTGGAGGGCATGGGTCTTTTCAACTCCCAGGGAGACGCTGCCAGTGCTGTGGTAGAAGGGCTTCGATTTGTCTTTGAGCTTTTGGTGGCCCCCATCAAAGGTGCCATAATGGTGATTGACGGCCTGATTGAGGGATTTGTAAAGCTTTACAACAGCAGCGGACTGGTGCGCGGGCACATTGGTGGGCTTGCAGCCATAGTATCATCTGTCTTTACCTCCATTAAGAACGCGGCCGTCAATGTGTTGGGCGGCGTGGCTGACCTTTTGGTGGGCATCTTCACCCTGGATGTGAACAAGATAAAATCAGGTCTGAAGAAAACCTTTGATGGGGTTGTGAATGACGTTGGAGGTGCCGGGGCAAGGGCAGGAATGGCTTACATTGATGGGTACACTAGCAGCCAGGACAAGCGCATCAAGACTCAGAAGGAAAAAGCGGCCGCTCAGGCCGAAGAAGAGAAGATTGAAGCCGCCAAGAAAGGAGAGGCCGTGGCAACCGCTGAGACCGAGGCTCAGAAAAAAGCGAGGGAGAAAGCTGAGAAGGAAGCCAAGAAAGCCGCAGAAAAAGCAGCAAAGGAGCTGGCCAAAGCGCGTGAAGAGTTCAACAAGGCTGAAATGGAGGCAGAAATCGAATTCGCCAAACTGAAGGTGGAGGTGATGGAAGACGGTATCGACAAGGTTCTGGCCAAGCTTCGTCTGCAGCATGAACTGGAAAAAAGGGAATTAAACAAGCAGCGCACAGCGGTACTGGACAACATTGCCGCTACGGGTCTGGAGAAGATGGCGCTCATCGACAATCTGGACCAACAGCAAAAACTCAAGGATGAAGAACTGAAGGCCGCTGAGCAGGCAGCTTTAGACGAAGCTGAGGAGAAACGGAATGCCAAGGAACAGGAAGATCTGGAAAAAAGACTAGCTAAAAGCGATGAAGAAGCCGCATTGAAAGCGGAAAAAATCCAAAATGATTTTTTAACGGATCAAGCAGTTCTGGAGGAACAATCCCTGCTGGCTCTTGAAGCTGAGATGCTTAGAGATGAAAGACTGCTGGAATTGAAAAAAGCCACGGCAGTAGCCAATCTTGCCATTCTTGAGGAGGCCAACCAAGGCGAGTCTTTGGCGGCAAAAAAGCTGAAGAATGAAATTCTTGCCACTGACAAGGAGATTGCAGACGGGAAGATTGCCAATGAGAAAAGGACTGCAGAGTTCAAGGACGCCATGTTCAAAAGAACCACCGGAGGTTTTAAGGAGGTGCTGCAGGCCGGAATTGACTTCTTCTCCGCAGATGAGGCCATGCGCAAGAAGAATGCCAGCGTAATCAAGGCGTTCAGCAAGGGCATGATCGCAGTGAACCTGGCAGAGGAGATCCAAGGTATCTGGAAGACGGCCAATGAGAACCCGGCCAATGCCTTGTTCCCAGGTGCGGGTATGATCATCGCCTCGGTTAAGACGGCTTCTGCCATCATGCGCGCCAACAGTGCCGCCGTACAGGTGAACGCCCAGCAGTTCGCCACTGGTGGTATGACCAGCCGCGGGGGAGGCCGGGCACTCATCAACATGGTAGAGCGCAACGGCATGTGGGAGACCGCCTCTGGTTATTCTGGCGGCTCCATCGGCTCTTTCGCAGACGGCGGGTTTGTGGGCAGTGCCAAGCTTGGTCTGATAGGTGAGCGCGGTGCGGAGCTTGTGATTCCCAACTGGATGATCTCTTCGCCTAAATACGCCAACACCGTGGGCTGGCTGGAGTCTGAACGTGTGAAAGGTGCCCGGGCATTTGCCGAGGGAGGCATGACCGCCGCAGACGCCCAGGTTCCCGGCGCGCCTTCTGCGGCCAACTCAGAAATGATCATGCTGCAGATGGTGGCAGAAATGAGGGCCATGCGAACGGAAGTCGCCTCTTGGCCTAAACATCTGCAGGTGCACAACAACGTGGGAGAAACTCAGGAGGGAATTGCTGTATTGAACGTGCTGACGGATAGATCCAGTGCCTGATTTGGTAGTATTCCGGTACGCTTTTCAGGCCTGTTTTTAGAAAACGCTCCCAAAAACGCTCCCATATACATGAAAAACGCCCTTTACAAGCTGTAAAGGGCGTTTCCTGTGGTCGCGTAGGGAGTCGAACCCCAAACCTTCTGATTCGTAGTCAGATGCTCTATCCAGTTGAGCTACGTGACCAGTTATTTAGTGATGCAAAGGTAGTAGGTTGCCCCTTTATACGCAAGTTCTCGCTAAAGATTTTCTGTAAAATTCTGCCATTAATTTAATTCAGGCTGGAAATCAATGGATTCAGGTACGATTCCTGACGCGGCCACTTAGCTAATTCTTCTTCGCCAGGGCTTTTTTAATGGCTCGGTTTAGTAAAACATAGATGCCTCCCAGGGAAATAACCACCAACGCACCCATCAGCAGTTTGCCCATGGTGCCCGCATTAGGGTCTTGCAACAAGGCCAGCAAGTCCTGGGCCTGCGTGCCCACCCAGAAGAAGAAGAGCGTGCGCGGCAACATGCCTGCCATGCTGGCTATTAAAAACCGGCCCCTGGGTACCTGCACCAAAGACAAAACGAATGTCATAAAGGCAAAGGGCAGTACCGGCGAGATACGGGTCAAGATAATCAAGCTCCAACTGTGTTCGCGTAGCTCATCAATGACGCCCTCGGCTTTGGGGAACTGGTGCAGAAAGTTGGTCATTTTGCCATGGTCAATGAGGCGGGCCACGGCGTAGCCAATCAGAGCTGCTATGCCATAAGAAACCACCACGCCCGAAAAGGAGACCCAGCCAAACAGAAAACCCGTCGCCAAGGCTACAAAGGTGGTGGGCGTGAGCGCGAAGGCCATGGTTAAGGATACCACCGCAAAATATAGCACCATGCCGGCAGGAGATAGGTTCTGCAGCAATTCCTGGTTTCTGTAGAGCCAGAACGCCAGTGCCGAACTGGCCAGCACCGGCACCACCACCAGCAAGGCAGAGTACAACAGCGTTCCAGTATTTTGTTGAAGCAGTTTTTTCCACATAGGCGTCAAGGCCCCGAATATCGGGTAATTTACCAGAACTACGGCAAAAACGGCGCAATGGCTGAATGCGCACCTTTGGCAACTTGCGGGCAATTTGGCTAACTTGCACCGGTACAACCGTATAAGACTCTATGAAATTCGGAACCAAAACCATACACGCAGGGGTAGAGCCAGACCCTACCACCGGCGCCATCATGACGCCTATTTATCAGACCTCCACCTACGTGCAGCGCTCGCCCGGCGACCACAAAGGCTACGAATACTCACGCACCCACAATCCTACCCGCAGTGCTTTGCAAAGTGCCCTGGCTGCGCTGGAAAACGGGAACCACGGCCTGTGCTTCGCCTCAGGTATGGCCGCCACAGACTGTATCATCAAGTTGTTGAAGCCTGGTGATGAGGTGATTTCTACCAATGACTTGTACGGCGGTACCTACCGCATTTTCACCAAGGTGTACCAGAACTACGGCATCAAGTTCACCTTTGTGTCCATGGCCGACATTCAGAGCATTGAGCAGCACATCACGGAGAACACCAAGATGATATGGGTAGAGACGCCAACCAACCCATTGCTCAACATCATTGACATCAAAGGCGCCTCTCAAATCAGCAAGAAGCACAACCTCACGCTGGTAGTGGACAACACCTTCAGCACGCCGTACCTGCAAACTCCTTTGGACTTGGGTGCTGACATTGTGATGCACTCACTCACCAAATACATGGCCGGTCACTCAGACGTGGTGATGGGTGCTATTGTGGTGAAGGACGATGCCCTGGCTGAGCAGTTGGCTTTCTTCCAGAACGCCTGCGGCGGAACTCCTGGTCCACAAGATTGCTTTCTGGTTTTGCGCGGACTCAAGACTTTGCACATACGCATGCAACGCCACTGCGAGAACGGGAAAGCCGTCGCCGAATACCTGCGTCAGCACCCTAAGGTAGAGAAGGTCTTCTGGCCAGGGTTTGAAAGCCATCCTAACCACCCGATTGCCCGTGACCAGATGCGCGACTTCGGGGGCATGATTTCCTTTGTTTTAAAAGGCGACAAGCAGGAAGATGCCATTCAAGTACTGGAGAAATTGAAGTACTTCGCCTTAGCCGAGTCTCTGGGCGGCGTAGAATCGCTTTGCGGGCACCCGGCCACCATGACGCACGCCAGCATTCCGCAGGTAGAGCGTTTGAAAGGCGGCTTGTCTGACTCGCTCATCCGTTTGAGCGTGGGCATTGAAGACGTAGAAGACCTTATTGCAGATTTAGAACAGGCCATCGGCTAAGCTTAAAATCTTAGATTTTTCAGAAAGTCCCCGCTGGTGCAGAACCGGCGGGGATTTTCGTTTTTAGCCTGTTTTCCAGAAAATAGCCTAAAAACGGAGGACGCTCTGATAACCTTCTAAAATGCTACTTCGTTTTAAGATTACACGCTGACAAGGCTTTCCTGTCTTTTCAGAATTCAATCATACCCTAGAACATCCACTCACATTGGAAAGGAGCATGAACCATGGTGTTAGCCAACTGCCGTGCCCAATTCACCGCCACGGACTTTGATTTTATAGCCCGCATTCTGTCCAGGCAGATTGCCAAACATGTAAGTCTGATAGAACTCCTCAGCGACCCGGAGTGCCGCGACGAAATGCTGGACCACGAGGCCCTCCCCAAGGCCTTGCTATCGCAAGCAGGACAAGTGAGCGTTTCTCAGCAACTGTATTTTTATGTGTTGGCCCGAACCGTTCTGCGCCGCCAAAACATTGAAGACCGTGAACTGGCAGATTACATTGCCTCTTTGCTCTGGCAGTTCTCCACCACCCAGCGCATGCACTCACCCCATGAAAAACTTCCGCACCGCTTTCAATACATTGTAGACATGCTGGAGGCCTTGACTAACGCCTCAGCGGCCGAGGCCTTTTTAATACGCGTGCACATAGGCAACTACGCGCTATTTCTGTCAGGTATGTTCCAGGCCTGGATAGAGCGCCGCCAACAACGCGGAGCGCCTGACCCGTCGTATTATGAAGAGGTGGGTAGAAGCAGTTTCAGGCTGGCAGCTACGCACAAACTGGCCTATGAACTGGAACTGGCCGAAGTCTACACCCAGCTAGCACAGGGCTTCCGGAACGCCCGCTTAGCCTTGAATGAACTGGCCCAGACCGTCTGGAAACCCAACCAGGCGCCGCCCTTCGCGTTGTAAAAGGCAAACCGTTTTTGGCCTGATTTCCGGAAAACAAGCCAAAAACAGTGATTACTCTATGGCGAAGGCCACGTGGCAGGTGCTCTTGAATTTTAACAACTCAGGCGTGACTTTAAAGCCGCTTCCGCCAAACCCTTTGCCATACAACTCCACGTCAATGTCCTGGTCAGCTGAATAGTTACCGTTGCCCGTGTCCAGGGTGCGGTAGTTGGCCATCTCTAGGACAGCTCCCCTGGTGGATTTGGTAACCGAGCAAAGATTGTCGGCGGCCTTCACAGCGTCTGACAGAGCTAAGGCGTTGGCTTCTCTTCTTAGGCTGTCGGCCTTGGTGTGCGTGTAACTGATGTTCTGGATGCGGTTGATCTTGGTGGCCAGCAGTTCTTCCATAAAGGCTTCCAGTCTTTTAAGGTCAGTGATTTTGATGGTGATGGACTGGGAGGAGTTGAAGCCCGTGAATTGGTTTTTGCCGTTGACGTAGGCATAGTCCTTGTTAGCCGAGATGCTACTAATGCGCACGTCTTCTCCAGAAGCAGTGTACTTTTTTGAGAGGGCCAGTACGCTGTTGGTGACGGCCTGCACCTCTTGCACGGCATCCTTCATGCGGTCTTTGGTAAAGGAGGCCTCCACCGAAATTTCAGCCACGTCTGGGTAGATGGTCACGCCTCCGTAGCCCAGCACTTTCACCTGTTTTACGGGAGAGGTGGTTTGTCCTCCGCAGGAACTAAGCAGAAGCAAGCCAACGAAAAGCGGTAATATAGTAGAGGCTTTCATGGGAGAGAACAGAGAAGAAAGTTTCATCGGGAGTGTAGGGTTTGGCGCTAGGCGGTTAATATTCTGAATGAAAGATAGCAAGCTGCCAGATATTTTAAAGCCTTGACGCTTTTCGTTTTTGGCTTGTTTTCTGGAAAACAGATCAAAAACGAGGTTTTTCTTTCTTGAGGCGTTCTAGGGCTTTCAGGAGATGGCCAAGATTGCGTAGTTTAGGACTCCCGTTCATCGCTTAAACAGAGAAGCTCATGCACAAAATAGTAGGACTGTTATTGGTTTGCCTTTTCATGGCCAGCATGACCACCAAGGCCCAATCTAAAGACGAAAAACAGGTAGCCACTGCGGTGGAGGCCTTAAAGCAGGCCATGCTGTCTGGTGAAAAGAAAGCGTTGGAAGAAGTGGTAGCCAATGACTTGAGCTATGGGCACTCCAGCGGCAGGGTAGAGGGCAAGCAAGCGTTCATAGAGGCCTTGGTCACTAAGAAATCTGATTTTGTGACTATTGACCTGGCCAATCAAAGCATACAAGTCTCTGGCAAAACGGCTCTAGTAAGACATCAACTGTCTGCTACCACCAATGACAGCGGCAACCCGGGCACTGTGAAATTGGGTGTGCTGCTGGTCTGGCAGAAGCAACACGGGCAATGGAAGTTACTGGCCAGGCAAGCCTATAAGCTATAATTTACTTGACTTTATATGAAAAAACGCCAGCTATTGTAGCTGGCGTTTTTTAGTTGTTTTTGGGAAAACAGGCCAAAAACGACTTCCACATGAAAGAAATTAGATAGAGGTAGAGGTCAAGGTGAACGGCAGGGTCTGCACGTCTCTGGAATTGCCTCCTACCATGATTTTAAAATCGCCGGGTTCTGCCCCAAACGTCATGTTCTGGCGCCAGAAGGAAAGGTCGCTGGCATTGAGGGTGAACGTGACGGTTTTCTTCTCGCCGGGGGCGAAGGACAGCTTCTGGAATTTCTTGAGCTGTTTAACTGGTCTGGCGGTGCTGCCCACTAGGTCCTGGATGTATAGCTGTACTACTTCTTCGCCGGTGTACTTACCAGTGTTGGTGACGTCTACGGTCAGGACCAGGTTCTCATTACCGCCTATGCTGCTCTTGTTTAGTTTTGGCTGTCCGTAGGCAAAGGTGGTGTAGCTTAAGCCATACCCGAACGGATACAAAGCGGTGTTGGGTACATCGCGGTAGCGGGAGCGGTACACGCGTTCACTGCCCGGCTCTGAGTGAGTACCTTCATACATGCGGCCGGTGTTCTTGATGTTATAATACAACGGCAACTGACCCACGTGCCGCGGAAACGAGAGAGGCAGTTTGCCAGCAGGGTTGTATTCGCCAAACAAGACACTGGCCACGGCATTGCCAGCCTCAGACCCCAGTGACCAGGTAGCCATGATGGTAGGGATGTTCTGGCCCAGCCAAGACAGTTCCAAAGCCCGGCCACTGCTCACCAACGCCACGATGGGCTTGCCGGTCTTGTGGATTTCCTTTACTAGGTCCAACTGCACGCCGGGCAACCCGATGTCTGCCCTTGAGGCGCCTTCACCGTTCATGACGGCGCTCTCGCCAATGGCCATAATGACCACATCTGCATTACGAGCGGCGGCAACGGCGGCGGCGAATTTGTCTGTGGAATTGGTGTACAGGTCACAGCCCTCGGCAAAGGTCACCTCAGCGCCTTTCGCGTATTTCTTGATGCCCTCCAGGAAGCTTACCGCGTGCTGCTCCTCCCCAAAAAACGACCAGGTACCGTTCATGTCTGCTTTGTTGTTGCCCAATGGCCCAATCACGGCAATCTTTTTAGTAGCGGTAGTCAATGGCAGAATATTACCTTGGTTCTTTAACAATACCATTGATTTGCGAGCCATGTCAAAGGCTGCGGCCAGGTTTTCTTTAGACCTGATTTCCTTCTTTTCGCGCTTGACATCTGAGTACAGATACGGGTTGTCAAACAAGCCTAACCTAAACTTCAGCCAGAGCACGCGGCGCACCGACTCATCCAATATCTTCTGGTCCAGTTTGCCGCTTTTTACCAGTTCTGGAACAAATTTCAAATATGCTTCGCCCATCATGTCTACATCAGTGCCAGCTCTCAAAGCTTGCTCTGCGGCTTGGGCGTGGTCTTTGGAATAGCCGTGGTTGACCATCTCCGTGATGTTCTGCCAGTCTGAGATGACCGCGCCTTTAAAGCCCCACTCTTTTCTGAGGATCTGGTCCATGGTGAACATGTTGCCGGTGGCCGGTACGCCGTTCAACTCATTAAACGCTGACATCAAAGTGGCAGAACCTGCATCTAAGGCAGCTTTGAAAGGAGGCAAATACACATCTCTCAATAAGTACTCAGACATGTCAGTAGTGTTGTAGTCACGGCCAGCTTCGGCGGCACCGTAGGCCACAAAGTGTTTCACGCAGGCAGCCATGGTTCTTGGGTCTGCCAAGTCTTTCCCTTGAAATCCTTTCACGCGGGCAGCGGCAATCAAAGAGCCCAGATATGGGTCCTCGCCGGCGCCCTCGGCAGTGCGGCCCCATCTAGAGTCGCGGCTAATGTCTACCATGGGCGCGAAGGTCAGGTTAATGCCCCCGGCCGTAGATTCAATGGCGGCCACACGGGAGCCATTTTCAATAGCGGCCAAATCCCAACTGGCAGACTCGCCCAAAGGGATGGGAAACACGGTTTTAAAACCATGAATAATGTCTGCGCCAATGATCAAGGGAATGCCCAGACGAGATTCTTTCACAGCTAACTTTTGCAGTTTGCCCACATACTCGGCGCCATGGATGTTGAAAATGCCCGTGATTTCGCCTTTCTTGATGGCGTCATTAAACTTGTCTGACTGAGAGGTACGTACGGTGGGACCGGTGTTGAAGAGGTCGCCTACCACAAAATTGAGCTGGCCTACTTTCTCTTCCAGGGTCATTTTGGCCAGCAGGTCTTCAATGCGCTTTTCAATGGGCGCTTTCTGGGGGGCTGGCGTGAAGGAGGTGAAGGAAAATAGAATAAGGAAGAGGACCAGGCACGTAGCGGTAAATCTTTTCATGAGGTTGCAGTTTGGTCTTTGAAGGTGATGTTTTCCTTTTCTCTGGTTTTAGAGCGAAAGGAAGCGCAAACGGGGTTAAAGTTATTTCTGGATAAGAAGGCGTTTGTACAGCAAGGCCTTCTCTGTTTGAATTTGACACAGGTAGAGCCCGTCTGGCAATTGCGATGTAAGGTTTACCTCTACCGTAGATTCTCTTGATTGGAGAGAAAACGTTGGTAACTGTACTTCTTGGCCGTTTAATGAAAAAAGCCTGATGGCTGATATCTTAAGACCGATTGGGTGAGAAAGAAAGAACCTGGTCTTGGCCGGGTTGGGAAACAGACGGACTTGTCTGGCCAGAACTTCATCATGAGGCAGGCCGCTAATCACGCCGGCAACAGTGGCTATGTTAGAAAAACTGGCTGCTCCGGCGGCGTTGGCTGCCTGAATTTTGTAAAAGCTTTCCCGTGTGCCGGATGGGTCTGTGAACGTTCTGGTATTGGCAGCCACTGACCCTATTTCCAAGTATTCTCCATTACTCTTGGCGCTCTTGAAAACCTTGAAGTTCTGCTCATTGGCGGCATTGTCTTGCCAGGTCACGGTAATGCCAGAAGCCGTCGTAGTTGCGACGGCGTGCGAGGCTCTGTTTGGCGTGGCGGGCATGGTAGGTAAAACACTGAAACTATCCACCCATAAAGAATCTTGCCCCGGTGACCCGAACAAGCCATAATTGACAAGCAGCCTAATCTTGCTGATGGAGGCTGGGTCTACCTGGCCAGAACCGGTGCCAAACGCGCTGGCGTAATTGAAGTGGTACGTGTAATAGTCACCGTCATCAATTAACGGTGAAAGCGTAAAAACCTGATTGCCACCGGTTACTTTACCGGTGGCATCTAACAGGTCTATTCGTAAGGAAACGGTTTTGCTTTTATTGAGCGTCTTGATGGAGGCTGCCAAAACCGGAAAGTCGGTCATGTCCAGCGGCGATTCCAGTTCATACACCACCGCCGGCAGGTTGTTGGGCGTGGTAATATTGTAATTGATTCTAAGGGCGTCAATGGCCTGGCTTAGTTCAAAGGTGCCGCCAGAGGATTTTAGTTGCGTTGCCGGAACCGGAGAGAAGCCTTCAATCAGGAAAGAGCTCCCCGTGGGTATCATCTTGGTTTTTACTTCTATGGATTTGGTGTAGGTCTGGCCATTGTGCTGCATCTGCACTTGTACCGTGCCAGACTTTCTGCCCCAGTTTACTGTCACTTCTGCCGTGCCTTGCCCACTTAAAATAGTTGCGCCGTCTGGCAAGGTCCAGGTGTAGGTGGCATTGGCCAACTGGCTGGCTTTAAACGTGACGTTTTGCGCCGATGGCTTTACCAAGGTAGGCCCTGTGAGGGTGAGCTCTTTGAAGGTCTGGTATACGCGTACATACTCCACCTCCATGCGGGTGCTGGAAAGGTTGGGATCTACGCCGTTTTTCTGACCGTTGGTTTCCAGGCTGGGTTCGCTGCCCATGTTCCCTCCCACGGCAATATTCATAATCAGGAACTGGTCTTCAGTAAATGGCCAGGTTCTGGCGTCTCTCACTGCTGGGGCATAGGTATAGTACAGGGTGTTGTCCACAAAAAACTTAATCTCTGTGGGTGACCATTCTGCCGCATAAATATGGAAGGCGGTGGTAGGATCTGGAATTTGCGTGGAGCCAATGTTCTGGGTGTTGCCAAAGCTAGACGGGGTATGCAAGGCCGCCTGTATCTTGCCAGGTAGACGATCAATGTACTCCATGACGTCAATCTCACCACAGGCAGGCCAGCCTTTGGTCGTGACCGCTTCGCCCAGCATCCAGAGGGCAGGCCAGGTGCCCACGCCGGGTGCTAGTTTGGCTTTCCATTCTACGCGGCCATACGTGAACTTGAATTTGCCTTGGGTTTTTATGCGGCCCGAGGTCCAGTTGCCGTTCTGCTTGATGGCCTCAATGACCAGCTTGCCTCCCGACTGCCGTACGTTGGCTAATTGGTTGGTGTAGGACTGTAACTCGCGGTTGCCCCAGCCACCGTCTCCAGTGCCCAGGTCATAGCTCCACCAGGCAGGGTTGGGAGCGCCTTCGCCTTCAAACTCATCTTGCCAGACAAGCTCATTGAAGGTGGCATTCTGCGCCCTTGCACCCAAAGCCAGGAAGATCATTAGGCACAGGGTCAAGTATTTGAATTTTTGCATTTTAGGGCTGATTTAGAAAAAATAGGCCAGAAACGGTTTGTCTCTGGCCTACAGAGTCAAAAGGTAGTTAAGGCATCAACCGGAAATCATCCAGGTAGAAGATGCCAGGGTTAAAGTGAGCCTCGCCGCCAAACTGAACCACAATCTTGTCAAAGTCTTTTCTAGACGCATGGGCGCTAAAATCAAACGTCAACTCCACCCACTGGTCCAACTGGGTTACCTGCTGGATCACTTCTGCCTGGGTAGTGTAAGCATTGCCGCCTAGTTCAGAGTTTTGCAATTTCACAGAAAGTTGCTTCTGCAGCGTTTTCACTGGAGACCAATCCTCGGCACCGCCCATGGTGGTATAGTCATTGTAGCTAGGCACAAACACCTTCACCTTGAACACGTGGCGCTTGGTCAGGTCCAGGTTGTGGGTGAACTGGATGTTGGCGTTTCCAAACTCATTGGCCTGGCCAGCTTGTCTCACGTAGCGGCCCACCTTGTCTGACGTGTTGGAAGGGAGCTGCGCGGGGTTGTCAAAGTTCTCATTGAAGCCAATGTTCTCAAACTTCCAGGTAAAGGTGCCCGGCGTGTCAAAATTATCGGCGATGTCTACGGCTTTATATTCCTTCACCGGTTTGGGTGGAGCATATCCTTTGCGCACCAGCTTTTGGTACCAGGCATGTTCTGCCACCGCGGCGCTGCCGCTGCGCAGGTACATCTCGTTCTCGGTTAAAGAAAGGATCTCATACTTAGAAACCCCGGTATAATAGCCAATGAAGCCGCCATTGGAGATGATCAGGAACTTCTTGTCGCCTTCTTCAGAGATGCTCCAGGTAAGGTTGGTAGGAGGGGTGTAGTTGACCGTTTGGTCAGCGCCTTTGGTACCTCCTATGCCAGGGGCGTTGTCACCATTCGCGAAGGTGTTGCCATTGTTTTTGTAGGTATAAGACAAGGTGTTGCCCAACACGAAGGTCATTTCATCATCATAATACCCTTCGCTGGCTTTTTCATTGGGCGCAGCCGTGTACCATTCTGGCGTAGTGCCTCCAATTGGCCCAATGCCCAGGTGGCCTGGGGAGTTTTTATCAATCACCCACGTCTTGCCTTCTAACTGGTTGGCGCCGCCCGTTAAGAAGTTATAATCCTCACGGTTTAGCATGCTGGGGTTGGTATTGGCAATGGTCACGGTTTTAGAGCCAGTGGCAGAACCGCCCGATGTGTAGATGGTCAGTTTTACCGTGTAGTTGCCTTTTACTGGGTAGCCATGTGACACTTTGGTACCTTCAGCGGTAGCCCCATCTCCAAAGTCCCACACAGACTTAAAGCCCGGTGAGGTAGACTCAAAGTTGATGATGTTGGCGTTGGTGGTGGTAGGTGTGGTGGTAAAGGAAACCATTTCAGCAGAGGGGGCCTCCGCTAGTTCTGGGTCATCTACCTCGCAGCCGCTCCAGACAAAGGTCATGAGCAACAGGGTGGCCAAATAGGCTGTATATCTTTTCATTTTTTCTGTCTTTAAATAGATGTATTAATATCCTGCGTTTGGCTTAAGTGTACCGCCAGAAAGGTCAATCTCACTCTGTGGAATTGGGAAGAAGCCTTTTCTAGCCGCGTTGTAGGTGATGACAAAATCACTGTTGTCTCCCACGTACATAGGGCCTATCTGCGTGGTAGGAATTTCCTGAGCGGCTGTGTTCCAGCGCAGCAAGTCCCAATAGCGATGGCCTTCCAGCGCTAATTCCAGTCGTCTCTCTTTCTTGATGTTGTCCAGAGTGGCAGGAACCGGTGTCAGACCTACGCGGGCTCTTACCTCTGTTAAATAGGTCTCTGCGTTGCCTCCGTTGGTCAAAGCCAGTTCTGCGGCCATCAAGAGCACATCTGCGTATCTGATGGCGCGGTAGTTGTTGCCCCAATTCAATTCTGGTTGTCCGGCGGCCGGAGCATATTCTTTAGAGGTAGAATACTTCTGACTGAAATACCCGGTGTGCTGGTAGCCAATGTTCAAGTTGGCTTTGCCGCCAGCCAATTCGGTTTCTACCAAAATGGTGGCATCGCGTCTCGGGTCATTGGCGCCAAAGGCATCAAACAGCTCCTGGGTGGGAGTGGCAGCGCTCCAGCCGGCTACATAATTCTCAGAGGCGGGGTTCTTGATGCGCGGTCCCTGCATCTGAGGTTGCATGTTGCCCTCACCACCGTGAATGTAGCCCCAGTCCCACCAAGGGTTTTCATCTGAGTAGGAAATCTCCCAGACGGACTCTATCCCAAACTCGCTGGCTCTTTTAAAGATGTCACCATAGTTGGCCATCAAGTCATGGCCGCTGTTATTGATGATATCCTGTAAATGCGTTAACGCTCTTGCTCCATTGACAGTGGTGGAACCGGCTTGCAGTTCCTGACCGTACACGCCTTTGTAGAACAAGTACGTTCTGGCTAGCAACGCTTTTGCGGCCCATTTGGTGGCCCTGCCTTTGCTGCTTGTCAAGGTAGTGGCAGGCAGGTCTACAATGGCTTCTTCCAGGTCCTTGGCAATCTGGTCATACACCGCTTTAGGTGTGGCCTGAGGTTGGTTGTACTCACTAGGTGACAAAGACTTGAGCACCAGCGGAACGTTCTCAAAGAAGCGCACAAGGTCCAGGTAAAAATGAGCGCGTAGGAACTTGGCCTCAGCAATGGTTACTTTCTTAAAGTTCTCAGAGGCATCTACCCCTTCAATCTTTTCTAGTAGGGTATTGGCTCTGGAAATACCAAAGTAGTGCTTCTTATAAAGGCCCTGTACCTCTGGATTGTTAGGTAGAATTTTGTGAAAGTCCATTTCCTGAATATTCACAATGTCTGTGCGGTTTCCTCCACCTGCGTAGGCATCATCTGAAGCCACATCCAGGAGCATGGGGGTAGGGTGAAAGCCCTTCACCGTGTTCCACTGAAGGACGTCATAAATTCCAACAAGGGCTTCAGTGGCATCTGCTTCTGTCTTATAGAAGTTGTCAGTGGTGCGTTGGTCAATGGGCGTCAGGTCCAGGAAGCTGTCACAGCTGGCCGAGCCAAACGCTAGCAGACCCAGAACTAAATATTTTGAAGTGTTTTTACGAATAGTCTTCATGGGTTCAGTCTTAGAAAGTGGCATTAAAACCTAATCTGAATGTTTTGGCCTGCGGATACACGCCTCTGTCAATTCCTATGTCAATGGCGCCACGGGCACCAATTTCAGGGTCAAAACCAGAATAGTCTGTGAGCGTGATCAAATTGTCTGCTGACACATACACGCGCAGTTTCTGCATGTGTATCTTGGTTAAAAGCGTCCCTGGCAGGTTGTAGCCTAATTGTAAAGTCTTCAAGCGCACGAAGTCCCCGTCCTCTATATACAAGTCAGAGATGTTCTTATAGTTGCCGTTCGTGTCATTAAAGGTGAATCTTGGGAACTCATTGGTGCTGTTTTCACCGGTCCAGCGGTTAAGCGCTCTTGACTGAGTATTGGAGTACACCAAGTCATAGCGGCGGGTGCCGTTAAAGATTTTATGACCAAAGGCTCCGTAGAAGAAGGCACTGATGTCAAAATTCTTGAAATCAAAACCCATGTTAAAGCCAGTGGTGAACTTAGGGGTAGGATTGCCCAAATATGTACGGTCATTAGTGTCAAACTTGCCGTCCTTGTTCACATCCACAAAGATCACATCGCCAGGTACTGCGTCTGGTTGCAATTCTTGTGCGTCTACCTGCGTTTGGTTCTGGAAGATGCCGGCGGTCTTGTACCCATAGAAGGCACCTACCGGTAAGCCAACTGCTGTCCTGTTAGCAGGACCATAGGTTGAGATGTTTACTTGCCCTAACAACCCTTCTGGATTGCTGATTTCGGTAACCTCATTCTTGTTGTAGGTACCGTTTAGGGAGAAGTTATAGCCAAGCCCACCCACATTACCTTGGTAGCCAAGCGCCATCTCTACTCCTTGGTTTTTTACATTCCCACCATTGATTGGACCCGGATTCTCTCCTGGGGTAGCTGGAATGGGAGCAATGACTAAAAGCCCTTTAGTAGTTTTGATATAATAGTCTGTGGTAAAGGTTAATGCGTTGTTGAAGAAGTTTAGGTCTAAACCAATATTGGTTTGCTCAGAGGCTTCCCAACCTAGCTCTGTGTTGGCTATGGCCACAGCCCCAGCACCGCTGGTATAGCCTTTGGCACCTGGATTATAGAAAGTGTAACCTCTGCCTACACCAATCTGCGCCGCCCAAGGGTAAGGGCCTCCAATTTGTTCATTCCCATTTTGTCCCCAAGAAGCACGAAGTTTAGCAAGAGAAATGGTGTTGGTCTCTGGAAAGAAAGATTCATCTGACAGTACCCAGCCCGCTGAGAACGAAGGGAAAGTGGCAAATCTATTGTCTCTACCAAATCTGGAAGAGCCATCTCTTCTAACCGTGGCAGATAAAAGGTATTTCCCCTTGTAGTTGTAATTGGCTCTTCCAAAGAAAGAGAGGATAGCATGCTCATAGGCACCACCTTGTGCTACGGCCGTACCCGCATTTACCGCCAGGTTGAGATAAGCCATGGTAGGATCACTGGTAACTAACCCAGTGTTTGAGCCAAACAAACCTTCTCCACGGTCCTTCAAGGCAGATGTACCAACTGTTACTTCTAGGTTATGCTCTCCAAAGCCTTTTTTGTAGGTAGCATAGTTTTCAGCCTGCCATGTGTAGTACCTGTCCGTGCTTCTGGATACTAGTGAATTAGGGTTGTACTGAGCTGCATTCAAATAGAAGATGGGATTGTAGTTGCTGCCTACCACAAAGGCCAGGTCAATGCCCAACGTAGAATGGAAGGTAAGACCGTCCAGCAGTTTTAATTCAGCCATGGCGTTACCTACAAATTTGTCTACGTTGGTAAGTCCGTTCATGACCTGCAGGCGGGCCAATGGGTTCACAATTTCTTGTGAGGCATAAGGAGAAATGGCAAACACGTTTCCGTTTCCGTCTCTTACCACCGGGTTTAAGGTGTACTGACTCTGTGCCAACTTGGCCGGATCGGTTTCAAACACAGGCGTGAGCGGGTCCATATTGATGGCATTGCTCAGAATACCGCCAAACTCCTGGTTGGCATCAAAAGACCGTCTCTTAATGTGGGTGTATGCCAGATTAGTACCAATTTTCAGGAAGCTCTTTACCTGGTTGTCTGCGTTAATTCTAGCAGTGTAGCGCTGGAAGTTGGACTTGTCACCGCCCACAATGCCGTCTTGGTCAAAATAAGAGAAAGCCGCTGAGTAGCCAGACTTCTCGCTACCGCCATTGATGGTTAATTGGTGGTTTTGGATGGGAGCGTTTTTTTCGAAGATGGCGTCCTGCCAGTCTGTGCCTTCACCGTACTGGCTTGGGTCTGTGAAAGGAGGCGTAAGGCCTGCGTTAGCGGCACCTTCATTCATCAAAGTAGCGTATTCACGCCCGTTCAACAGCTCTAATCTCCTCCAAGGGTTCTGAACGCCGTAATAGCCGTCATAAGAAACCGTCATCTTGCCGTCTCTCTTGCCTTGCTTGGTGGTGATGATCACCACCCCGTTTCCGCCTCTGGCTCCATAGATGGCTGCCGAAGCCGCATCCTTTAAAATGTCTATTTTCTCAATATCACCGGGGTTCAAATAGTCAATGCCACCCACCGGGAATCCATCTACTATATAGATGGGGTTAGAATTACCCGTTGAACCAATCCCCCTTATTCTGATGGTTGGTGCATCGCCGGGCTGACCAGAAATGTTGGTGGCCTGCACACCGGCTACGCGACCTTGTAGGGCCTGCTCTATTCTGGTTACAGGGGTTTGAGTGATTTCTTCCGTAGAAACAGAGGAGATAGCCGTTGACACTTCTCTTCGTAACTGAGTGCCATACCCTACCACCACTACTTCTTGCAAGGCTCTGGCGTCTTCCTGTAAGCCCATGTTGATAGTAGTTCTTCCATTGATGGCTTCTTCTTTGGAGACAAATCCTATGTAAGAGAAGACTAAGGTGCCGCCTGTGCCAGGTGCTTGAATCTGATAGCGTCCCTCTGCATCGGTAGAGGTGCCGTTGGTAGTGCCTTTGATCACCACACTTACTCCAGGCAATGGCTCACCGCCCGCCGCAGAGGTGACGCGTCCAGTGATAGTGGTCTGCGCAAAGGCAATCCCACACAAATGGAATAAGAGGAAAAAAAGTAGATTTTTCTTCATGTGTTAGATTAGGTTAGGTGGTAGCGTTAAGCATGCCTAAAAGTAGCTGAGTAGGACCCTCTTACCTAAATTTTGACTACATCAATACTACATCAAAGGCTCTCAAGCACTACATCAGTACTACTACAACCTTAGGTAAAACCTCATTAGAGTGGTGTAAATGCGTTTTTGGTAAAAAAGAATTAGTAAAATGTGTTTTTGTTAATTACATCACGCAGTATTGATAGCCTGCTATCAGATTTGTATATTTGAACATGGGCTTCCAACCACTTTGTAGGGCTTTTTTGCTGCTTTGTTTCTTGTGCCTGACTACAACAGTCCAGGCGCAGGATTACTTCTTTGGCAATCCGGTCATCCGTAACTTCAAGCCAGAAGAATTCAAAGGCGGTATCCAGAGCTGGGGCATTGTGCAAGATGACAGAGAGCTGCTGTACGTGGCCAATAACTTCGGGCTACTGGAGTTTGACGGAGCCACCTGGAACATCTACTCCGTCAAGTCCGGCACCAAGGTTCGCTCCGTATTTGTGGGCAAACAGGGGCGGGTGTACGTGGGCAGCCAAGGCGATTTTGGATACTTTGAACCTGACCAGGCCGGCATCCTTACCTACAAATCTTTAGCAGACAGCCTACCCACCAAAGACCGGAACTTGGATGAGGTGTGGCGCATCTATGAGCAGTCTGGCCGCATCTATTTCTTTACGTTCAAGAACATCTACCAATACACCCCTGGCCAGAAGGTACAGGTGATCAGAACCAAGGGGCCTTTGGAATTCAGCTTCCAGGCAAACAAGAACCTGTACATCCTGGCCTGGAACCAAGGTCTTTCCCTGCTGGAGAACAACCAGCTCCAGTTGTTGCCTGGTGGGGAGTTCTTCGCGCAAAAGCAGATAGCCTCTGTATTGCCCTATGACAAAAACCGACTCTTGATTGTCACCATCAAAGAGGGATTATACCTTTATGACGGGCAACAAGTGGCCCCGTTTCTGTTACAAGAAACAACTGCCTGCCAAGAACTGGTCATCAACCAGGCTGTCCTTTTAAAAGATGGTAATTTTGCCTTGGGTACCCAGAACAAGGGACTGGTGGTCATTGACAACCAAGGGAAGTTGGTCTTGCACACCGCCGTGCAGGACGGCCTTTTAGACAATACCATTCACACCCTCTACCAAGACACCCAGGACAACCTCTGGTTAGGCTTGAACAACGGTCTGGCTATGGTAGAACTAAGCTCTCCTTTTAGTAAGCTGGACGGTACGCTGGGGTTGGCCGGCACGGGCTATGCAGCCATGCAAAAGGACAACTCTCTGTATGTGGGTACCAACAGCGGCTTGTATGTGACCAACCTCACCTCTGGCAAGAAACGATTTACGCTGGTGCCCCAGAGCACGGGGCAGGTGTATCACCTGGACCATATTGGTGGGCAGTTGCTCATGGCGCACCACAACGGACCCTTCTTAATCAAAGACAACAAAGCCCAACTTATTTATCCTTTAGGCGGTGCCTGGGAGTTTGTGCAGGTGCCCAACCAGCCTAACAGGTTGGTGTCTGGCTCTTACTATGGCATTAGTCTACTTTCTTCAACACCTGAAGGGCTAAAATTTCTGCAGAAATTCAAAGGCCTGGATGAGTCTTCCAGGGTGTTGGAGTTTGACCGGGACGGCGACCTCTGGATGGCCCACGGCTATAAGGGCATCTTCAGGGTCACGTTTGATGCCGCCTATGAGCGAATCATTAAAGTACAGTTCTACAATTCCAAAAATGGGTTTCCTTCTGACCAGCTCATCAACATGGAGAAGATCAACAATGAATTGATCTTCCCGGCCCTGAGCGGCGTCTACAAATTCAACAAGGCTACCAATCGCTTTGTGCTGGACAAGTTCTATTCTTCTTTGTTTGCGCCAGATGAGCACGTAGTGGAGATGGAAGAAGACATACAGGGCAACATTTACTTCATCTCCAACCAGCGGGTGGGCAAGATTTCCCTGGATAAGTTTGGTAAGCCCACCATGGAAGACAAGCTTTTCAAAAACATTCAGGACCAGCTCAATGATGACCTCAGCTACATTCAAATACTGGATTTGAACAATGTGTTGTTTGGGGCCAAGGACGGCTTTATCCATTACAATGCGGCAAAACCTAAACGCATGGCGCCTTTTCAGACGCGCCTGGCCCAGGTGTTTAGCATAGCTAGTGAGAAAGACTCTCTCTTGTACACAGGACGGCTACTGGACCGCGCCCAGGACACTGACTGGAAATATGCGTTTAACTCTCTGCGGTTTGTGTACGCATCTTCCTTTTATGAGCAGCCAGAAAAGACCCAGTACCAATATTACCTGGAGGGGTTTGACGGCGGATGGTCTACCTGGACCAACAAAACGGAGAAGGAGTATACCAACCTGCCAGAGGGAACTTACATTTTCAGGGTGCGGGCCAGAAACATCTTCGGGACGCTGAGCGAGGCGAAACCGTTTGAGTTTGTCATTCATCCGCCGTTTTATAGGAGTAGCTGGGCTTTTCTGTTCTATGCCTTGCTGGGTGGCCTGCTGGTGGGGGCCGTGGCCATGCAGGTAGACCGCAGGTTTAAGAAAGAGAAGCGCCGCCTCATCCTGGACAAAGAACGAAAGCTGGGGCAGAAGGAAATTGAGATACGCGAGATCACCAACCAAAGCGAACAGGAGATAGACCGCCTGCGGGATGAAAAGCTCCAGGCCGAGATTGATCACAAAAACCGCGAGCTTACCTATTCCACCATTCACCTCATCAACAAGAACGAGCTGCTCACCGCCGTGAAGGCAGAACTGCAGAACATCATCAAGAACGGAGGAAGGGCGGCCCAGGCCGATGAGCTCAACCGCATCATCAAGAACATTGACCACAACATCACCAGCGAGGTAGACTGGAAGCAGTTTGAGCTCCACTTCAACCACGTGCACGGGGATTTTATACACCGTCTGCAGGAACGTTTCCCTTGTCTCACGCCCCAGGAAATCAAGCTGAGCACCTACCTTCGCCTGAACCTCACCACCAAAGACATAGCCCAGCTCCTCAACATCTCTGTGCGCGGCGTAGAAATTAGCCGTTACCGCCTGCGCAAAAGGCTGGAACTAGACCGCAGCGAGAACCTCACCGACTTCATGCTCAAGTTTTAAGGTAGATTCAAGAAATGAGACAGAATCTAAGACTTGCGTTTGGAATTAAATATAATGAGAAAGCGGCCCAAAGGCCGCTTTCTTGGTTTTTGGCCTATTTTCCAGAAATTAGGCTAAAAACCAAGAAACATGCACGGCTTTCAAAGACTCACAACTGAAAGACATCCCTCCAAAAGACCTCTTAGCCTGCGGCAAGACCTGCAAGCGCCTGCGCCAAGGCCCGTTTTTTGCTTATTTTCCCCAAAACAGACCAAAAACGCATCAATAGAAAAGTCCCTGTCCACGGGGGGAGGGTTGGAATGGGGCTCCGTTTTTAGTCTATTTCCCAGAAATTAGGCTAAAAACGACACGCGAACTCCTAATAAAAGTAGGTGCAGCTTACCTAAACTTAGCCCGTTCATACTGCAGTGGCCAATCTATTTCCTGGCCAAGTTCATGGGCGGCTCTTAACGGGAAATGAGGGTCACGCAAAGACTGCCGCGCAATTAAAACCAGATCTGCCTGACCGCTGGAAACAATGTCTTCGGCTTCCTGGCTTGTGGTGATGATGCCTACGGCTCCGGTCATGATGCCGGCTTCTTTTTTGATTTGCTCGGCAAACGGCAATTGGTACAGCGGTCCCACCGGGATAGGGGCTTTGGGCACGTTGCCACCCGTGGAACAGTCAATCAAGTCTACGCCATGGTCTTTCAGGATTTTAGCCAGCGCAATGGAATCCTCTAGCGTCCAGCCGCCTTCGGTCCAGTCTGTGGCCGAGAGACGCACCAGCAAGGGGTAGTCTTCTGGCCAAACGGTGCGCACTGCCTGGGTCACTTCTAACAACAGCCTGGTTCTGTTCTCAAAAGAACCGCCGTACTGGTCAGTGCGCTGGTTGCTGATTGGTGACAGGAACTCGTGGAGGAGGTAGCCGTGGGCGCCATGCAATTCAATCACCTTGAACCCAGCGGCAAGGGCCCGTTGGGCGGCGGCTTTAAAATCTGCAATCACCTTGTCAATGCCGGCTTGGTCAAGTTGTTGGGGCGCTGGTTCACTCTCTAAAAACGGCACCGCGCTAGGGGCCACCGTTTGCCAACCGTTTTCGGCGTGAGCTGGAATGGCGGAAGCGCCTTTCCAGGGAGACTGGTGGCTGGCCTTGCGGCCGGCGTGGGCCAACTGAATGCCGGCTACAGCACCCTGGCTATGCAGAAAACTGGCAATACGCTGCAGGAACGGGATGTGCTCGTCTTTCCAGAGGCCCAGGTCGTCTGGGGTAATCCTTCCTTCCGGCGAGACAGCGGTGGCTTCCAGTATGATTAAGCCAGTGCCTCCCACGGCTCTGCTCCCCAGGTGCACCAAGTGCCAGTCATTGGCGAAGCCGTCCTCAGAAGAATACTGGCACATGGGAGAGATGGCAATGCGGTTTTTGAGCTGAACGCCTCGTAGGGTGAGCGGTGTGAAAAGTGAAGACATAGTTGGTTGGTTTATACCCTAAGCTTGTACCCTTGCAAAAAGCCTAAAGTTATGCTAGAAAACAAAACGCCAACCGGTGGGGCTGGCGTTTTGTTTATCCCAGATAAGTGGGACTATGCTTCTGTGTTCCGTTTTTGGGCTGTTTTCCAGAAAACAGCCCAAAAACGGGTTCCTTGTTTTGTGTCTTTCGCCTTGCTTTTGGGTCTTAATTAAAGTGATACAAAAACGTGATGACGCCCGTGAAGGCTGGTTTTTTGCTGTCTTCAATTTCCATGGTCACTTCCAGGCGGGCTTTGATGACGCCACGAAGGTTGACGGCAGAAAGTAGTTTCACGCGCAGGCGCACGGCACTGTCTACCAATACGGCTTGGTTAAAGCGCAGGCTTTCTATCTCATAGTTCACCTGCATCTTGAGGTTCTGGATCTCAATGATCTGGCCCCACAGGTAGGGCAGGAGAGAGACCGTTAGATACCCGTGTGCAATGGTGCTTTTAAAGGGAGACTCGGTTTGGGCGCGTTCGGCGTCCAGGTGAATCCACTGGTAGTCTAAAGTAGCCTCGGCAAAATTCTGAATCTGCTCCTGCGTGATGGTGTGGTAGGCAGAGACGCCTATTTCCTGGCCCTCGTACTGCTGCAGTTTCTCAAAGCTGTCAATGGTAAGTTTGCTCATGTTGGTAAGATTACTCCTTTGGTCAAAGGAGGGTGGTTTGGTATGTTTTGCGTGTGCCTGAACCTCTTGCAGGCTTTCATAAATTAGGAAGGTGAAACCTCGTTTTTGGGCTGTTTCCTGGAAAATAGCCCAAAAACGAGGTCTTCTCTTTATTCCTGCTCTCGGCCCGAAAGTAAGGAGATTAATTCACTTCCAGAATTTTGAAGAGCTCGTCTAGTTTTGGCGTGAGAATAATCTCGGTGCGGCGGTTCTTCTGGCGGGCTTCGGCGGTTTTGGCTGGGTCCAGGGGTACGTTCTCGGCGCGGCCAGACGGCGTGATTTTGGTGCCGGCCAAGCCAGCGCTGGTCAAGATGCGCGTGATTTCGGTGGCGCGTAGTACGCTCAGGTCCCAGTTGTCCTGCATGCCCACGGTGCCTTTTGAAACCGGTACGTCATCGGTGTGGCCTTCCACCACTACGTTCACGTCGTTCTGGTCTTTGAGGGCGTTGGCTAGCTTGCGCAGCGCGTCCTGGCCTTTGGCGTCTACCTTGGTTGAACCAGACTTGAACAACAGTTGCTCAGACAAAGACACGTACACCTTGCCGTTCTGCACATTCACCGTCAGGTCTTTGCTGTTGAAGCCTAAAAGGGCGTTGCTTACTTTGGTTTTAAGCGCGTTCACGGCTTTGTCCTTCTCAGAAAGAATGCGCTCCAGTTCATTCAGGCGTTCTTCTCTGGATTTAAGATCCGTAGAGAGCTGGTCTACCTGGGAGCGGTTTTTGGCCAGGGCCTCGTTCAGTTTTTTGAGTTCTTCTTCGCGGCGGCTCAGGTCTTTGGAGAGTTTGGAAGACTCCAGGGCGCTGTTGGCCATGAGCTTGTCATGGTTTTTCATGAGCTTGTCATAGCTGCTGCTCAGGTCTGCGTACAGAGACTGGGTCTTGCGCAGCACGTTGCCCAACTGAGTGGTATCTGAAGCCAATTGCTGCCGGTATTCTGTAAGTTCTGCCACTTGCTTGCTTAAGTCTGTGCGCTCTGTGGTGGCTTTGGCCAGGGAGGTTTCACAGTCTGCCTTCTCGCGCTCAAGGTTTACTTTCTGAGCCAACAGGGCGTTGTATTTCTTGGTGGTGGTGCAGGAGCCCAACAGGCACGTGCCTAGCAGGGCTACGCCGGCGTAGCGTAGTAGAGGTTTTTTAATCATGGCAAAGTACTAAAGGTAATAAAGGGTTAGGGCAGAACTACAAAGATAAAAACCTGAGCCGCGCGGCCAAGGCTATTTTCGTTTTTGGCTTGTTTTCTGGGAAACAGCCTAAAAAAAGAACAGCCCCGACCAAGGGCCGCGGCTGTTCTTTCGCTTAGGGGCCAGAGGCCTGCAAGCAGTGTAGAGGATCCTGGGCCTTAGTCGTTTTGCAAGAGGTTCAGGATTTTCTCAAAGTTGGGGGCCAGGATAATCTCTGTACGGCGGTTGCTTTGACGAGCCTCTGGGGTGCGGGTCATGGCCAACGGCGTGTACTGGCCACGGCCGGCTGGTACAATCATCTGCGGAGCCACGCCATTGTTGATCAAGAGACGCGTTACCTCGGTGGCACGCAGTACGCTCAGGTCCCAGTTGTCTTTGAAGGTCACGTTGGCCGGGTCCACTGCCACGTCATCGGTGTGGCCTTCTACTACAATTTCAGTGTCGCGCTGGCCTTTGATGGCGCTGGCCAGTTTGCCCAGGGCGTTCTGACCGTTGGCGTTGACCTTGGTGCTTCCGGTGGCAAACAACAGTTTCTCAGGCATGGTCACGTACACCTTGCCGTCGCGCACGTTCACGGTGAGGCCCTGCTCCTGGAAACCCTTTAAGGCTTCATTGACAGAGGCGCGCAGCTCATTGAGGATTCTTTCTTTTTGGGCAATCTGCTGTTGGTATTGGGCCAGCTTGGCGTCACGGTCGCGCACAGAGGCGTTGGCTTCTTCCAGACTACGCTGCGCAGCGGCTTTCTCTTGCTCCAAGGCGTTTTTACTGGCTTCCAGCTCTTTGTATTTCTTTGAAGAAACGCAAGAACCAAGAGAGGTGAGAGCTAATAAAACAGCTATCGAAGAGGCGGCGAAACGTGTTCTTTTCATAGGGATTGGGTTAGGTGAATGATGGTGGCAAACGAATAGGTACCTATACGCAAGAGGGTCTCTCTAGTCTGAGACCGTCTCCAAAGGTAACGCCTCTGGTAATTTCTACATTGCCTTGTACGGGTAAAATTATGTGAAGTAGAAGGGCAAGTCTCTTTCTATCAGGTAAATAACGTCTGATTAAAATTTAAGATTTTGTCTTTCAACGGGAGCCGACCAACTGCCGTATGTACTTTGGACTATCCTTAAACAATACCAGTTTGTATTTTATCTGGAGCTAAATTTTGTATATTCTTCTTCAGCCATGAGCATAGAAACCATTACCTCCTTGTTGGGCACCGACGCCGACGCTCTTCTCCAGTACCAGGCCACCGCCATCCCGAAGGAGATGCTCCATCTGCCCGGCCCAGATTTCATAGAACGCATCTTCGTGAACTCTAACCGTTCGCCGCAGGTATTGCGCAATCTGGGGCAGTTGTTCAACAACGGCCGTCTAGCCGGTACGGGTTATGTGTCTATTCTGCCAGTAGACCAGGGCATTGAGCATACCGCCGGGGCCTCGTTCGCGCCCAATCCTATGTATTTTGACCCGGAGAACATTCTTAGATTAGCCTTGGAGGGAGGGTGTAATGCGGTGGCTACTACGTTTGGCAATTTGGCCATGCTGAGCAGAAAATATGCCCACCGGATTCCGTTTATAGTTAAGATCAACCACAACGAGCTGCTCACCTACCCCAATAAGTATGATCAAATCATGTTCGGGTCTGTGGAGGAGGCATGGAACCTGGGAGCGGCCGCCGTGGGTGCTACCATTTATTTTGGGTCTGAGGAGTCTAGCCGGCAGATCATAGAAGTGGCCGAAGCCTTTGAGCAGGCCCACCAACTGGGCATGGCTACCATTCTCTGGTGCTACACCCGCAACAACGCCTTCAA
This sequence comes from Nibribacter ruber, assembly GCF_009913235.1. NCBI lineage: Bacteria > Pseudomonadati > Bacteroidota > Cytophagia > Cytophagales > Hymenobacteraceae > Nibribacter > Nibribacter ruber. The sequence goes on along the minus strand of NZ_CP047897.1, from coordinate 1,891,959 downwards.
GAAAGACGGCATAGACTATCACGTTTCCGCTGACTTGACCGGCCAAGCCAACCACTTGGGCGTGACAATCCAGGCAGACATCATCAAGCAGAAACTACCAGAGAACAACGGCGGGTTTACGGCCATCAACTTTGCCAAGAGCCATCCCAAAATGTACTCAGAACTCACCACAGACCACCCCATTGACTTAACGCGCTACCAGGTGGCCAACTGCTACATGGGCCGCGCGGGCCTCATCAACTCAGGAGGGGAGTCTAAGGGAGAATCTGATTTATCAGACGCCGTGCGCACGGCCATCATTAACAAGCGGGCCGGCGGCATGGGACTCATTTCGGGCAGAAAGTCCTTCCAGAAAGACATGAAAGAGGGCGTACGGCTGTTGAATGCCATTCAGGACGTGTACCTGGCACAGGAGATTACTGTTGCCTGACAGACCCAACTACAAATAGGAAGAGGTGGCGTGTATTCTGCTGCAACAGAGTAGGGCGCTACCTTTTCTTTTTTATCTTTGCAAGCTTTAGAAATCACAAGTGGGTTTCTGGCCCAAAGCTTCATTGTTGAAAAGAACCTTACAAATACACTATGTCTTGGTTTAGAAGAGTAGAAAAAGGCATCGTTACCCCAACGGAGCTCAAAAAAGAGACCCCAGACGGGTTATGGCACAAATGCCCCGAGTGCAAGGCCGTGACCAGCAAGGCAGAGCATAGACAAAACCTGTACACCTGCCCCAAGTGTGACCACCATGACCGCATCAACTCACAAGAGTACTTTGAGATTTTGTTTGATGGCAACGCGTTCACAGAACTGGATGAGAACCTGAGCTCAGGCGATCCCTTGCACTTTGTAGACACCAAAGCTTACCCAGACCGCATCAAGGCCACCCAGCGCAAAACCAATCTGAAAGACGCCGTACGCACTGCCCATGGGAAAGCCAACGGCCTGGACTTGGTTGTGGCCTGTATGGACTTCAACTTCATTGGCGGTTCCATGGGTTCTGTGGTAGGAGAGAAGATTTCCCGTGCCATTGACTACAGCCGCCAGCACAACATCCCGTTCATGATGATTTCCAAGTCTGGGGGCGCGCGTATGATGGAGGCGGGTTTCTCCCTCATGCAAATGGCCAAGACCTCTGCCAAACTGGCGTTGCTGTCTGAAGCTAAGATACCCTACATCTCTTTGTTAACAGACCCCACCACGGGTGGCGTGACGGCTTCTTATGCCATGCTGGGTGATTTCAACATCTCTGAGCCGGGCGCTTTGATTGGCTTTGCCGGCCCGCGCGTAATCAAAGAAACCATTGGCAAAGACCTGCCTAAGGGTTTCCAGAGCGCAGAGTTTGTGCTAGAGCATGGTTTCCTGGATTTCATTGTGCACCGCAAGGCCCTGAAAGACCGCGTGGCGCAGCTTATTGCCATGTTGGCACCTGAAACAGCGCCTCTCAAAGAAAAAACTGCTAAAAAATCAGCCTCAAAATAGACTAGTATTCAAATATGAAAGCACCGGGGCCCGTTTAAGATGATTAAACGGGCCCCGGTGCTTTCATATTTTTCTAAATTGGCACGATTATTACATTAGGTAATATAGTTTTGGAACTATACTGAACATTTTAGCCGGAAATGAGTATGTATGTCCGATGCTGAAGACCTTAATCATTCTTTACATCATTCATTAAAAAGAAAAACACTATGAAAATCTTAAAAGGAACATTCACCGCCATGTTAGCCGGAAGCTTACTATTCGCTTCTTGTAAATCAAGCGAAACCGCTGGTACCTCAACTGGTACTACTCAAAATAAAGGAATGAGCAAGACTGCCAAAGGCGGTATCATTGGGGCCGGTTCTGGTGCCATCATTGGTGGTATCATTGGTAAGGCCACTGGTAACACGGCTCGTGGCGCTATCATTGGTGCGGCGGCAGGTGGTGCCACTGGTGCTATCATTGGTCGTAGAATGGACAAGCAGGCCGAAGAATTGGAGCGTGAAATGAAAAACGCCCAGGTAGAGCGCGTAGGCGAAGGTATCAAAGTAACCTTTGACGCTGGTCTTTTATTCGCTACCAACTCTGCAGAACTGCAAGCTTCTTCTAGAGCAGACATCGCTAAATTAGCCGAGACGCTTAAGAAATACCCAGGCACCAACGTATTGGTAGAAGGACACGCGGATAACACCGGTACAGATGCCATCAACCAACCGCTTTCTGAGCGTAGAGCACAGGCCGTGGCCAACTATGCTACTTCATTGGGCGTAGAGTCTAGCCGCATCCAGACCCGTGGTTATGGTTCAACTCAGCCAATCGCTGACAACTCTACCGCTGCTGGCCGTCAGCAGAACCGTCGTGTAGAGGTGGCCATCTTTGCAAGCGAAGAATTGAAGAAAGCCGCTGAGCGTGGCGAAGTGAAATACTAAGCACCTAGTGCTTTAAATGCTTGAGAAGGCTGGCCTGCAAAGGCCAGCCTTCTTTTTTTTGCGCCAGGCCCAACCCAACCCCTGCGCCGTTTGCCCGTTTGAGGGGTATTCACCAATTGCACAAAACTATGAAAATGAACATACAGCCTTTGGGCATCCTGCTACTTGGCCTTACCCTGGGCGCTTGTGAGAAAGTGAAGACTGAAGAAGCCCGCGCCGATCTGCCTCAGACCACCGTGGAAGACACCCTGGTGTTCTCTCCAGACTCAGCAGATGTGGACACCACCGGCACAGCCTACACCGGCGATGACAGCACCTACAATACCTACGCCTCTGAGTGGCCAGAGGAAGACATGGCCTACATTCCCAGAGCAGAAAGAGGAGAGGACGAGTCTAATGCCCGCGGAACCGCCACGTCTGGCGCTACCAGTGCGCCGGGGACCGTTACAGAAACCGACCGGAAAACAACCACCACCAGCGCTACCGTGAAAACGGAGACGAAGACCACGCCTTCTAAGCGCACCGTGGCTGCCGTTTACCGCAAACCAAGTAGGGCTTCGTTGCAACGTTCTTTGGCCAGAGATGCCAGAAGGTCAAGCCAGATGAGTTTGGAAGAAGTGCGCCGGTATTGGACCACCCGCCAGTACTACTACAAGCGCGCCGCCAAAGAAGTGAAATACGTGGCCGGCAAGGTGAAAATCAACATCAACCAGGAAGAAACCAAGATTGAGACGCCCAAAGGGAAGGTGAAGATGGAACCCGGCGATGTGAAAGTGAAGCCAGATTAGCACGTATCTGGCAAAGATTGGGAAGCCTCCGTTTTTGGCCTATTTTACAGAAAACAGGCCAAAAACGGAGGCTTTTATTTAGTAGAGAATCTACTGCCCAGGAAAACGGATCCCATGGTGATGGCCGCCCCCAGCATGGCTATGGCAATGTCTTTCTGCGCGTCCCAAACATCGCCCTGGGTGCCCAGGTAGGCCATGCCTTGCGCCGGGAAAAAGACATCGGCCACGGCCCACTCAATCAGTTCATAGAAGGCTCCCATGCTAATGGTCAGCTCAATGGGCAGCAGGAAGGCAAACAAAGGACGCATCTTGGTCAAATGCCTGAAGACCTCATACATGGGGTAGGCCAGCAGAAACCCAAACCCGAAGTGGACCAGCCGGTCATAATGGTTGCGCGCCAGGCCCAATTCATCCTTCACCCAATATCCAAACGGATTTTCTGAGTAGGTGTACTGGCTCCCGTACACGTGCAGCATTAAGAACAGGAACATGCAGGTATAGCTGAAGTCTGAGAACTGAAAGTGCCGGTAAAACGCCGCCAACAGAATAATGGCTGAAAAAGTGAGCGTGTTCTCCAGCCACCAGTTCTTGAGGTCTGGGGTGTTAAAGCCGGTGTAGGCCCAGTAACCCAGGAAAACCAGCACATACACAATCAACAAAAGGTTCTTCCTGAAATGGGTGCGTTCAGGGTCAAGGGCAAAGGAATAGGGCATAGAGGTCACTAGTAACAGACGCAAGATAAGGCTTCCGGGGAACATACCTATGGCAGAAAAAGCCAGAACGGTCGCGCCGGCTCTCCCTGAATAGAAGCAGGAAGCAGGTTGGATTTCGTTTTTGGCCTGTTTTGCTGAAAACAAGCCAAAAACGAATGGTTAAACGGGGTTGCTGTACTGGGGCTGGTAGGGCGCCAGCATCAGGCTGGACTGGTGATAGACCAAAGGAAAGGGATTGTCCTGGGGATTTTTGGTAGGATCACAGTGGTAGCCGTACAGCTTGTAGTCGCCCACCAGCGGAATCAATTTTTTGTAATACGTGTGCGCCGTGTTCTGCTCATTAAACGTGATGTCATGGTAGATGCAGGTGGGGCGCGGTGGCAGGCTTCTGATGTGGGAGAAGAGGGCCTCGGGCTGGCCCAGGTCTCCTGAGTAGACAATGCGGTTGGTACTGTCCTCAAAGATGTAGGCGTAGGTCTGGTAGTTTTCGGCGTGCTGGCCAAAGGTGTCTACCGCCGTAATGCCCGGCATCTCAGAAATAGGAAGAAACTCGGCAAACTTCTCTGGCTTCTGCAGCTGCAGCCGTAAAAACTCATACAGCTCGCTCCTGAAATCATCATCTGGGTACAGAATGGTAGGCCTACAGCCTTTGTTATAGTAGTGGCAGTGCAGCAAGACATTGGCCAGGCTGCCAGTATGGTCATTGTGCAGGTGCGTGATCATGATATAGTCCAGGGTACGCGTCAATTGGTGCTGGCGCAGGGTGGGGTATACCGTAAAACCGCAATCCAATAGAATGGTGCTTTCTTTAAAGGAGACAAGGGCGGCAGAGTTTCCGTAGTCTGTGTCAAATGCGCCGCCGGTGCCTAAGAAGGTGAAATTCATAGTGTTACCTAATAGAAGTAGTGCTTCAAGTTTGTACGTAAACTTTACAAAGGGTGGCGCGTTTCTTAGACAAACCTTTATTCATATGTCTGAACTGGCCCACTCCCTTTCGCCCAAAGACAAAGCCTGGCAGGTACACCTACGATTAAACGATGTGTTTGGACGTCTGCCCACCTACCCCCGGCGGGATCCCATGCGCGAACTCATCTCTACCATGCTGAGCCACAGGACCACGCATGCCAATGAAGAGAAGGCGTATTTTCAAATGCTGGAGAAGTTCCCCACCTGGCAGCAGGTCATGGACGCCCCGGTAGAGGAGCTGGCAGACGCCCTTTCCCCGGCTGAATTCCCGGGAGCCAAGGCGGTGAACATCCAGAAGACCCTGCGCATCATTCAGCAGACGCACCCAGACTTCAACCTGGCGTTTCTGGAGCAGATGGAGGTGGCCCCCGCCATGGACTGGCTCATGGCCTTGCCGGGCGTGGGGCTCAAGACGGCCACGCTGGTGCTGTTGTTCAACTTTCATAAACCGGTATTGCCCGTAGACACGCATGTGCACCGCATCAGTCAGCGGGTGGGGTTGATTGGTGCCAAGGTCACGCATGACAAGGCCCACGCTATTCTGCTGGAGATGTTTCCGGCAGACGCAGACGTGCTCTACAACTTCCACCGCCACATGCTCAAACACGGCCAGAAGGTCTGCACTTTCCACCATCCCAAATGCGAAGCCTGCGCCCTCCAGAACCTGTGTAATTATTATGCAGAAGTGCGTAGCAAAGGCATTGACAAGTAATGAGTGAGTGAGTGAGTGAGTGAGTGGCGTTTTTGGGCTGTTTCCTGGGAAGTAGCCCAAAAACGGAATTGCGGCATACTTACAGTTTGCTTTGCCATCTTTACGCCCTGGCCGGGAGATCTTCCGTTTAAACAATATACATGCTTGCCGGTTTCATTGCCACATCACTGCCTTTTCAACGCCTACTATGAAGCTTGCCCACCGTTTATTTTCTCTGTTTTTCTTGTTTATAGCTTTTGCCGCCTCGGCCCAGAATACCGGCAGAATTACCGGCGTGGTGCGGGACAAGAACACCCAGGAGCCCATCATTGGCGCCACGGTTTCATTGGAGCAGACTACCTTGGGCGTGGCCACAGATGCGCAGGGCCGCTACCGTCTGGAGAACGTGCCCACAGGGAACTACAATCTAAAAGCCACCTACCTGGGCTATGAGCCCATCACCCGCTACAACATACCGGTTACCTCGGGCAATGCCCTCACCCTGAACCTGGACCTGGCACCCAGCCAAACCCAGCTGCAGGCGGTAGACGTGACCGTGGACCGGTCCATTCGCGTGGCCACGGTAGAAACGCCCTTGTCTGTGCAGAGCCTGAGTAGTGAGGAAATCAAGAGCAACCCCGGTGGCAACTTTGACATTTCGCGCGTCATCCAAACGCTGCCAGGCGTGGCCGGGGCGGGTAGCACGGGCGCCGGTTTTAGAAACGACATTGTGATACGGGGTGGTGGCCCGGGCGAGAACGTCTTCTTTCTGGACGGCATTGAGATACCGGTCATCAACCATTTTTCTACCCAGGGTAGCAGCGGCGGTCCGCAGGGCATCTTGAACGTGTCTTTTATTGAAGACGTGACCCTGAGCACCAGCGCCTTTGACGCAAAGTATGACAACGCCCTTTCCAGCGTGTTCCAGTTCAAGCAGAAAGAAGGTAATCCAGACAGGCTACAGGGCAACGTACGCCTGAGCGCCACGGAACTGGCTGGTACCTTGGAAGGTCCGCTGGCACCCAAGACCACGTTTCTGGCCTCGGCGCGGCGGTCGTATCTGCAATTGCTGTTCAAAGCCATTGATCTGCCCATTCGGCCCAACTACTGGGATTTTCAGTACAAGGTCACGCATCAGCTGAATGACAAAACCACGCTTACCGCGCTGGGCATTGGCGCCATTGACGAGTTCAGTTTTGCCGTGCCCAAGGAGAGCTCCCCGGAGAAGGAATACGCCCTGCGCTCCAACCCGCTCATTAATCAATGGAACTACACCGTGGGTGCCAGCCTGAAACGCTCTCTGGACAATGGCTTTGTGCAGGTGTCTATTAGCCGAAATGTGTTTGAGAACCGTCTGGACCGTTTTGAGGATGCACAGTACGGAGACGAGACCCGCCGAATCTTCAAAAGCCGCTCGCAGGAGAAAGAAAACAAGCTTAGAGTAGACGTAAACCAGTTCAACGGCGGCTGGAAGTTCTCTTACGGCGCCATGGCCCAATACGTAGGCTATGACAACCTGTTCTTCAGCCAACTACGCCCCGAGGTACGGGACCAGAACGGCACCGTCCTGCAACCCCGCGAGGTTCTGGATTTCAACACTAACCTCAATTTCTGGCGATATGGTGTGTACGGTCAGGCTTCGCGCAGCTTTTTACAAGACAAGCTGAGTCTTTCCCTGGGCGTGCGCAGCGACATGAACTCGTTTACCAAGGAGGGCAGAAATCCGCTGGAAACCCTTTCGCCGCGTCTTTCTGGGTCGTATGCCTTGACGGAGCGCTGGAAACTGAACGGCTCTGTGGGGACGTATTACCGCCTGCCCATTTACACGGTGCTGGGTTTCCAGAATGCTGGGGGGGATTATGCCAACAAAGACAGTGATTACATAAGGGCCACGCATTACGTGGCGGGGGTGGAGTTTCTGCCGGGCATTGCCAACCGCATCACCGTGGAGGGTTTTTACAAGCGCTACGCCCATTACCCAGTCTCCTTGCGTGATGGCGTGTCACTGGCCAACCAAGGCATTGAGTTCGGGGCGATTGGGAACGAGGCCGTGGCCAGCGTGGGCAAGGGAAGGGCCTACGGCGCCGAGTTTTTCTTTCAACAGAAGCTCACTCGCGGTCTGTACGGCCTGTTCTCTTATACTTTGGTACGAAGCGAGTTCACCGGCTTGAACGACGAAAACTACGTCGCCTCGGCGTGGGACAACCGTCACTTGGTATCTGCGTTGCTGGGCTGGCAGTTTGGCAAGAACTGGGAGTTGGGCGGCAAGTATCGTTTTGCCGGTGGTTCGCCGTACACGCCGTTTGACTTGGAAGCCTCGCAACAGAACTACGCCTCTCTGGGTACCGGCCTGCTGGACTATGACCGCCTGAACTCCCTTCGCCTGCGGTCTTTCCAACAACTGGACGTGCGCCTGGACAAGAAATGGAACTACAAACGCACCACCCTAGACGTGTATGTAGACATCCAGAACATCTTCCGGTTCAAAGGCCCGTCCCTTCCGCAATATACCTTCCAACGCAACGCAGACAACACCGGCTTCGCCACCACCGACGGCCAGCCCCTGCAGCCCAACGGCTCCAACGCCATTCCCTTGATTCTGGATGAAGATGACGTGACGTTCCTGCCTTCTATTGGGTTTGTGCTGGAGTTTTAAGAAACCGTTTTTTGCCTATTTTCTGGGAAATAGGCAAAAAACGAGGGAAGACACTCGTAGCAGCTTCGCACACTACGAGGTCTGAACGAGTCCTGAGTTCTGAGTCTTGAGTCGCGAGTCTGGAAGTGCGTCAGAGACAAGGCGGTGCCTGGTCTCTACGGCTAGAACGATCATCTCCTTCCCGCGCCAGCGCACACCGTCATTGCAGCCTCTCCAGCAGCAACCCGCCTGCCCTTGACAGAGGGAAAAGAAACTGGTCAGCTTAAGTCTCTTTTCACGAAGGAGAAAGCAATGGCCTGTCCATCACCAACAGCGTAAGCTGGCGATGAAACAAATCACGCTGGCCAGGTGCGCCTCTGTGAAGAAAAGACTGTCTGAGCGGCAGCGAGTTTCTTTTCTTCTTGATTCTTTTGGTTACTTTTCTCATCAAGGAGAAAAGTAACCAACCCCAGCCGGGAGGAAGGCAGATGGAATCTAGTAAGAAAGGGGATGGGAAGTAACCGCTTAAGAACGGCAGTCTGGGTGGTTGGTGAGAACGCCAACCACGGCGGGAGTATTTGCAGCTGATGTAAACACCCCTCTGCGCTCCCCTCAAGGGGAGAATCCTCGCTGCTCCAAACGCTCGTTTGCGAAATCCTCAAGGGGAGATTCTGCTGTGATTGCCAGCTTAATCAAATTGGGACAGAACCACGTTTTTAGCCTCTTTCCCAGAAAACAAGCCAAAAACGAATCAGAATAGGAACAGCACTCACCGCTTCATCCTGAAATCCGTATGCATTGCGTACCTTGCAGGAGCCAAGGCAACCGTACAACCAACATTAAATGCGCATCATCCATCATCCTGTTCTGGCCAATTACTACGTGACGTACCGGTGCAACGCCAAGTGCTCTTTCTGTGACATTTGGGAAAAGCCTTCGCCGTACATTAAGTTGGAGGACGTGATCCAGAACCTGAAAGACCTGCGCAGATTGGGTGTGAACGTGGTGGACTTTACCGGCGGCGAGCCACTGCTGCACCGTCAGATTGACTTGTTTCTGGGTGCGGCGCAGGAGATGGGTTTCATCACTACGCTCACCACCAACGGCATGCTCTACCCCAAGTGGGCCGAACGCCTCAAAGGCAAGGTAGACATGCTGCACTTCTCCCTGGACTCCGCAGACAAAACCGAGCATGACACCGGCCGGGGCGTGGCTTGTTTTGACTTCGTGCTGGAGTCTATTCAAATAGCCAAAAGCCTGGGGGAACGGCCTGACATTCTGTTCACGGTGTTTAAGCACAACCTGAACCAGATAGAGCGGGTGTACCAGGAAATCTGCCTGCCCAACAAACTCATGCTGCTCTTGAACCCGGCCTTTGAGTACAACCAGGTGGAGACGGGGGAACAGCTGTCTGAAGAAGAGTTGGAATACCTGGTCAGATTCAGCAAGCAGAAGTACGTGTATTTGAACGAAGCCTTCGTGCAGTTGCGCAAGGACGGCGGCAACCACATTGACAAACCCGTCTGCAAAGCAGCCAGCACTACGTTGGTCATCTCTCCGGAGAATGAATTGGTACTGCCGTGCTACCACCTAGGCGCGAAGACGTTTCCCATTAATGGCCAGTTGTATGAGAAATATACCTCTCAAGAAGTAAAAGAACAGATTGCCTTGGAAGGTCGGCTGCCCGCCTGTGAGGGCTGTACCATCAACTGCTACATGCAACCCAGCTTTGCCGTGGAACTCAACCGCTACTGGTGGAAGGCGCTGCCCAGCACCCTCAAGTACAACCTGCGCAAAGGCACCTGGAAACGGATGTTGTCTTAGTGCCTGCCCGCTTAAGTCTTAAACAGGACTCCACTTGCGGCGCATTCCTACTACTTTATAGGTAATTACGTCTTGGCGCTTTGCCGTAGGGGATAAGTTTCCTTTCTTTGTCTTATCAGTGGTGCAGCTAGTAGTTTACCTTGGCTGTGCTACTTGCTTTTCTTTCAAGCAATCCATCTTTCGTTTTTGCCCTGTTTTCTGGAAAAGAAGCCAAAAACGGGCTGTCTACTCGCTAAAGCCTTTCTGAGAAAGGATGCCTGGCCGCGCTGTGCCTAAATTTTTAATCAGAGAATTGTAAGTAAACCGACCTATGCGCTACTAATGACGGGGCAATTCGTTTGGTGGCAGGCATGGTGGTTTTTGGAGTTTCAGTTGGATGAATATAATTGCCCTCAGAGATATTATCCTTTACTTTGGTACGCTTATATAACCAGGCAATTCATGCGCTTCCCCTTTTTAGCTTCCCTTGTCGCTTGCTTTCTAGTACTTATCCCGTTTCTGGGAACCGCCCAAACCTCTTCAGATTCTTTGATTACCGCGCGGTATGAGCAGGCACCGTTGCAGACTATTTTATCAGACCTGGAGAAGAAGACGCCGCTACGGTTCTACTACCAGAGCCAATGGTTGCAAGACATTAAGGTAACCGCCGTGTTTGACCGTACACCCTTACCAGAGGTGTTGCGCAAATCTCTGGAAGGTACCACCCTGGAGTTTATTCAGTATCATCCTTTCGCCATCGTGATAAAGCCGGCGGGTTTCGTACAGCCGGTGCTGGCCACCAAAGACAGCCAGGGCCGGCCTTTGAACCGAGTGCAGGTGGGCAGTCCGCAGAATGCTTCCAAAGCTGCTAAAGTGACCTTGCGCGGGCGTCTGGTCCATTCCAAAACAGGAGAAGGCGTGGCCGGTGCCACCGTGGCAGTAACAGCCATGAAAGCAGGTGCCATGTCAGACGCCAACGGAGACTATGAACTTAGTTTGCCGGTGGGGGAGCACCTGGTGTCTTACCGCGTAGTGGGCCTCATGCCTGAAGAGCGCATTGTAGCTCTCTACAACAGCGGCAAGGTAGACGTGACCCTGTATGAAAACGCCGTGGCCTTAAATGAGGTCCAGATCAACTCAGAACGCCTCACCGACCAGAATGTGAACAGCATAGAAATGGGGGTGAACAAGCTGGACATGGGTGTGGTGCGCAAGATGCCTACCTTCATGGGCGAGGCAGATGTGGTGAAAGCCGTCATGCTCCTGCCAGGCGTAAGCTCGGTGGGGGAAGGCTCTGGCGGCTTTAACGTACGCGGCGGCAGCACTGACCAAAACCTGGTTTTGATGGGCGGCGTGCCAGTGTACAATCCCAGCCACTTGTTCGGGTTTTTCTCTGTGTTCAACCCAGACGCGGTGCAGGACGTGACCTTGTACAGAGGCGGTATTCCTGCTCAGTTTGGCGGTAGATTGTCTAGCGTGCTGGATGTAAAGCAAAAGGAAGGCAACAAGAACAAACTGACCGGCAAAGGTGCCCTTGGCCCCGTAACCAGCCGGTTGGTGCTGGAAGGCCCGCTGGGTGCTTCTAAGAATACCACGTTTCTGGTAGCCGGCCGGGTTTCTTACCTGGACTGGTTCCTGAAACGATTAAAGGACGAGCAGTTGCGCAGAAGCAGTGCCTCTTTCTATGACATAACCGCCCAGGTCAACCACCAATTGGGCGCCAAAGATAAAATATCCATTGGCGGCTATTATAGCAGCGATGCCTTCGGGTTTACCAAAGACAGCTTGTATAACTGGCAGAACATTGGCGCTTCTGTCAAGCACACGCATACGTTCAGTGAGAAATGGGTGGGCTCTCTGAGTGGCGTGATCAGCAAGTACAGCTTTGAGGCTACAGATGAGCTGGCGTCACGGGCTTCTTCGTTCAAGAACGGTTTGTGGTCTGTAGAAGTGAAACCAGAACTGACGTATTACGCCGGCAAGCACCAGATTACGGCAGGTTTTCAGGGCACGCGGTATGAGTTTCAGCCGGGCATTCTGGCGGCTACTTCAGAGGAATCGTCGGTGAACGGTTCTGCCTTGCCCTACCAGCAATCCATGGAAGGCGCCTTGTACTTGAGCGATGAATATACCATCAGTCCGCGGTGGAGCGCCATGGTAGGACTCAGGTTCTCTTCTTTCTGGAACATTGGCCCCGGCGATGTGTACGTGTATGCTCCCGGTGAGACCAAGAGAATCAGAACCATCCAAGACACATTGCATTTTGACGCGGGCCAGACCATTGCCAGGTATTCAGGCCTGGAGCCGCGGGTATCCCTGAAGTTCAGCATTACAGAGAACAACTCCCTGAAGGCCGGTTACCAGCGCATGCGCCAGTACATTCACCTGGTGTCTAGTACAGTGGGCATCTCGCCGATAGATTTCTGGCAGACCAGCAATTCCTTCATTCAGCCGCAGGTAGGAGACCAGTACTCCTTGGGCTACTTCCATAATTTCTTAGACAACGCCCTGGAATTCTCCATTGAAGGGTATTACAAAGACATTCAAAACCAGTTAGACTACAAAGAAGGCGCAGACCTTTGGCTGAACCCAGCGGTGGAGGCAGACTTGTTGGCGGGCAAGGGACGCACGTATGGGGCAGAGGTACTGCTCTCTAAGAAAAGCGGCAGATTCACCGGCTGGACCAGCTACACCTATGCTCGCTCCCAAATTAAAGTAGCCTCTGAACGTCCGGAAGAAGAGATTAACAAAGGAGAGTGGTACTCCAGCAACCATGACAAGCCCCATACCTTTAACCTGGTGACGGCCTGGCAGATGAACCGACGGGTGGCCCTTACTTCTAATTTCACCTACAGCACCGGCCGGCCAACCACGGCACCAATTGGGCAGTACCTCAACGATGGTCGTATCATTCCCATCTACGGTCCGCGCAACCAGGCCCGCATTCCAGACTATCACCGCCTTGATCTGTCCCTGACCATTGAGACCAACCACAAGAAAGACAAGAAGTGGGAGGGCCGCTGGAACTTCTCCGTGAGCAACGTGTACGGCCGTAAGAACGCCTATTCTGTGTTCTACCGCCATGAGAAATTCTCCGTGCCTAAGCCCTACAAGCTGTCTGTGGTAGGCATTCCGTTACCGTCTATTTCATATGAATTTAAGTTTTAAGTACCGCATGAGCCAGAAAATGAAATCTTTGTATACATGGTTCTTGTTGGCGCTGCCCCTGTGGCTGGCCGGCTGCGTAGAACCCGTGGAGTTGAAAATGCCGGACAATGAGAAACTGATGACCATCTCTGGACTCATCACCACAGACCCGGGCCCATATTACATCTACATCAACATGAGTTCTCCCTACGGAGGCAATCTTTCCATCATTGACAACTCGGTGAAGAATGCCACGGTGACCATTCAAGATGAACTTGGTAACATTGAAGTGCTTAGCCAATACCAGTTTGGGATTTACAGAACCAGAGCCGGGGCCTCTGGCATACGTGGCCGCGTGGGCGGCACTTACACACTTACCGTGAACCTGCAAGACGGCCGTACCTACGCCTCAAAGGCAGAAGTAATGCCGGCCGTGCCTGCTCTTGCATCGGTGAAAAGCGCCTATGTGGAGAAAACAGTTATAGAAAATGATAATGAATTGCCAGACGATCGCTTTGAGCTTACCGCCCAGTTTCAAGATGCGGCCGGCGAGCGTAACTTCTACCGCTGGGATTGGACTGGCGTGTATGAGGTAGCCACTCAACCCTGGGAATACACAGAAACAGATATAAGAACCGGCCGTCTGGTATCCAAGCCGAAGTCTTGCTGTACCACTTGTTGGGTAAAAGATACAGTGAGTGCCATTAGAGTTTCTGATGACAGGTTGTTCAACGGAAATTTTGTGCAGTCACAGCAGGTGGCCACCATCCCAGTTACACCCCAGACGTTGAACATCAGGTATCGGGTAGAAATACGCCAATACTCTCTTTCAGAAACCGCTTATGATTACTGGCGTGTTATGGAAATGCAAACGGCCAAGACAGGTTCTGTGCTAGATCCGCCTCCGGCTAACGCCAAAAGCAATCTCTACAACGTCAACGACCCAGAAGAGATGGTGATCGGGTATTTTGGGGCATCGGCTGTTTCGCGGCAGGTGGTGAACCTGAACCGCTCAGACGTGCCCAACCCGCCGCCCCTGCTGGATTATGATGACGATTGCCGTGTCATTCTCAACAGCACTACCATTAGGCCTTCTTTCTGGTAATGATTCATTTTTTCAAGTTCTCCATGAACCGTTTCCCCTCTTTACCAAAACCATTGAAAGCCCTTTGGGCCTTATTGTTGCTGCCTTTGCTGGCGTTCATGCCCCGCCAAAATGCCACTTGGGACCATTGGTTACAGCAACTGCAGAACTGGACGGCGCAAGAAATAGCTGCTCCACGGGTGCTGTTGCACCTTTCACAGCCCTTTTACGCCAGCGGCGACACCCTTAGGTTTGCCGCTCATAACTTGCAAACTGCATCGTCTACCCCAGAGCAGATCAGCGGCCTGTTGCAGGTAGAGTTCAGGGCGGTTCGGCTGCAGGATAGCCGTAACTACCAGTTCACCCTTAAAGAGGGCGTAGCCCAGGGAGCCATTCCGTTGGCAGATTCTTTGCCCGCCGGGGAGTATGAATTGGTGGCCTATACCGCCGGAATGCCCCAGGGGGGCGTTGGACAAAAGGTGCGGATACTTGGCCCGGTACAGCCAGAAATGGCCGATGCAAAAACATTGGGCCTTTCTACGCTACAGGTCTCTGCCTTCCCAGAAGGTGGTCATCTGGTAGCAGGCGTAGAAGGAACGCTGGCAGTAGAAGCCTTGGGAGATGCTGCTGGCTTAACAGGTAAGGTGCTGGACCCAGCCAACAAAACCCTGGCTACGTTTAAAACAGATGCGGCAGGCAAAGCCCTTTTAAAACTCAGCCCAACCGTTGCTCAGTCTCTTAAGGTTCAGGTACAAAACGCGCAGGGTCAACTTGCTGTGGCTACCATTCCAGTGCTTGCCGCTGGCATTGGCTTGCAGGTGAATACATCCAATCCTTCTGAGGTACGGGTTAACTTACAGCCGAACCTGGAGTGGAGCAAAGCCGCCGGAAACCAGGAAGTTCTGGTAGCATTCATCACCGCCAACGGTCCTGTGCAGTCCCAGAAGGTAAACCTGGCCGGCGGTGGCCCGCGCGAAATTACTTTCATTAGAGGAGAGGCATCCACGGGCAGTGCACAAGTGGTGGTCATGAACAGCGCCGGCCAGGTAGAAGCCGCCAGAACCTTTTATGCAAGAGGCATAAGCCCAGCCCTGGTACACGTGAGAACCGACCGCCAACGCTACGGCAGACGCGAGAAAGTGACGCTTACCCTAACGGCTACTAATACCGCGGGTGCCCCGATGGCCACGCATTTGTCGGTGGCGGTGCAGAACGCTCCAATGGCCGCTTCACCAGAGGTCCTAGACTGGGAATTGCGCAAAATGCCAGTTTCTTATTCCTTGCAAAACCCAAACACTGAACCAACAGGAAGAACGGCTGTAGAACCTTCGGCAGGAGCTGGCCAAGGAAAGAAAGGCATAGTGGTAGATATTGCTGGTAAACCCATGGCGGGGGCTACTGTCATGTTCATGGGCGAAGAAGAGGCTGGTACCATCATCCTCAACGCCCAGCCAGACGGAAGCTTTGTCTTGCAAGACCCGGCCTTCACTTCTAACAGCAGGCTTATCTATGACGTGTTGCAATTAGGCAAGCGGGTAGAGGGGGCAAGAGTGCAATGGCAACATGCGGGAAGTCTGCAGAAAGTGTCTGGTTTCAAGGGCCCGCTGGTACTCACCCACCAGGAGAAACTGTACTTGCAACAAGCCGCCCAGCGCAAGCTCTTCAGCCGGGCCTTCCCTGGATTGCGCGCGGGTCAGACCAACGCCAACAGCCTGCCTACGCCTTTAGAACAAGAAAGCATCGGTGCCGCCGACAGAACCTTTGACCTTACCAAATACGTGGCCTTCAAGAATGTGGAAGAGGTCATCAAAGAAGTGCTGCCCATCACCAACCTGATCAATACGCCCAAAGGCAAAGAGCCCAGAATCTTCTCATTAGACCTAAACACAACGTTCAAAGAACACCCGCTGTACCTGGTCAATGGCTACCCTACGTTTAATACGCAATGGGTGCTGCAGTTGCCGGGTAACCAACTGGAGAAAGTGAGCCTGTACTATTCTACTGCGCGCCTGCGCCGTATTGGGCAGATGGCTCGTAACGGCGTAATTTCCATTACCACGCTCAACAAAGACCTGCACCCAGATGCCTTCAAAGATGACCGCACCTTCTTCTGGGATGGTCTGGCTCCGGCGTTTCCGTTCAAGGCCCCGGTGTATGAAATGACGGCGCAGGAACGGATACCCGATTTCAGGCCACTGCTGTACTGGGCGCCTTCGCTTACCACAGATGCCAAAGGCCAGGCAGTGCTTACGTTCTACACCTCAGACGACACGGGCAACTTTGTGATTGAGGTAAACGGACTCACCAGTTCGGGTCAGGTGATTAGGCAGACACATCCTTTGCAAGTGGCCGCCGCCCTGTAATAAAAAAGCCTTCCTTCTTAGGGAGGCTTTTTTATTTTAGCTTTGTCAAAACCTACAACGCTATGCCTGTAATCTTACCTGTAAAAGGAGTTTCGCCCGCCTGGGGCGAGGCCTGTTTCATTGCCCCCAACGCCACCATAGTAGGCGATGTGCAGATGGGCGACCAGTGCACCGTCTGGTTCAACGCCGTGATCAGGGGAGACGTGCATCAGATCCGCATCGGGAACAAGACCAACATCCAGGACGGGGCCGTCATTCATTGCACCTACCAGAAAGCGCCCACCACCATTGGCAACAACGTGAGCATTGGCCACAACGCGCTGGTGCACGGCTGCACCGTAGAAGACAATGTGCTCATTGGCATGGGTTCTATTGTTATGGACAACGCCGTGGTACAAAAGCACTGCATCATTGCCGCCGGGGCCGTGGTTCTGGAAAACACCATCTGCGAAAGTGGCCATATTTACGCTGGTGTGCCTGCCAAAAAAGTGAAAGCCCTGGCCCCGGAACAAATTGCCGCCATGGCCAAAACCGCCGACAACTATGTGCTGTACGCCAGCTGGTTCCAGGAAGGAGAAGACGCCGTTTAATCTGTTTTGTTCAGTCTAAAAGGGTTGGTGCTTATGATAGTTGGCTAATATCAGACCAATGTATCTGACTGCACGCCGGTACTTGTGCAATTGCAGGTTCAGACAAGAACAGTAGCTTTCTGGAAGGCAATAAAATGCGATAGGTAAAAAAGGATTAGCTGAAATCGTAAGTATGCTGGGCTTGTCAAGCCAGAGAAGAATGAGACCGATTTAAAAAAGAAAAGGCAATTCATTCAGGCAAACAGACACTTCCATGGTAATCGTTTTTTGGCTAATTACCAGAAAATAGCCTAAAAACGCCCAAGCTAGTGGTACTTACAGCGGCGTACTGATGATCTCTGCCACCACGAAGGTGAGCACAGAGATGATGAAGCCAATCATGAAAAACATATAGGAGAAACGCAGCCGGCGGTATTTGCTCTCCAAGACAAGCCCTAGGCTGTAGTTGTCTTTGATCATGCTGGTGTAGAGAAAATCTGGGTCTTTCATCATGGTTTTGATCCCTTCCTCATAATCCTCATAGCGCATGCTGTGGTAGTTCCCGAAGAACAGCAGATTCACCTTTCGGTTCATGATGTCCTCCCTTGAGTAAGAGCCTTCGGTAATACGAGGCATGGTCACCAGAATGGCAGACACGATGGTCACCAGGCAGGTAATCAAAAAACAGATGGTAGGAATGAGCAGGTTGGGTTCTGTGCCCAGTTTGCGCAGCAGCAGGGAAACTACAATGGAGACGATGATGGAATTGATGGTGAGCAGAATGTGCGCCTTGTTGTCGGCCATGTCGCTTAGGCGCATCTGGTTGGTGGCCGTGACCCTAAACATGGTCTCGGTACCTTTTTTGGGCCGCTTTACTTTAGGGGAATCTAGTTCAGAAAACTTGTTCTCTGTTTTCTCTGCCATGGTGTGCTCAGGAAGTAGGGTATGTGCATTGGCGGCGGGGCTTTCTCACGGGTAGAAAAATGCCCCGGGCGCAGGGCGGATGCCTCAATCTACTCCTATACTTCTTTTCGCGGCGGTAGTTGGCCTCTTGCTTACTTTTCTTTACAAAACCGCAGAGAAGACCTGCAAAGACAGGCAATACAGTGCAGCCTTTACAGACTCACTCGCTGTTGCAACACCTGCAAGGCCATAAAACACAGAGAAACGGAGCAGGAGACTTTGATTTCGCCGGACATCAGTTTGGGCAGCACCTCAGCCAGCGGAATGGGAATCACTTCCACGCACTCGGTCTCGTCCCAGCTGGGTTGGCCGGTAAGTGCCGCACCTTCGGCCAGAAACAGGTGCACCACGCTGGTGTCTTTGGTGGGATTGTCATAGAGCGTGCCCAACGGAGAGATGGAAGTGACGCTGTAGCCGGTCTCTTCATACAACTCGCGCGCGGCGGCCTCACCGGGGTCTTCTGTGTCTGCGTCAAACATGCCGCCGGGCAACTCCAGCAGAATCTTACCAGCAGCGTGCTTGTACTGGCGCACAAAGATCACCTCGCCCTGGGCCGTCACCGGAAACACCAAGGCCCCCGCCGGCCGAACGCTCACGAAGTAATCATCAATGACCTGGCCGTTTGGTAGTTGAACCGTGTCACGGCGAAGGTGGTACCAGCGGTGCTGAAAAGCAGTCTCTGAAGCAAGGATTTTCCAGGGTTGGGGCTTGGTCATGTGAGCGTATGTAAAACCGAAGTTATCCGTTTTTGGCCTGTTTTCACAGAAACAGGCCAAAAACGGGCCAGCGTTGAGCGTACGCAAAAACCAGAAAACCGGCTGGGAGTAGAAGGGAAAACGTTTTCTTTTAAGGCGAAAAACTTTAAAATATTTTAGGGTGGGATAGTTTTAAGCTGGCAATCAGTGGTAAGGACTCTTCAATTCTGGCTAGTTCCTGATTGGATGTCAGCCTCTGGACAGCTGTAGAATAATCTTTTGGCTAATTTGGTAGAGTTTGTGCCAGTAGTTGAGATGGGTGGTAAATTATATGAATGTAAGCTATCTCAATTCATCTGCTTCCCAAAGCCTTGGATTGTCTAGAATGTATTCAGAAATTCTGTCGTAGTCTTTCTCATCCCTAATGATATGTTCCCAATAGTTGCGCTGCCAAAGTTTAGAATGGAAGGCTGTCCATCCTCAGACGTTCACGCCACGCAAAATGCCACGGTGGTCAGAGATTTGAAGGCGCTGATTATGTTAGCGAGAGTAGGGGCAATCCCTTGTGGTTGCCCCTACGTTACCTTGTCATTAAAAATTTAAATCCGTTTTTGGTCTGTTTTCTGGAAAACAGACCAAAAACGGATTTAAATGATAAAAGCTGATTCCTTACTTACAAAAGGTCGTCGCGCTTGTCTTCTGTGATGGTGAGCAGCACAGATTCTACGTTGCGCTCGGTCTTCTCCAGAATTTTGAACTCATAGACGCCATGTATGACCGTGTCCCCGATTTCTGGGATGCGGCCGTAGATCATGTTCAGGTAGCCGCCCACGGTTTCGTAGTCCTCGCCTTCGGGGAGAGGGTAGGGCAGGTCATCGTTGGCGTCCTGGATGGAGACCGAGGTGCTTACTTTGTACTCAAAGTCGCCGGTCTTCTCAATGAGCGGTACTTCCTCATCGTACTCATCCTGGATTTCGCCTACCAGTTCTTCAATGATGTCCTCAATGGTGACAATGCCCGAAGTGCCGCCAAACTCATCTGACACCACGGCAATGTGCATGCGGTTGCGCTGGAAGTCTTTGAGCAAGCGGCTGATTTTCTTGGTCTCAGGCACGTAGTAGGCAGGACGCATGAGTTTTTCCAGGCTTACCTGTTGGCCGGCGCGCAGAACTACCAGCAGGTCTTTCACATAGAGAATGCCCACAATGTTGTCAATGGTGTCACGGTAGACGGGTATACGGGTGTAGCCTTCGTTGAACACCACCGCAAAAATCTGATCCTCAGAAGACTCTAGTTCCAGGGCCACCAGTTTGGTGCGGGGCACCATGATCTGCTTGACCATGCGCTCATTGAACTCAAAGACGTTTTCCATGAGCTGCTGCTGGCTGTCGGCAATTTCGCCGCTCTCGGCAGACTGTTCAAACAGAAGACGCAGTTCCTCGGCGGTGTGCACCTCAGAGCCGTGCATGGGCGTAATGCCCACGCGCTTCAAGATGAAGTTGGAGAAGCCGTTCAAGACCCAGATAAACGGTAACAACACATAGTAGACAATGCGTAACGGAATGGCCACGGCCAAGGTGGTGGACTCTGGGCGCTGAATGGCCAGGGACTTAGGCGCCAGCTCACCAAACACAATGTGCAGAACGGTGATGACGGCAAAGGAAATAGGGAGCGCAATCTGGTGGGCCAGTTCTGGGTCTGGCGTAAAGCCTGCCGCGTTCATGATGGCAATGACAATCTCAGACACCACGCCTTCGCCAATCCAACCCAGACCCAGGGAGGCCAGCGTGATGCCCAGCTGCGTGGCAGAAAGGTAGGCGTCCAGGTGGCCGATCATGTGGTGGGCAATCTTGGCCAGTTGGTTGCCGGCCTGGGCGCGTAATTCTATCTGGGAGGCGCGCACTTTTACCAGCGCGAATTCGGCGGCCACAAAAAAGCCGTTGAGTGCCACCAGCAAGAGGGTCAAGAAGATATTTAGGATCATAGAGTATACCGGTCCTTACAGAGTCAAGAAACCAGATTAGGTCAAATTTAATGGTTTATCGGCACTATCAAAGGGCTAATAATCGTTTGGTCTACGAGAATTCACTGGTAAAGTAAGGATTTGGCGCTAAGTGGAACAAAGCGCTTTCTGTTGTGTTGTACTGGTTTATGGGGTATTTGTAGTAATTTGCCTCTTTATGGAAGACTGTAAATTTTTAAACGATATGGCATTCAAACGCCTGTGGGTGTTTCTGCTTCCTTTGTTCCTTCTGGTGACAACGGTGCAGGCGCAAGTATTAAAACCGTCCAGCTGGAGCTATGACGTATCCAGCACAGAGGTGAAGGTAGGCGAAGAAGTGGATTTGATTTTCAACGCGAAGATTATCCCCGACTGGTACCTCTATTCCTCTGACTTTGACCCGGACCTGGGTCCTATGGTGACCACGTTCACGTTCCAAAAGCACCCGTCTTTTGCACTGGTGGGCAAGCTGAAAGCCATGGGCCCCAAAAAAAAATACGACGATACCTGGGGCGGCGAGTACACCTATTTTACCAAGACGGCCCAGTTCAGGCAGCGCATAAAAGTGTTGCAGCCGGCGCTGGTCTTAAAAGGCAGCTATGAGTACCAGGTCTGCTCAGACGTAACGGGCCAGTGTATTCCCGGCGAAGGTGACTTCAACTTCACTCAGATAAAAGTTCTGCCGGGCGCCGCGCCGGCTACCACGCCGGCAACTCCTGCCACTACCACTACAACAGGCAATACCAATGCTCCCGCAGCCACTCCTACTGGCAAGGTAAATCCTGTGACCGGTGTTCATGTGCCTGCCACCTCTGGCCTGGCCGCGGCAGGCGTAGATTCTCTGGCCAACGCAACTGTGAGGAATGATGCTGCCACGTCAGGCACTGATTTGCTGCAAGACAGCACAGACGCTGGCGTACGTACCAAGTCTACCGTTTCTTCAGCCTCTATGGGCGGCGCTACAGCGGGTGGTCTGCCCACTGAAACCCTTTGGGAGTTCATGCTGGGCGCGTTTCTGTCTGGAATGATTGCCCTGCTCACGCCCTGCGTCTTCCCGATGGTACCTATGACCGTGACTTTCTTTACCGGAGGAAGTGCCAGCCGCTCACAAGCCATCTTGAAAGCCCTGATCTACGGCCTGTCCATCATTGCCATCTATACCTTGATTGGGACGCTGGTGGCAAAACTGGCCGGCCCCGAGGCGGCTAACTTCCTGAGTACCCACTGGTTTCCTAACCTGCTGTTCTTCGCCATCTTTCTGTTTTTTGCCATGTCGTTTCTGGGCATGTTTGAGATTACTCTGCCGCATTGGCTGGTGAACAAGGCAGATGCGCAGGCAGACAAAGGCGGCTATTACGGCGTGTTTTTCATGGCCATTACGCTGGTATTGGTGTCCTTTTCCTGCACGGGTCCTATTGTAGGTTCTATTTTGGTAATGTCGGCGGGCGGCGAGACGTTGAAGCCTATTGCGGGTATGTTTGCCTATTCTTTGGCCTTCGCCTTGCCATTTACCTTGTTTGCCATTTTTCCTAACTGGTTGAGCAGTCTTCCCAAGTCGGGTGGCTGGTTAAACTCCGTGAAAGTGTGTCTGGGCTTTATAGAACTGGCTTTGGCATTGAAGTTCCTGAGCGTGGCCGACCAGGTCTACCACTGGCGCCTGCTGGACCGCGAGGTGTATCTGGCGCTTTGGATAGTGATTTTCGCGCTGATGGGAATTTACCTGCTGGGGAAACTCAAGTTCTCCCATGACTCAGACCTGCCGTATCTGGGCGTGCCTAGATTACTTTTGGCCATTGCCACCTTCGCGTTTGTGGTGTACTTGATCCCCGGCATGTTTGGCGCACCTTTAAAAGCCCTGGCCGGTTACCTTCCGCCGCAGTCTACCATTGACTTTGACTTGTATTCTAACAGAGAAACTTCTTCTGGCGGCACGACGGCCTCTACCTTATGCGAGACGCCCAAATACGCCGAGTTTCTGGAACTGCCCCACAACCTGCAAGGCTACTTTGATTTAGAACAGGCCAAGCGCTGCGCCAAAGAGCAGGGCAAACCCATCTTTATTGACTTCACCGGCCACGGCTGCGTGAACTGCCGTGAGATGGAAGCCAACGTCTGGTCGCACCCCGAGGTCTTAAAACGCCTTCGTGAGAACTTCGTCATTGCCGCCCTTTACGTAGACGACAAAACCGAACTCCCTAAAAACGAATGGTACACCAGCACTTACGACCAGAAGGAAAAAACCACCCTCGGTAAAAAATACGCCGATTACCAGGTCACTAAATTCAACGTGAACGCCCAGCCGTATTATGTGCTCATGGATGAAAACGAAAACATGCTGGTAAAACCGGTAGCGTATGAGAAAGACGTCCAGAAATTCATCCAATTCTTAGACGCCGGCGTAGCCGCCTACAAAGCCAAACAGCAGGTGCAGTAAGCATTTACTTTGATTAAAAGAGCCTCGGCAATATGCCGGGGCTTTTTCATTTTTGGGCAGTTTTTATCAAAACGGGCTAAAAACGGTTACTCAACCCAGATTCTCCCCTTGAGGGGAGCGCAGAGGGGTGTCTACAGTATCAGAATTGCTTTATTACATTGTCTTCAGTCAAATTGTAAATCTCATTTATTCAAACCAAGATTTTTACTTTCATCATTTTAGAATAGTGAAGTCTTCCATTTAGTAGTTGAGTTTAATTTAATCTATGCGTGTAAACACCCCTCTACGCTCCCCTCAAGGGGAGAATCTGCGTTGAATTAACATCTATGCGTTTTTGCACTGTTTTATAGAAAACAGGCCAAAAACGCTACTTCTCATAATAGGCATCCCTGAACTCCTGTTTCTGTCTCAAATATTCTGGGTGGTCTTTGGCCTGGAACCAGTATTCTTTGAAAATGGCGGCGGCTTGCGCTTTCTCATTGGTGAGGGCGTCTGTTTCCTGGGGTAGAATCTCATTGCCTTTGTGAGCGCTGCCCGAAGAGTAGGGATAGGGCAGGCCTTCAGAATGGTCTTGGCCGATGGCTTGGTACTTGCGGCCACCTTTATGGTTGGCGTAGCGGCGGGCACGGGTGAAGCCCATTTGCAGAAACTTGCGGGCCATGTCGGCGCCTACAAAGTCTTGCTGGGAAAGGTATTCCTCAAAAAGCTGGTAGATTTTCTTAGCCGATTCTAAAGCTACCTCGGGGTTCTTGAAACGCCAATGGGGCAGGATTTCGCTCTTGTACGGCTCCACCAGCAACACGCCCTGTTCGCCCACGCCCACGCGGTACAACTCCGGCTGCTGCCTGAAATCTACTTTCTTGAAATCTAGTTCGTATTTGAAGCCGTTTTTAGCCATGTTTGCCAAGGTAAACGCAGGACCTAAGCACCTAAATTGACTGGTCTGCGTATGCGAGGTGTTTACTTTTAACTACTACTATGAAACGCGCTTCTCTGTTTTCAAATACCTTCTTCTGCCTGGCATTCCTGTCGGGGAGCTTCTTGTTTTCTGCCTGTGACACCACCCCGCGGGAGCGCAAAGAGATAGCCGCCCGTGAGATTGACCAGCTAGACGAAAAAGCCAGCGCCGCCGCTTCTAAAACCAAGGAAGAACTGAAAAAATCAAGAGAAGCCCTGGCCAGACAGCGCGAAGAACGTAAACTGCGCGAAGCCCGCGGCACTACCGCCGGCAAGAAAGCCCAGATGGAAAAAGAACTGCTGGGCGACTATTACCTCCTTTCTCAGGCCACCCCAGAGAACCTGAAAGACGCGTACGTCCATTTTATGGAGCAGGTGCGCGCCCGGCGCAAAGTCTGGACCTTAGAAGACTGGGATTACGCCAATGCTATCTACAAACAACTCAACGACCGCGAAAAACAACTCCACGACGATATTGTGCTACGGCACGCCACCAAAATCAAAGCCCTCCAAGCCGAGTATCTGGCCCTGGAGAACAGCGCAGACCTGAAAGACTACCAGCGCATTAAGAAGGAACAAGCCGGGAATTAAGGTGCTAATTTTCTTGATGGGAAGATTTGGGATTTGGAAATTTGGGGATGTTGGATTGGCAGAAGGGAACTATAGCTTTGGCTGAGAGGCTTCAGATCTGCTTTTAGAGCGGCACTGATTCTTGAAAACGGGAGAGGCGCTGGCATAAGCCAGCGCCTCTCCCGTTTTTAGCCTATTTTCTGGAAAATAGGCTAAAAACGACTGTCTGTTCTTCTAGTTTGGCTGCCTTTGCGTGCTTTATGCCTTACTAATTTATCATCCTGAAAGGACCTTGTGGGCAAACTAAACCGGCAGAAGTTTAGCGCTAAACTATTTTGTTGGGAACAGAAGTAAAAGTGGTTGGGCAGTATGAATTAATGCATCAATCAAAAAGGCTGTTCACCCAATCACTATCCTCTGTTTTTACCCTGATTCCCAAAAAAGAGGGCAAAATCGAATTTCGGGCTTTCTTATTTGGTAGCAGTTGAATCTTTGGGAAGGTAAAACAGCTTCACCTTCTTTTCCTGATCTAGCAATCTGGCCGTCGGGAATTGGTGGAGAATGTCCTCTTCCCGGAGGGTCATCATCAATTCTGGATGCTCCAGTACCCCGTTGTTAATGAGCAGGAAAACCGTGTCGGCGCGCAGGTCTTGGGCAGTGAACCTCTCATAGCGTTTGAATGTGTAATTCTTGGGTACGTCAAAGCCATAAAAGTACTCATAACCCCAGAGCATAGTGGAGTCCATGAGCACCACATGCTTCCCGGAAGTATGAAGTAGGTGCTGGTCTATGATTTTCTTCTGCTCAAAATAATAGGAGACTGTGGGCTTCAGGATAAAATATACTGGTCTAATGCTGGTCACGGCGGCCACCGCTCCCAAGCCCAGCCAGAAGGGAACAGGTTTGTTGTAGAGGAACAGCGCCAAGAAGACTACTGCCAGAGGCGCGTACATCACCCACAAATCGCCGCCGGCCATCCAGGTGCTAAGGCCAAATAGCACAGCCAAGAGGAGGTAGGCGGTTCTATGGTTCCAAGCTTTCTCTAATGCCAGACCAGCCGTAAGGCAGAACGCCGGAAGCAAGGGATGGAACATGCGTGGCAGAAGGGGCATGGGTTTGTAAAAGTCTACCGTGGCCGTGCCAAACCAGATGGGCAGCAGCATGCAGGCCATGGCCAACAACCAGAACCCGTGGGGTTCGCGCCAGGAGACCGGCTTGGAGAATCTTAGAAACGAAAGCAAGGCAAACCCCACCGGAATGGCCAGCGCAGAACCTATAAAAAATAGAAGCGGTCCGTAAGTAAGCCTCGGAAACAAGGTAGCCGATCGGCTGTTGAGGTAATCGTTTCGGGTCTGGTCAGTGTTGGTAGCGGCAATGTCTTGCAGACGTAGCAGGGCATCTCCGGTGAAGACTTTATAGGAAACAAAATAAATAGTTAATAACACCGCTCCCGTCACCGCTGCCGCTATCCAGAACCTGATGTTCTGCTTTCTTCTTACCTGCAAAAAGAACAGCGCCAGGTAAAAAGGGACCGTGTAGACAATGGTTTCCTTGGTCAGAAACGCCAGTAAGTTCAATAGCGCAAACAAGACGCCCCAGTAAATTTCTTGCCTGGCAGAAAATGACTGGGGGTTTCTTAGCTTGTATAAAATCAACAGACAAGCCGTGGTGAAGAAGAGCAGGATGTTGTCTGGGTACAGGTAGTTGACCGTGTTCAATTGAAAATAGTACATCCCCAGCAAGACCAAAGCCCAGCACGTGGCCACCGGATGGTCTTTCTTGAAGGTGGCGTACAGCAGGTACAGTGTGCCTAGGGTGCAGAGAAGCGGCCAAAGGGTGGTGGTGTAGACGTTGTGGCCCCAGAGCCAGTAGAAGAACGCCGTGGGCACAAACACCATGAACCTATGCGAGAAGGAGTAATTGTCAAACTGAAATTTTCCCTGCAGCAGTTGCATGGCAAACAGGCTGTAGTCATGGTCATCGCCGAAGTAGAATCCTTCATGCTCCAGAAAGAAATAGGCCAGCGTAAAACTCACGACCAGCACCAGCCAGAAGACGGGCCTGGAGAAGAGTTGCCAGAGCGGTTGCAGAAACAGCGTCATACAAGGGAGTGGGTTGCCCGGTAAAGTTCGCAAATATAAACCGGGTTCTATAACGCCTTCACTTGGCAAAAGCCATTGAAAGCCCGACCTTTGCAAAAGATACAAGAAGGGGAGCCCTCTGCGTTAGAGGGAGAAGACGCACCGAAGTTAACACATGAGAGCACCATTACTTTCAAA
The DNA here is from genome assembly GCF_009913235.1 of Nibribacter ruber. Taxonomy (NCBI): domain Bacteria; kingdom Pseudomonadati; phylum Bacteroidota; class Cytophagia; order Cytophagales; family Hymenobacteraceae; genus Nibribacter; species Nibribacter ruber. The sequence continues at coordinate 1,864,895 of NZ_CP047897.1, read as the reverse complement.
AATCTGCCTACTGATATTGCTTTGCTTTGCCACCACGGCGCAGGCGCAGGACATGATTGAAACCCGGCTGGGCTACAACTACGTGGACAAGTTTGAGTTCTCAGATGAGTGGCAGTACCTCACTACAGACATGTACCTGCTCAATGCGGGGCAGTTCACCCAGGTCATCAATGAGCTGGAGCAGGGCACTACCAAAGCCAGACGCCGCGACTACATCAACCTGGAGTCTCTCTTTATTTCGGCGCAGTTGAAGAATGCTAAATTGTTCGGGCAGCAACCCATTGTGTACCCGCTGTTCAACTTCGCGATTGATAACTCCAAGAAAGAATACACCACCCGCATCTCTGATCATCTGGATGCCATCAGGATCATAGACAAATTGCCCTTGGCGGCAGATGAGCGTAATATTGACGCCGTCATAGAGGCCAAGCTGTTCACCTCAGACAGCCGCGAAGTCTTCTTCAACATCATCGCCAACCAGCTCACCAACATCGGTAAACTGGCCACGCCGCAGACCGCTATGCTGTCTTTGGTGGGCGAGTTCGGGAATTTGATCCGGAATGTGGCCAAGCGCCAGGAGTATAAGTTTAGCTCTACCATCAGGCTGTATGAAGGCCAAAACTTTGACACGCGCCTGCATTCCGTAAGGGTATATGTGTTTGTGCCTTCGTTTGCCAAAGTACCTGCTTTGCGCACCGCCCGCCTGACCGAACTGCTGAGCAACAGTCCGCAGGGGTTTGAGAAGCAGAAGTTGGAAGCGGCCCTCAATTTCAAGGAATACCCGGTGCTAGTGGTGGCCAATTACAAATCACTCTACAAGATGGACGCCTTGACCGGGAGCGAAATCTCTTCAGAGACCATTGAGCGCCGCCGCGTACGCATTGAGCAGGCGTACAGCGCCGGCCTGGTCAACGATGATGCCTACAAGCAGGAAAAGTTCTTTGTGGAGTATCTGCGCAACTTCGCCGATTTAAAGCAGAACCTGAACAGCTACCGCCTCAACTACAAGAACAACAGCCCCGAGGCCAACGCCAAAACGCTGTTCGCGGTGATACAAGACTACAAGCGCCTCAAAACCTTGGCCCGCCAGCGCGATAACGAATTTGCCCGCAACAGCACCTACCAACGCATTTTCAAGGGCGAGTACCAATCCATTCTGGCCAGCGCAGACGGCTATCTGGAAACCGATCATAACCTGAAAAACGGCAAAGAACTAGTCAATACACTGCTGGAACTGGACCAGGAACAGAGTAAACCTTTTACCGTGGCCCAGCGCGAATTCTACCTGAACAAGCTGTATTCTGTTGAGCTTCCCGGCCCAGAGTTCTTAGCCACTACCTTAGAAGGAGAAGCTTTCACGCGTCAGGTAAACCGTTTGGAAAGTGCCCAGTACAATGATTTGTTCGCCAAAGAAGTGAGCCGTCTCCGCGAAGCCGTCCCCAGCGAGGAGACCATTGCCCAACGCAACGCCCTGCTGGATAAATCCTCTACCACCAAATGTCGCACCTGCCGCGAAGAGGTGAAACAGTCCGTGCGCGTGTTTAACCAGCGTTTAGAGGAACAGCAACTAGAGAAGGAACGCGCTCGGCGCCTGGACTTAGGCCAGCAGATTGAACGCAATGTAATTGTCTGGCTCAAGCAGGATGCCTGCATGGACAACGCCTTTAAAACACAATTCCCCACTGACACTTTACCCGCGCACATTCAACGGCTGAGAGAAAAGAAGGAAGAGTTGAAACGGGAGATTTACGAGTTGGAGGGTATTCAAAAAACGCCGCCCGCTGACCCCAAATCTGATTTGCTCAAAGAGCACAACCAACGCTTGGCTGGACGTTTGAAGTTGTTAGAACAAGGCTACGCCGATATTTGCTCCGCCGAGAAGAGTTTGTGTGGCTGCGAATAGCCCCAGCCCAACCCCTCCCCCGTGGAGAGAGGCTTAGTAAGTGATGCGTTTTCGGACTCTTTTATGGGAATTGGCCTAAAAACGAAAAAGCCGCTCCTAATGAAGGGGCGGCTTTTGTATTTTTAGTAATAGTCCCTCTCCACGGGGGAGGGGTTGGGCTGGGGCTACTTAGGCTAATTGGCCGTCTAGTTTCTGAGCCAAAACGTTCTTCGGAACGGCGCCCACTTGCTTGTCTACTACTTGTCCGTTCTTGAAAACCAACAGCGTAGGAATGCTCCTGATCCCGAATTTGGCAGAGGTCTGCGGGTTGGCGTCCACGTCTACTTTGCCTACCACCACGCGGCCTTCATAGTCGCCGGCCAGTTCTTCTACCACGGGGCCCACCATGCGGCAAGGTCCGCACCACTCGGCCCAGAAGTCTACTAATACAGGTTTATCTGAGTTGATGATCTCCTCAAAGTTCGCATCGGTGATCTCAATTGCTTTATGTGCCATGATTTTTCGTTTTTATGTGCTAATGGAAGTTGTTGGTCAAATATAGAACCAATTCTATTTAGTTGGTAAAGCTATGCTTTTCTGTCAGGTGTGTCAATATCCTGCAGGAAACCGTTTTGGGGCTCATTTCTGAAAATGAAGCCTAAAACGTGCCTATATCTACTGATATCCGGGGAAAAGGTTAGGAACGCGCCTCCCTGACAGATTGGCTAATTCCAGAAAATGGTGGCAGAATCGGCGGCAAGGCTTCTCTGAGAATTGCCTTCAGCGGCAGAGAAACGTGAAAGGGCTCACCTCAGAACGAGGCTTCCTTAAAAAAGGCAAGGCTTTTCTAGTAGAAAGAGGTGGAAGCCAACTTTAAACCGGAAAAGCCAAGAACCCGAAGGTTGAGACAAAGGTAGGGAAATTTTTGGGAAGGACAAGTTGGAGTTAATCAATCAGGATAATTGGTAAGAGTCCTTTGCCGCCCGCATAATCAATTGCGGAACTGTATAAATAGTGCTCTGGTTCCTGCACAATCTCGGCCCGTACTGGATTTTGATGAATGTAGTCAAGCTTCTGTTGAAGGAACTCGTTGGAATGGATTTCCTTCGCCTCGTTCCCATCTTGCCAAAATTTGTGGTTGATTACTTTGGAATGCACATTGGCCGGAAACTGGAAACGGTGCAGCATCCATTCTCTTCTGCTTTCATTTTCCATTTGGATTGCTGTCACGATGCTTCTGCTTGTAAATTTTTTGAAGTCCCTGAGAATGTCAGAAAGGTGAAATCCATCTTTAGCTGCTGCGATCATGTGTAGGTGATTGCTCATTAAAACCCAAGCATATAATTCCAGCCCTTTCCTTTCTTGGCAGAACTTGAGTGAATCTAGAATGATGTGTCTATAAATAGGCCTAGTGAAAACATCAATCCAATCCACTACTGTTAATGTCAAATAATGTAGATGGCCTTCATGGATTTTGTTTTTGATGCCCATATAAAGAGCTACGGCAAATAAAAAACTCAGTTTCTAGTTGCCATCTAGACGCTGTTCGGGATTTACCAATCCCGAACCACTATGTCGGGGATTTCCAAATCCCCGTTGCAGGCTAATAGGGAAAGCTTGAGCACGGGGATTGATAAATCCCCGACAGATAACTTCCGGATTGATAAATCCGGAAGAGCGGAGGCGGATGATTGGCTTTCGAATAGTGCTCAAAGCGCTGGGCTAACTTTACACTTACTTGGAAATCGCCTACTATCTTTGAAATATTGTATTATAATACACTCTAATTATTTCTTGCATATTCGGTGCTTGAGTTAGATTAATTCTTACTCCTTCTTGAGCAAACAATGCATGCTTTTCTGTATATTCTGGAAGCAGGTCTTTCATAGCATCTGTGACGTTCTTGATTATGCTCGTCATAACTTCATCTGAAGGGAATCTGCCTGCTTGTGATTTTTGATGTAATAGAATATCGCAAGCATAATAAATTACCTCTTTTTCAAAGTCTTGAACACTTAAATTACTTTCACCTTTATAAGCAATCAATGCTTGAATATTTTTTATTAGGTCTTGTTTAAAACCTTCTTTTGCTTTAAGGTTTTGCTTGTTAAAGAAAGAATCCATTAGATTAGAAAATAAACCCATATTATTTATATTTGTTTGGCACATTTATATTAGCTATTCCCTCCACCTCTTTCTATACTCTGACAGACCGAACTGGTAATTTTCAATATTATTCCAGCCTATTTTTATCAGACGACTTGAACTTGATTAAATTCATTTTGGAAGTTGTTCTACCTGTACGCCTTAACCATTTCTACTTTATTATTAAGAATTTTCAAATTCTCCTCAATCTCTACTCCTAGAATATCATATGATGTAGTAATACCAGAATTATACAAGGAGCGATATTACACTATTAAATTGAAAAAGTATTCATTAATGGAGTGCAGCACCTCATATTTTATTAGGTTATTATGTAAAATGAAGGCACGAATATTTTTAAAGATAATAGGGTGGAGTAACTCAAGTTTGAATTCATTTGTAGAATTATTTAGATAATTCCTTATATCAATTGACACGTCGCTACCCCCAAGTCCTTCACGTTCTGCAAGAAGACCTTCGGGTCAATGCGGTACTTGCGGCTGAACAATTCCACGGCTAAGCGTTCTCCCGGTTCTGTCAACACAAGTTCAAGTTTCTTCTGCCCAGGGCTGTTGACGGCGGCTTCTTCCAGGCGGTCAATTAGCATGGCGTTGATGTTGCGGATGTCAATGTCCATGCGCACGCCTTTGCTCATTTTCTCGGCCACGTCGCTGAGTAGTTGCATAGAGAGCGGTTTCAATTCCCACTGGTCCTCAGATTTGTAGCGCAGGGTTACTTTGGCCCTGATGAACAGGTACATGCCTTCTTTTACATAGGGTGAGAACTTTACGAAGTCTTCGCCGAACAAGGCCAGCCCCATGGTGTTGTCATAGTCCTCCAGAGAGAAGAGCAGAAATGGGTTGCCGTTTTTGCCGGTCCGCATGACCACGTTGCTAATGATGCCGGCCACGTTCACGTCACGGCCTTTGAACTCTTCAATGCGGTCCAGGCTACAGGTGCAGTATGAGTCAATCTCTAGCTTGAACTGGTCCAGCGGGTGACCCGACAGGTAGAAACCAATCACTTCTTTCTCACGGCGCAACATCTCGGTCAAAGACCAAGGCTGTACGTCTGGCACTTTAGGTAACGGCATGTCTACGGCCCCACCACCCCCGAACAAGGACTGCTGGGCGGCGCTTTTCTCGGCTTGATACTGGTTTCCGAAACGGACGGCTTTTTCCAGCAAATTGATAGTTTCGCCGGGAGGGGTTTCTATGTACTGGGCGCGGTGGTAGCGCTCAAACGAATCAAACGCACCGGCCTGGGCCAAGCTTTCAAAGGTCTTTTTGTTCACAGCGCGCAGGTTCACGCGCTTCGCAAAGTCAAAGACATCGGTGTACGGGCCGGTTTTCTCGCGTTCTTCAATGATGGCTTCCACGGCGGCTTCGCCGGTGCCTTTCACAGCGCCCATCCCGAAACGGATTTGCCCCTGCTGGTTCACGTTGAACTGGTGGATAGATTCATTGACATCGGGGCCCAGTACTTGGATCTGTTGTTTGCGCGCCTCCTCAATAAAAAACGTCACCTTCTTGATGTCGTTCATGTTGTGGGTGAGCACCGCGGCCATGTACTCAGCGGGGTAATGCGCCTTGAGGTAACCGGTCTGGTAAGCCACCACGGAGTAAGCGGCGGAGTGCGAGCGGTTAAAACCGTACTGCGCAAATTTCTCCATCACGTCAAACACCTCAGAGGCCTGCTTGGCAGGAATGCCATGAATCTCTTTAGCCCCGGCCACGAATTTCTCGCGCTCCTGGGCCATTTTCTTCATGTCCTTCTTACCCATCGCGCGACGGAGCAAATCTGCACCGCCCAGTGAGTAACCCGCCAAAACCTGCGCCGTCTGCATAATCTGCTCCTGGTACACCATGATGCCGTAGGTGTTCTTCAAGAGCGGTTCCAGCAAGATGTGCGGGTATTCCACCTCCTCACGGCCCTGCTTCCGGTTAATGAAGTTCGGGATGAACTGCATCGGGCCCGGACGGTACAAGGCGTTCATGGCAATCAAATCTTCAATGTTGGTAGGCTTGAGGTCCTTGAGGTACATGCGCATGCCCTCAGACTCAAACTGGAACGTACCAATGGTGTCACCGCGCTGGTAAAGGACGTAGGTTTTCTCATCGTCCAGCGGAATGTTGTCAATGTCAATCTCTACCCCGTGGTTGCGTTTGATGAGCGCCATGGCGTCCTTCAAGATGGACAGGGTTTTGAGGCCCAAAAAGTCCATCTTTAGCATGCCCGCGCTCTCAATCACCTTGCCGTCAAACTGCGTCACCAAGAGGTCAGAGTCCTTGGAGGTAGAAACGGGAATGTAATTGGTAATGTCATCTGGCGCGATAATCACCCCCGCCGCGTGAATACCCGTGTTGCGTACTGAGCCTTCCAGCTTCTCGGCTAGTTTCAAAACCTTCGCCCGAAGGTCATTGCCGTCTCTAATGGAGGCAAGCTCAGGTGATTCAATAAAGGCTTTGGCCAGCGTAGTGCCGGGTACCTCAGGGACCATCTTGGCCAGTTCGTTGGCCTCAGACAAAGGCAAGTCCATAGCGCGGGCCACGTCTTTGATAGACGATTTGGCGGCCATGGTACCGAAGGTAATGATTTGGGCCACCTGCGTTTTGCCGTACTTGTCTACCACGTAGTCAATCACGCGCTGGCGGTTCACGTCATCAAAGTCAATATCAATATCGGGCATGGATACCCGTTCCGGGTTTAGGAAACGCTCAAACAGCAGGGCGTACTTGATAGGGTCAATGTTAGTGATCCCCACGCAATACGCCACGGCAGAACCCGCCGCCGAACCGCGGCCCGGACCCACGGCCACGCCCATGCTTCGGCCTTTGTTGATGAAGTCCTGGGTGATGAGGAAGTAACCCGCAAAGCCCATGGTCTCAATGATGCCCAGCTCGTAGTTCAGGCGTTCTTCTACCTCTGGCGTAATTTCATGATAGCGCTTCTTGGCGCCCTCAAAGGTCAAGTGGCGCAAGAACAAATCTGCCGTAGGGTGCTCCGGAGGAAGCGGGAAGTTAGGCAACAAGATATCGCGCTGGAGTTTGGGTGGCGTAATCTTGTCTACAATCTCGTTGGTATTGTCCACGGCAAACGGCACGTCCGCGAACAGCTGGTTCATCTCAGCCTGAGACTTAAAGAAGAACTGGTCATTCGGGAACCCGAAGCGATCCTGCGGACGCGGTTTCTGCTGTTCCTCCTCAATGCGGTAGAGCATGCGGCGCACGTTCTCGTCGTGGCCGTAAGTGTTCCTGATGTTGGTTAATGTGTCATAAATCACCTCACCGCTACCCGACATCATCCTGAAATACTGCGTCTGGAAATCGCCTACGGGCACGCTTTCCTGCTCGCCGGTGTTCACGCACAAGAGAATGTCGTGTGCGTTCCAGTCGGTTTGCTCTACGTAATGGCTGTCATTGGTGCAGATAACCTTGACGTTGTATTTGATGGCGAATCTGAGCAACACCTGGTTTACGTCCTCCTGAGACAAGCCGGTATTGTCAATGTTCATGAGGCCATGGCGCTGAATCTCAATGTAGTAGTCATCGCCAAACAAATCCAGCCACCATTTCAGGAGTTTCTCGGCTTCTTCTTCGCCTTTCCAGAGAATAGCCTGGGGCAGTTCGGCACCAATACAGCAGGACGTGGCGATGAGGCCTTTGTGGTATTTGACTAGTAGTTCCTTGTCAATGCGGGGCCATTTGCTGTAGAGGCCGTCAATGTAAGAGTAGGAGCAGAGCTTGGCTAAGTTCTGGTAGCCTTCCTGGTCTTTGGCCAGCAGCAGCTGGTGGTGACGCACGTCTTTCGTCTCCTTGGTAAACGTCTTTTGGTGACGGTCCTGCACCAGATAAAATTCACAGCCTACAATGGGTTTCACGTTGTACTTGTTGGCCTCAGCCACGAAGTTGAACGCCCCAAACATGTTGCCGTGGTCGGTCATGGCGACGGCTTTCATGCCATCGGCCTGGGCCTTTTTCATGAGCCCGCTAATGCTGGCGGCCCCGTCTAGCAACGAGTATTGGGTATGGGTATGGAGGTGGGAAAAATCTGGCACGACAGGGTAATTAGAAATTAGAAATTATGAATTAGAAATGACTGCACAGCCACCTCTAAAACCCGCCGGAGCGGACTACGAAGTTACAAAGAAAACACCGGATGCTGGGGTAAAAGTTGCCGTAACGGAAGGTCGTTTTTGGCTTGTTTTCTGGAAAAGAGGCCAAAAACGACTAGGCTGAAAATTAGTAGGAAATAAGCGGGAGAGAATAAGATTTGAGAGGGGAAATCGTTGGAGGAAGGGGTGATTACCGGCGCGTGATGTACCTTTGTGATTCAATCTTACTTTGTTATGGCTTTATCGTTTTCCACTACTCTTGACCGCTTTAGGTCTATTGCTATCATAGAAGGGATCTCTTTCCTGTTACTGTTAATTATTGCCATGCCCATGAAGTACATGATGGGTATTCCTGAGCCGGTGAAGTACATGGGCTGGGCGCACGGTGTTCTATTTGTGCTGTTCATGGCCTTGCTGCTCCAGGTATGGATTCAATACAAATGGTCTTTCTGGAAGGTAGCCTTGGCATTTATCGCGTCTCTTATTCCGTTTGGCACGTTCTGGCTGGACAAGAAGATTGCCCACGAGGAAGTTCGCTAGGAAGATGCTATTTTATACGATAGCCGTTTTTGGCCTGATTTCCAGAAATCAGGCCAAAAACGGCTTTTCTGTTTATACAATCTGTACTCTTTGGTAGGTGGGTATCTCGTACTCGTCCTTGTCTCCCAGCAAATGCACCCGCAGGCCCTTGGCTGTGAAAGGTTGGCCGTTTTCTATTTCAAAGATGTTGGTTTCGGTCATGTCCATGCCGTCCACGATGGTGATAAGGCCACTGCCCACTACCTCAATGTGACCTCCGTCCACCACTAAAATAGCGGTGTCTTCCTCTAAGCCAATGCCGATGCACTCTGGGTTGGTGGCAATAGCCTGGGTCATGCGCACAATGCGTCCGCGGGTTAAAAAGTGCGTGTCAATGGCTACGTTCTTGATGAACTCCAGCCCGGTGGTCATGCGCACATCGCCTTTTATGTACCCGCCATCCGATTCTCCTTCATAAATCATAGGCGTAGACATGGCCGCTGCGCCCGCGCTGGTGCCGGCAATGATGATGTTCTCCAACACGTAGCGCTCCTTTAGCTTGTTGAGAATCTGGGTGCCGCCGTAAATGGCCGTGAGCCGGAGTTGGTCACCGCCGGTGAACATGAAGCCATCGCCTTTCTCTACCATCTTCAGAAACTCAGGTTTAAAGGCATCTTCACGGGTTCTAATGTCCATGACCAGCACCTTGTTCACCCCCAGTTCTTTGAACAGTTTTATATAATCCTGCGCCGATGCTGCAGGCTCATTGGACGCCGTGGGAATGATCACCACCGTAGGGTCATCGCCTCTGAGCTCTTGCACGAAGCGCTTAAGAATCTGCTCACTAATGAAGTTGATGTTCTTGTCCTTGCCCTCGGCCTGGTCGGCACCTTTGTTCTCCTTGCCGCCAATGGCCAGGATTTTTCCTTTGGGCGTCTGGCCTTTGGCTGGGATGAAGTTTGCTTTTGAATTTTTGGGCGAAGTAGTCATGTCTGCCACGTTAGGGTTAAGGGTTGAAACACGTCAGGTTAGGCTATTTTCTGAAGAACGTACATACGCCTTTGGCAGAACGGGGAATGACTTATGCAGTTATACAGAAGCTAGTTGACTTGAATACGAGCCACTTACCATTGGGTTGGGGTAGGACCAGAACGCTTGGCTCTATCTAATGCATTCCTGGCAAATTCTACCGCCCAACTCAACTAAAAACGGCTGGCGGTACGTACACCTTTCTGGCTTATCCCGCTTTTACATTATGGCAGAAAGTATCTCCAACGTCCCGCATTCTAAGATCAAGGAAATGTTCAGGGCCTTGCAATACCGCAATTACCGCTTGTTTTTTGCCGGGCAGGGCGTTTCTCTTATTGGTACCTGGATGCAGCAGGTGGCCATGAGCTGGCTGGTGTACCGCCTCACAGATTCTGTTTTTCTGCTGGGCATGGTCAGTTTTGCCAACCAGATTCCTTCTTTCTTGCTGGGTCCGTTTGCGGGCGTCATTTCTGACAAGTTTAACCGGCACCGCGTGTTGTTGGTCACCCAGTTCCTGTTGTTACTGCAAGCCAGCCTTCTGGCCTATCTGGTGCTTACAGATGCCATCACCATCACGCACATTCTGGTGCTGGGCGCGTTTGCCGGCATTGTGAACGCCTTTGACATGAGCGCGCGCCAATCTTTAGTGGTGCACCTGGTAGACCGCCGCGAAGACGTGAGCAACGCCATTGCGCTCAACTCTTCCATGTTTAACATGGCGCGGCTGGTGGGACCGTCGGTGGCGGGGGCGCTCATTGCCACCGTGGGCGAGGGTATCTGCTTTCTCATCAACGCACTCAGTTACCTGGCTGTGCTAAGTTCCTTGTTTCTGCTGCGGCTGCCGCCCATGACCAGGTCTCTGGACAAGGAAAACGTGTTCAAGTCTTTGGGCGAAGGCTTTTCATACGCCTTCGGGTTTGCACCCATCAGGACCATCCTGCTGTTGATAGCCTCTTTGAGCTTGTTTGGGATGCCGTTTAGTGTCTTGATGCCCGTTTTTGCGCGGGATGTCTTGCACGGCGATGCCAGCACCCTGGGCCTGCTCATGGGCGCGTCTGGGGTGGGGGCGTTGTGTGCCGCCTTGTACCTGGCCTCCCGAAAGACGGTGCTGGGCCTGGGCAAAGTCATTGTGGGTGCGTCTGTCTTGTTTGGCGTGGGCCTCATTTTCTTTTCCTTCTCACAAACGCTTCTGCTTTCCCTGGTCTGTATTTTCTTCACGGGCCTGGGCATGATTCTACAGATGGCGTCCAGCAACACGTTGTTACAAACCATTGTAGACGATGACAAGCGCGGCCGGGTCATGAGTTTTTACTCCATGGCGTTCATGGGCATGGCGCCCATTGGCAGTTTGTTGGCCGGCTGGGCCGCCGAAAAGTACGGAGTCCATTACACGCTCATGGCCTGCGGGATCATCTGCCTGCTAACCATTCTGCCCTTCGCCCTGATGCTGCCTAAACTGCGCTTGTTGGTACATCCCATTTATCAACGGCTAGGCATTTTGCCCGAAATTGCCATCGGGTTACGGTCTGCGTCCCAGCTGGCTACCCCTCCGCAGCAGGATAAGGTGTAAGTCGTTTTTGGCTTGTTTTCTGGGAAATAGGCTAAAAACGGTAATAGCGTTTGCTACATGCAGATTCCCCTTTGAAGGGGGACGATGGGGGATGTTTGCACCTGCAGATATTATTGCCAAAGAAGACAATGCGCAGGAGACAAGGCGATGCCGTTGTCTCTACATAAATTTCATTTCAGTCCTTGGTCTGTCTCCTGACAGACCGACACGCATCTCCTCCCTACGGTGATTTGTTGGCAGGCACACCTCGGTAACCCGCACTGGTTTCGCGGTGCCCGCGAGGGTAGTCAGGAGACTACCCGGCATGCCTAGTCACGAGTCTGGAGACTCGCGCCAGTTATTTGCCGTCTCTTCATCACCAATTCCTGATCCTAACCTTCTCCTTGAGGAGGCAGCGGCTGCGCTAATGCGTTTTTAGCCTGTTTTATAGGAAATAGCCTAAAAACGCATCGGCCAGACATTTTTAGTTGTCTGGCCGATGCGTTGAAGTGAAAGAGTACGCTTAGTTGGATGCTACCTTCGGCTTAATAGTCAGGTTCTCACCCAGGCTCACGTTAAAATCAGCTTTGTTGTTCCATTCCATGATTTCTTTGATGGTTACGCCGTACTTGCGCGAAATCTGGTACATGGACTCGCCGGCGGCTACTTTGTGGGTAATGGTGCCACTGGCAGTTTTTACCGGTTCTACAAGAGGAGCAACTGTTGCAGCTGGCTTGGTTTCTACCGCAGTCACTTCTTCTGAGGGACCTATTACCACCAACTTCTGCCCGATGGACACCGGGCTGTTGTCTGTTAGGTTGTTCCACTCTAACAGGTTCTGGATGGTGATGCCGTATTTGCGGGAGATGGAGTAGAGGGTTTCGCCGGCTACTACTACGTGTTCACGGGCGGCGGCTTTGGCTTCAGAGGCAGTCATCACGGGAGAGGATTTTGCAGCGGCCTCCGCAGAGATAGGTCCTTTCAACGACAATTCCTTGCCCACGGATAATGGCCCGCCGTTCAGGTGGTTCCAAGTCTGCAGGTTCTCCATGGACACGTTGTACAGCTTAGAGATGGAATACAGCGTCTCGCCTTTCTGTACCACGTGAAAAGAGGCGCTGTTTACCGGTGCTGTTGGTTTAGCTGGAACTGCAGATGTAGTAGTGGTGGTAGTAGCAGACGTCAAAACTTCTCTGCCGTTCACCTCTGGTGATTTTACCTCTATTGGTCTTTCTGGTTTGTTCGCGTCTGCTCCCATTTGTTTGGTGGGGTACAACACGGCATTGGTGGTCACCGTGGTGGTGACTACTACACTGTCTACGGGTGCTGGCTTGGGTGCAGGAGCATCGCCCTTCACTACGGCCGTCATGCCCAAGGTATCTTCTACCATTACCGTTATGGCACCTTCCTGCGGCCTGGCTGGTATAACCGTGGTGGCAGGCTTTTGGGCAGGAGTTGCTGTGGAAACCACTGTTGGCGCCACGTCTTCGTTCAAATGTCTGATTTCAACTGGAATGTTGCTTGGACGATTCTGCTGTAACCAAAGCACGCGGCCCACCAAAAGGGCTTCGTTCTTTTTCATGCGATTTTTGCGCAACAGGTTGCTGAGCTTCATGCCGTATTTCTGGGACACATCATGCATGGTTTCGCCGGTGCGGGCCACGTGGTAGTCTGTGTCTGACTTGCTGCGCTTGGCTTGCAGGTAATAGGTGCGGCCCGGCACAATCTCGTCAAAACTGCGCATGTCATTGTACCGCAAGAAGCGGCGGGTTGGCATGTGCGCTTGCAAGGCCAGCACGTCTTTGGTGTCACCTACCTGCGCGATGATGGCTTTGAGGCCGTTGGTTTGGGTGAACTGCGCGCGACGCCCAGCTACTTTGGCTTCCAGTTCTTCCTTACTTTCTCTGCCGGTAATGGACTCGGTTAAATCCTTCAGCTTCTGCAATGGTCCGCTTCTTTGGTTGTCCTGCGCCAGCACGCCTGTAGTGGCTGAGCCATTGAACACGGGCACCATCACGTAGTAGTCTTTGTCAGCGGGTACGGTAGAGGCCAGAAGCCACTTGTTGTATTGCTCTAGTTGACCAGCTTCTACCTGGGCGGCCATGGCAATCTCGGTGAGGCTCTGGCCCGAGGAAACCTTCATGGGCTGAAGCGCCAAGGTTGGCTTCGGGTTTCTGCCGATGGCGTTCTCATAGGCCACTTTATGCGCCAAAAACGTCAATAAATAGCGGTTGGTCTGTGAAGTCACGTCCATTTCCTTCACCCCAATGTCTGAGGTTTTGGTGAGGGCTTTGGTGCCGGTCAGGCCTTGGTAGTAGGAGAGGAGGGTGTTAAACCAGTTCTTGTAGTAGTTGTTACTGCGGTGCAGGTATTTGGCGGCGCCTCGGCTGGACTCAATGATGTGCTTGCGCTCATCTACTTGCGAGTTCACGCGCACACCTAGCTCTGTAGCTGAAGTTTCTTTGAACTGCCAGAAACCCACGGCATTGGACGTGGACACGGCATCAGACACTAAGCCGCTCTCTTGCAGGGCCAGGTATTTAAAATCAAGGGGCAGGTTCTCTTGTTTGAAGGCCTGCTCAATGTGCGGGAAATACGCGTCAGCCAGTTCTACCTTCTTCTGGAAGTACCCCGGGTGTTTGACCAAGCCGTCCACAATCTTCTGAATCTCCACGCGCGCGTCTTCCTTGATGGTCAGGCGCATGTCTGCGAAATGGATAGTGTAAGGGACGATGGGGTTTTGGGCTTGCGCCGCCAGCGTGAAAAGGCAAAGCAGAAGGAGAGGGAATAGTTTTCTCATCTTCATAAACTGGGTTAAATCGTACTTGCGCACTTGGTGGGTGAGCCTCTTGTGATACTGGAATTACATATAGCTAAATTGCTATTTAGTAAACACTTGCAAGGCAGGCTCCTGCTACAAAGTAGGCGATTTTGAGAGGGGAAAGGAAAGAACCGGGCGGTAAAATTTTTCCACCCAGTTATCCACAAAGGAAAATTTACTTTTTGCGGGCTACCAAAATGCCGTCTCTAATGGGCAAGAGCAGGTTCTCTACGCGCGGGTCTTGATACACCAACTGATTGAAATCCAGGACCATCTCGGTGTCCTTGTCCAGCTTAGGCCTGAACTTCTCTACCACCTTGCCGCTCCATAACACGTTGTCTGCCAGAATGAAACCGCCCGGCCTTACTTTGTCCAACACCATTTCATAGTACAGCGCATTGCTTTTCTTATCAGCGTCAATGAAGACCAAATCCCAGGTTTCTTTCAGCTTTGGAATCACATCTGCCGCCTGCCCAATATGCATCTGAATCTTCTCTTCCAAGCCAGCCTGAGCGATGTAACTGCGCACCATATCCTCCAGCTCATCATTCACGTCAATGGTGTGTAACACGCCATCCTCTGCTAAACCTTCGGCTAAGCAAAGCGCCGAGTAGCCAGTATAGGTGCCAATCTCGAGAATTCGTTGTGGCCGTAGCATCTGTGAAATCATAGCCAGCACCCGTCCCTGCAAGTGCCCCGATAGCATGCGCGGTTTCATGACGTTCAAGTGCGTCTCGCGATTAAGCTTGCGCAACAGGTCAGATTCTGGCGAAGTGTGCGCCTCGGCGTAGGCTTGCAAGTCTGGGTCCAAAAAATCCATTTTTGTCAATTACGAATTAAGAATTACAAATTAAGAATGGCGAAAAGTAGAATTTAGAGAAGTTCGTTTTTGGCTTGTTTTGGTGAAAATAGGCCAAAAAAGGGTTTGAAAAATTTACTTGTTTGTAATGAACCTGTTTAATATAGAAGGGCTAACGGTCTCGTGTAAACAGCGTGCGAGGCCGTCGGCCGAGGTGACGTTTATACCTTGTTGAATGGCCTATTTATTCTATTTTCTTTAAGGTCTTTTTAACTCCAGAGCTACTTAGCAATACTAAGCGTGTCTTCGTTAACTCTGAAACGGCTTCTTCTTCACTTTTGGTTAGGTAAGTCTTTAACAAAGTCAGATTCCCATTTTTTATTTTTAATCGAAGGTGTGGTTGGTCTTCAATTATTTCCAAGACTTTTGAGTTTGGAACAAAATTCAAATTTACTTTCTGCTCTCCGTCGCCATATTCATCAAATATCATTTCTATTATGTGATACCCTTCCTTAGACTCTGTTTTGACTAACTGACCATCTATATATGTATCGGTTAAGACTTTTCTGCCATAGGGGCGTTGAGTCATTTTTAAGCTATCAAGCTCAATAACTTCTACTATCCATTTTCCAGATAGCTTCTTTGATATCTGTTTGATGCTTGGCTCTTCTGTTGCCTGTCCTAACGCAACCAGTGGAAGTAAAAGAAGAACTAAAAGTAATTTTAGATTCATATTTCATATGCCATACAACGTCTCTGCTAAACGACGGACGAGGCCGTCGGCCGAAGGCTGACGTTTAGGTTTTGTTGTAGCTAGTTTTTATTTTAATCATTTGGCAATTTCCCTTCTTTCCATTCTGTGAAAGTCACATGGCTATTCCACTCAAGTTCACAGCTTTCATAATTAAAAGACCATTCTATCCAGTAATTTTCTTTCTCGGTATCATACATTCCGTCCAATTGGATTTGTTTTAATTCTTCATCAATTTCTGTGTTGGCTACTTCTTGGCATGAATTCACAAAATCAATCGGATCAGTTAGCGGTCTCCATTTTGCTCCGTCAAAATAAACTTTGAATTTTTCTTTTGAAATTCCTTTAATGGTCAATTTAGTTTTACCTAAAATCAGTCCACCTTCATTGAAATTCTCCAATTTTGCCCAATCAAACGTTAATTCAATATCATTTCCTTTCCGCTCCACATTTTCAAAATGAGAGTCGTGTAAAGATAGGCGTTTGATATTTGTGCTAATTTTAAATGGATTCAGATTTTTTTTTCAAATTGGCTACAACTACCGGATAAACGTAAACATACGCTTATCTACACTGTGTGCGCAGTCTAAACTTACGTTTTACCTCCTGTATTAGCATGTAAACCGTATGTTTTGCTTCTTAAGATACTATGTATTCGCTAGACTTATAAATAGTAGAATACCGTTTTTGGCCTCTTTCCTAGAAAACAGACCAAAAACGATTCTGAATAACTTGATCTTACTATTAATTCTTAATTACTAATTATTAATTAATTAGGTATGTATTGCAAGAAGCTCAGGTTGTCTTCCCGGAACGTGTCATTGGCGATGTCCAGCAGGTCCTTGGCTTCAATCTTCTTGATTTGGTCGAAGATTTCGTTAAGGGTCTCAATGGTGTCCAGGTCCAGAATGCTCTTGCCCATCATCATCATGAGGCCCATGTTGCTTTCCTCGGCCATGGCCAGCTGTCCCATCAATTGTTGCTTGGCCGTATGCAACTGTACAGAGCCCATGGGTTTCTCACGCAACTGTTTCAGCTCTTTCAAAACTAAGCCAACGGTGCGCTTCAACTGTTTCTTCTCCGTCCCGAAGTATATCCCGAACATGCCGGTATCCACGTAGGTAGAGTAGTTGGCGTCAATGGAGTAGACCAGGCCGTATTTTTCGCGCACGCCCATGTTCAGGCGGGAGTTCATGCCGGGACCGCCCAGAATGTTCACCAGCGTGAAGAAGGTCAGGCGGCGCGGGTCCAGTAAGGAGTAAGCCGGACAACCGATGATGCAGTGCGCCTGCTGGATAGGCTTTTCAGAAACCAGCGTCTGGGCCTGATAGCCGGTAAACGGTGTGCGCTCGCGGTTTCTGGTCTGGGTAGGGATGTCGCCTAAGTATTTGTTGGCCAGTTTCAGGACCTTCTCAAACGGCCAGTTACTCACCGAGCAGAACACCAGTTTATCGGTGCTCAGGTTGCGTTTGATGAAGGCCTGGAAGTCTTCGCGCTGGAAACCGCTCACGCTTTCTCTTGTGCCTAGAATATTGTTGCCTAGCGAGTGGTCTTTGAATACCACAGAGTCAAACTCGTCAATGATGGCGTCTTCAGGGGTGTCCAGGTACATGGCCATCTCCTCCAGAATCACGCCGCGCTCTTTCTCAATCTCCTTGCCCGGAAAAGTAGAGTTAAACGTGATGTCTGTGAGCAGTTCAAAGGCCTTCTCAAAGTGGTTCTCCAGCACCGAGGCGTAGAAGCTGATCTTCTCTTTGGTGGTGTAGGCGTTCAGTTCGCCGCCCACGCTCTCCAGGCGGTTAAGGATATGGAACGACTTCCGTTTTTGGGTGCCTTTAAAGGCCATGTGTTCCCAGAAATGCGCCAGTCCCAGTTCATGGGGCAGCTCGTCACGGGAACCGATGTCCATCATAAAGCCACAGTGGGCAATCTTGGTATGCGGCACCTGCTTGTGCAACACGCGTATGCCGTTGGGTAAGGTATGAATATGGTAATCAGGTAGCTTGGTCAAAGTCAATCTGTTTTATCAAGGATAAACCTGCCTGCCAATGGTTTGTTTCTAAACCTCGGCAAGTAGCCTGCAAAGGTACGGAGGAAAGATGTGAAAATGAGAAGATTTGGAAATTTGAAAATGGCACAGCAATATCTGTGTAGTAATGTTTGAGAGCAGGCGTTTTTGGCGTGTTTTCTGGGAAACAGGCCAAAAACGAGAGGAATGACAAGTTGCCTTTCTTGAACCCAGTCATCTTTACCCGTATATAAAGACCTATGAAGGAACGATTACGCACGTACGCCCGCCGCTTTTACACCCGGCTAGTGTCCAGCATAGCTTTTTACCCGGCGGTGATTGCGTTGGCGTTTTTGCTCATCTCTTACCTCATGCTCAACATTGACTTCTCTGAGTACGGAAAATCTTTGAAAAGCCGCTGGGATTTTCTTACCCTAAAGGACGCTAGCACCGCCCGTACCATTACGGCCACCATTGCGGCCGGTATTCTGTCGCTCACGGTGTTCAGCTTCTCCATGGTGATGATTCTGCTCAACCAGGCGGCCTCCAACATGAGCAACCGCGTGCTGGACAGCATGATTGGCAACCGGTTTCAGCAGTGGGTGCTGGGCTTTTACATTGGTACCATCGTCTACGCGTTGTTTTTGCTGAGCACTATCCGGGACATTGACTCTGGCGTGCTGGTGCCGGCGCTGAGCGTGTACCTGCTAATTTTCCTGACGGTGGCAGACATCTTTCTGTTTATCTATTTTCTGCATTACATCACGCAGTCGGTCAAGTATGATGTCATCATTGACCGCATCCATAAGCAGACTATGCAAAAGTTAGAGGAAAACCGGCCTGCAGCAGGAAAGGCATTCCCCCGAGCTGTTCCCTCCCTCATGCCCGTCCATGACGTAAAGGCAGAAGCCTCAGGCTATTTTCAAGGGTTCAATCAGAAGGCGTTGGTAAACTTGTGCGCCCGTCATGGGTGGCAGGTGTCCTTCCTTTTTCCGGCGGCCAGCTATGTGTTGGCAGGCGTGCCCTTTATGCAGGTGCACGCACACCAGCCCATCACAGAAGAACAGGAAAAGGATCTCAGGCTGTTGGTTGATTTTTACAGAGGAGAGGCTATTCAGATAGACGCGTACTATGGGTTTAAGCAGCTGGTAGAAGTAGCCTTGAAAGCCTTGAGCCCCGGCGTCAACGATCCTGGCACGGCGGTGCTCAGCTTGCAGGTGCTGCTAGACCTGCTGTCCTATAAAGCGAGCCACCCGGCAGCATCCGTCATAGCCGATGACCAAAGCGAAGCTCGCATATTCCAGCGGCTGAAGACCTTTGAAGAGACTTTTGAAGAAACCCTGCTCCCCATCTGGGACTATGGCCAGAACGACCGGATTCTACAACTAGAAATGAAGAAGCTGTTGCGGCAACTGCAAGACCAAACCGCCGGCCATGAAAACAACGCTTGTATTCTCTCTCTGTTAAACCGGGTAGAGGAGAAGGTGCAGGAGAAAGCGTAGCGGCTGGATCAGTGATTTGGTAAAAGCGAAACCTTTCTTGTTGGTGGCTCATGGAGAGCTGTTGCCTGGGCCAATGCGTAGAGAAAGAATCACGAAGGCCTAGATTATGGCGAGTTTTGCGCAGCCAAGGGATTGGCACTTTGCAAGAAGTGGGCGCTGTACTCCTGGAAACCGAAGGTAACCTGAGTGTCATCTAAAAAGTTGAAAATTTCCAAGCCCCCGTTTTTAAAGACATCATCTTGTCAAAGGTCTAGCTTTAGTTACATCTTTTGGTGTTTAGGTGAAAAAGTCTCACCTCTGCCTCAGCTAAATTTATGGACTGCCCAAAGAAATTTTTGCTGTACTTAGGTACATACATTAATTTTGTGACTGAATATAAAATGGCCTTTTAGGCAGTTGGTAGCTATGGGAGCATTGGCGGGTGTCATGCTGATGGAGATAGAAGGGAATAGACTTATTGCTAGTTGGCCCAATTTAGAAAGCGTTAATTCGCCTGAGTTTTTCAGGTCTTTTGTCTTGCTTTTCATAACCATCAGGGAGAAGAACATAGAAGATGTGATTTTGGACTCTGGCCAGCCGAAAGGAGGAACAGTGTCTGAATCGGTCATGAACTTTGGGATAAAGATAGCGCCGCATACCGCCCTAAAACGCATCGCCCTGCTTGAATCCCCCGACTTCCACTGGGACAACAACCTCCTGCAGATCTTCGCCTACTTGCAAACCACTTTCAGCCTCCCCTTAGAATCCCGGCTCTTCCCTTCTAAATCTGACGCCCTGGCCTGGCTGAGTGCCTGATTTCTCTGGTGCTTTGATTAGAACTTCATATGTGGTTTTGGCAGATACATGTACATTAGGAAAAATACCTGTTAATGACCCATGCATCTCCTGAACCCCAACGTACCCCCAATAGACACTATCTCACCTTCTGACTATCAAGAACTTACTGCCGTCTGGGAAGCCTCTGTGCGCGCCACCCATCATTTTCTGGAAGAAAAGGACATCCAGTTCTTCAAGCCGCTTATCCTAAACGAGTTTCTAGCGCAGTTGGAAGTACGCTGTGTGCGGGAGAATAGCAAAATCTTAGGCTTCGTGGGTATAGCCGACGGGAAGGTAGAAATGTTGTTTCTGCACCCAGATGCCAGGGGAAAAGGCATTGGCAAACAACTGCTCCGCTACGCCATTTCAGAATTGAACGCCACCGAAGTAGACGTGAACGAGCAAAACGACAAAGCCGTGGGCTTTTACCTGCACAACGGGTTTGTAGTTGAAAGTCGCTCAGAACTAGATGGCATGGGCAAGCCGTTTCCTTTATTGCATATGGGGTTGAAGAAGTAGCTTGGCTAATTGACGAACAGGTTATGGAAAATGAAGGATTTAAGCGTCTTTATTATACTATGAAAAACACTTTCTGCTTCTTACTGCTGTTCCTCCCGCTTTCTGGTTGTAAATCTTCTGTAGAACCGGAGCAGATTAAGTTTGGGGCAAGTATTTGTTTCGGGTCATGCCCTGTTTTTACAATGGACATCAAAAGGGATGGAACCGCAACCTATAATGCCATACTGTATAATGATGTAAAAGGACAGTATGAGACGGTAGTAAAAAAACCTCAATTGGACAGTTTGTTTATTCTTGTAAATAAGGCTGATATCCTTTCTTTAAATAATGAATATGAGATAGAGTCCACAGACCACCCAACGTATCATTTAAATGTTAAACTAAAGGATGGTCAGGTAAAGGCAATAATCGACTATGGGCCAAGTGGTCCCGATGAATTACAAGAGGTGTACGATTTTATATTTATTTTAAGGAAATCGCAGGATTGGAAAGAAAGTAAATTAATTGATACCACTGAGCCATGGCCAAAGTACTAAGGACAAGTATTGAATAACTTTTCCTTGTAAAACAGTAATCAATAATCAGCAATTAACAACCAAGCACCTGCTCATACACGCCGTGCAGTTGCGGAATGGTCACCTCAGGCCTGAACGTCTGCGCATGCTCCAAGCCGTGCTGCACCATTTCTTTCTGTAGGTCTGTATTGCCCAACACCTCTTGAATAGCCTGTGAAAGTGCTTCTACATCTGTAGGGGACACATACTTAGAAGAGGCACCACCTGCTTCTGAAAAACAGGAGCCGGTAGAGGTAATCACAGGTACGCCGCTGTTCAAGGCTTCCACAATAGGAATCCCGAAGCCCTCAAACACAGAAGGATATACAAACAGCGTGGCCAGTTGGTAAATGATGGGCAGTTCCTGGAACGGAATGTAGGGCAAAAACAGCACCTTATCCTGCAGTTTGTGTTTGCTGATGAACGCCTCCATCTCCTGGTAATACTCCGTCTTGCGGCCAATAAACGCCAACGGAATCTGGGCGCCGGCGGCGTGCCAGGCCTTAAGCAGGTGCAACTGGTTTTTACGGCGCTCCAAAGTACCCACGCACAGAATAAACTGACTAGGCAGTTGGTATTTCTGCTGGACGGCGTTTTTGGCCTCTTTTCCAGAAATCAGGTGAAAAACGGGGTCGCAGTCCTGGTAGATGACCTGTATCTTCTCCTGCGGCACCCCGAAGAATTCCTGCAGGTCCTGGGCCGTCTGCACACTAATGGCCACTATCTGGTGCGCCGCGTCACAGGCCGCCTTGAACTTCTTCTTGTAAATGTAGCGGTCAACGGTGGGGTACAGCTCCGGGAATCGCAGGAAAATCAAGTCATGGATGGTGACCACCAGTTTGGTGTGGTTGGTGTCCAGACCGTAAGGCAGTTCATTGCTGAGCCCGTGGTACACCTGCACGCCGTGCTTGACCAGCGCCGACCGCAACCCGAAGGTCCGCCACAAAGAAGAGACGCGTTTCCCAAGGCCGTCGGGTTGGATGATCTGGGTTTTAGCCACCTTCGGGAAGAAGCCCTTGAACAGGTCCTTCTGCTTGGGCGTGAACAAGGCATACTCATCCTTCGGGTAGAAGGCCATCATGCCAGAAACTACAAACCGGCTGTAATTGCCCAAACCCGAGGTATTGGTAAAGGCACGCTTGGCGTCAAATCCTATCTTCATGCTACCTGCAAAATTGAGGAAAAACTTAACGCATAGCAATTTTCTTAGGGCAAATAGAAGATTGCAATTGATGTGATATACTTAGTAGAAACAAGCCCATATCCGTTTTTGGCCTGTTTTCCAGAAAACACGCCAAAAACGGATATTTTTATTCCCACACCACTTCCAACACATTCTCCCCAAACTGAATGGTGGTATGCGTCTCACCAGTCATGCGTTTGAGTAGCAGTATAGTGGTGCGGACAGACAATCGTTGCTGGGTGATGACCTGCGTGGCAGATTTCTTTCTAAACAGTACAATGCCGCCTTGGCCAACCACCTTCCAATCTTTAGGCCGCTTAAAGGAGAACTGGTTGCCAGAGGCTTTCATAATGGTAGGAGCTGGAAAAACTATCGTAGAGTCTCTGGCTAATTGCAGGGCTTTTTCAGCGTTGGGCACGCCGTATCCAATGTAGTTGTTGCCGTGGGGATAAAGATGCCCGCTTCGTTTTAAGATTTGAGTGAGCTGTTGGGCAGACAGATGGGGGTTCACCTGCAAAAGACAAGCCGCCAAACCCGTGACCACAGGCGCAGTAAAAGACGTCCCGAAGGCTGAGAAGCAGGCCAGGTCTGGTTTCACAAAGGGCAGAAAACCCGGCCCGATGCCGCTATAGCCTTGTTTGATCCAGGAGCTGTAATCCGTCGCGCCCACGGTCAAGACCCCTGCCGCATCTGCCGGGGTGTTCAAGAACTGCCAGTTCTTCTTGCTACCGTCGTTGCCCGCCGAAATCACCAGACACATGCCTTTCTCTTGCACGGCCATCTGCGCGGCGCGGGCAATGAAACTGCTGCCGTCCATCTGCTCGGGCTTGTAATTCTCTTCTGCCTTGTCAAAGCCGGTGCCGTAGCCCAAAGACGAATTCACCAGGCGCACGCCCAGGCTGTCCAGCCATTCTAGGGCGCGCACAAAATGCTCTTCCTCCATGCGGTTTTCGCGGCTGCCGTGGTCGGTGCGGGCCAGGTAATAGTCGGCCTCGGTGGCCAGGCCCACTTGCAGGTTGTGTTTTGGATTATAGCCGGCCAGGCATTCCAGCACCTGGGTGCCGTGGTTGTCCAGAAAGGATTCTTTGTAGGTGTAAGGCTTGCCGGCGGCGGGGTTTACAAAATCGCGGTAGCCGCGCACATGGTCTTGGTTGAACAGTCTCTTCAGGCTGGCTTGTTGGGGCGCTTCGTAAAAACCCACGTCTATCACGCCCACTTTCACGCCTTTGCCAGTGAGGCCCTTCTCTCTAAATTTTTGGGCATTGATTTGGTCCAGCACTGGCAAAACTTCGTCTTTCTTCTTTGACCTAGAAGCAGCCTGAAAGTAACCGGTAATAGGAGTGACCTGTTGCACAAAGCATTTCTGGCGGAGCAGTTCTGCCTGGCAAGAGGTGGCCTCAACGGCGGCCGCGTTCAGCCATTTAGAGACAGCGGTAATTTGGGCGCCAGACCTCCGGAGGCTGTCTAAATATGCTTGATGTACGGGGGCGTCAGACAACTGGCGGGCAGGCAGGCCTTGCTGCTGGCGCTGTTGTTGGGCGGCGGCACTTATCCAGGTTGCGGCGCTCTGGTCTGTCATCGGCTTGTCCTGGAAGACTACCCAATACCGGTTTTGGCCCACCGCGTTCAAGGAGAGCAGGCTGCAAATGGCAAAGAGCCATAAAAAAAATACTTTAATGCAATTGCCCACCGTTACTATATTTATACAGGCCCGTAAGCCTGCAAATTACCGTTTAAAATCCTACATTTAAGCCTGTAAGGCCGGGCCGTTTTTACGTTGTTTTCTAGAAAAGAGCCTAAAAACAGATTCGGTCGTCAGGATGCCAAACCCAACCAGACAAACGCCATGAAATACGAAGCCCTCGGGAAAGACCTCTTCATTCACAACCGTAAAAAGTTTACCGAGTACATGAAGCCCCAGTCCCTGGCGGTTTTCCATTCCAATGACGTCATGCCCACCAACGCAGACGGCACCATGCCCTTTAGGCAGAACAATGACCTGCTGTGGCTCTCTGGCATTGACCAGGAAGAAAGCGTGGTCATCCTGTTCCCAGACGCCCGCGAGCCGCGCCTGCAAGAGATTCTTTTCATCAGAGAAACCAATGACCACATCCTGACCTGGGAAGGCTATAAGCTCACCAAAGAGCAGGCCCGCGAAGTCTCCGGCATTGAAACCATCTACTGGACGCATGAGTTTGACTCCATCCTCAACTCCCTGATGGCCTACGCCGAAAACGTCTACCTGAACTCCAACGAACACCTGCGCGCCGTCATTGAGGTAGAAACCCGTGATGCCCGCTTCATCAAAAAGATAAAAGAGCGTTTCCCGCTACACAACTACTGCCGCAGCACGCCGCACCTGCATTACCTGCGCTCCATCAAACAACCCCGTGAGATTGAGATGATGCGCATGGCCTGCAACATCACCGAGAAGGCCTTCCGGCGCTTGCTTAAGTTTGTGAAGCCCGGCGTGATGGAGTATGAGATTGAAGCCGAAATTGCCCATGAGTTCCTGCGCAACCGTTCCCGCGGACCAGCCTATGGCTCTATCATCGCCTCGGGGGCCAATGCCTGCATTCTGCACTACGTAGACAATTTTAGAGAGTGCAAAGACGGCGATGTGCTGTTGATGGACTTCGGGGCGGAGTATGCGAATTACGCCGCAGATTTGACCCGCTCCATCCCCGTGAATGGCACGTTTACCAAGCGCCAGGCCAATGTCTATAATGCCGTCTTGCACGTCATGAATACCGCTAAGCAGATGTTGGTACCGGGCAACACGCTAGACCAGTATCATAAATTTGTGGGCAAGGTGATGGAGAACGAACTCATCAAGCTGGACCTGCTCAACGAGAATGATGTGCACAACCAGAACCCAGACGCGCCGCTCTACAAGAAATACTTCCCGCACGGCACCTCGCACTTTTTGGGCTTAGACGTGCATGACGTAGGCGACAAATACCGTCCGTTTGAGGCGGGCATGGTCTTTACCTGCGAGCCAGGCATTTACATTAGAGAAGAAGGCCTGGGCATACGCCTGGAGAACGATTTCTTGATTACCGCCGGCGGACCAGAAGACTTGATGGCCAACATCCCGCTGGAACTAGAAGACATTGAGCGGGAGATGAAGTCCTAACAAGCAAGGTTGATTCTTCCGTTTTTGGGCTGTTTCCAGTAAAACAGCTCAAAAACAGATGTCCTTGCTTATCAGAGTTTTAAACGAATAGCTTACCAGATTACCAGTACCCAATTGTGAAAAAAGTAGCGATCAGCGGAAGCGTTATTCCCTGGCTTTGTACCATCACCCTGCTGTTGTGGGCTTCGGGGGCGAGTGCCCAGAAGAACAAGAAAACCTTGCCCCAGGAAGAGGAAGACCCCAACACGAAGCGGTACAGCCTCACCGACGTGGTGCGCATGGCCAAAGAGCAGTCGCCCAGTTACCAGCAGGCGCTCACCACCCTAGAAAACCGCACCTGGCAGTTCCAGACGTTCAAGAGCAACTACCTGCCGCAGCTCATGTTGCACGCCACGCTGCCAGACTATACCAAAAGCATTGACCCGGTTTTGCAGCCAGACGGCAGTCTGCAGTTCAGGCAACGGGATATTTCCACGTCCTCGGCGCAGCTGGCCCTGAGCCAGAACATTGGTTTCACGGGCGGCGTCATTTCTGTCAATTCCTATCTGCAGCGCATTGATGACTTTATGGCGGCAGAAGGTGGAAAGTCGTACGCGTCCAACCCCGCCAACATCACGTTCAGTCAGCCGCTTTTCTCTTACAACGGCCTCAAGTGGGATCGTAAGATTGAGCCTTTGAGGTTTGAGGAGGCCAAGCGCGACTTCTGGGAGGACATGGAAGACATCTCTGTGAGGGCCACAGACTTGTATTTCTCCCTGCTGCAAAACCAACTCAGCTTTGACATTGCCCAAAAGAACGTAGCCAACAATGACACGCTGTTTAAGCTGGCGCAGGTGCGTTTCCAGGAGAACCGCATTGGCGAGAATGAACTGATGCAGCTGGAGCTGAGCCTCTTGACCTCGCAGCAAAGCCTGGAACAGGCCAAACTGGACATGGAGATCAGCGGACTAAGGCTGAAGGTGTTTCTGGGCCTAACTGATGACAGCCCCATTCGGCTCACCACTCCAGATGTGATTCCGCAGTTTGAGGTAGACGAGGAGTTTGCCCTCACGCAGGCCCACCAGAACCGCGCCCGCATGATTTCCTTGCAACGCGAAGAATTAGAGGCCGCCCGCAACCGCGCCCGCGCCGAAGGAGAGGCCGGTGTGAACGCCAACTTGTTCTTGCAGTACGGCCTCACCCAGCAATCCAAAGAAGTCTTGGAAGCCTACCGTGATCCTTCTGAGCAGCAGCGCGTGCGCATTGGCTTTAGCGTGCCCATCATGGACTGGGGCAGAACCAAGTCCAAGCTGGGTACCGCGCGCGCCAACCAGAAGCTGGTAAAGGCCAACCTTGAGCAGCAGAAAGTGAACTTTGACCAGGACGTGTACCTGCAGATTAAACGGTTTAAGATGCTGCGCGATCAAATGAAGGTGGCGCACCGGGCAAATGAGCTGGCAGAACGCCGTTTCCAGGGAGCCAAAGAACGCTACCTGAATGAGAAGATAGGACTGCTGGAACTGAACCAGGCCACCTCAGAGCGGGACTCGGCGCGGCGCGGCTACGTGGGCTCCCTGCGCAATTTCTGGAACGCTTACTACAACCTCAGGCTGCAGACCCTCTATGACTTTGAGATGAACGAGCCGCTCACCTTGCCACTTCCTTATACCGGATAATACCCCCGTTTTTGGCCTGTTTTCCAGAAAATAGCCCAAAAACGCTGAAGCCCCGACCAGAGAGATCTGACGGGGCTTCAGCGTTTTTAGTGGTGAAGGATAGCTTAGTTGGTGGTGTATTGTTCCTGCAGCCAGCGCTTGGCGGCCTCCATATCATCAAAGCATTTAGCCTCAAACGCCATTTGTTCTTTGATGAAGGTATCTGCTGAAGTCTCCCCGAAGCTTTGGGGGCTGGATAGCATGGCAATTCTTTTCAGGCCGGCCTTGGCGGCAGACGGAGCCCACTCCTTGACCACCCAGTCCATGGAATGGTTCCAGGAGCCTACAATGGAGCGAGTGTCATTCAAGACGCAATGGAAGCCCGCCTCCGCCAGAGTTTTGGTATAGGCCAAAGCGCCCGTTTTCACGTTTTCCTCCGTCAGGTAACCCACCCAATTCACGTAGATCAGCTTATTTTCAGCATCCTTTTTTATAGTAAGGTACACCTTCCCGAATGGGTTGACCAGTTCTTGAATCATACAGAAACGTTTTTCCTTGTCTGGGTCCAGACAGCGATTGTTTTCAAGCAGACGTTTCTGGCAGGGGTGTTGGTTCCGGTATTCCCAAATATTTAGGCAGTAAAATCTACCGGAAAAGAAATGCCGTTTTTGGCCTGTTTTGCGGGAAACAGGCCAAAAACGGCATTTGTATAAATGAGTAAGTTATCCGCGGCTGGCCAGTAGGTACAGCACCGCCATTCTAATGGCTACACCGTTTTCCACCTGGTCCAGGATGATGGAGTGCGGAGAGTCTGCCGCGTCTGAGGTAAGTTCCACGCCGCGGTTGATGGGCCCCGGGTGCATCAAGACAATCTCTTTGTTGAGCTCGTCCAGCATGCGCCGGTTAATGCCAAAATACATGGCGTATTCGCGCAGAGACGGGAACAGCTTGCCGGTCTGGCGCTCCAATTGAATGCGTAGTACGTTGGCCACGTCACACCATTGCAGGGCTTCCTTCACGTTCCAGAAGATCTTTACGCCCAATTCGCCAATGTGCTTGGGCAAGAGGGTGGGAGGCCCGCAGACGGCTACCTCGGCACCTAGTTTCTGCAAAGCAAAGATGTTGGACAGCGCCACGCGCGAATGCATGATGTCCCCAATGATGGCTACTTTTTTGCCGGTCACCTGGCCCAGTTTCTCCCTGATGGAAAAAGCGTCCAGCAAGGCCTGGGTGGGGTGCTCATGGGTGCCGTCGCCGGCGTTGACTATGTTGGCGTTGATCTTGCGGGACAAGAAATGTGGGGCACCGGGGCTGCTGTGGCGCATCACAATCATGTCTACCTTCATGGCCAGAATGTTGTTGACGGTGTCTAGCAGGGTTTCGCCTTTCTTGACAGAACTGCTAGAGGCCGCAAAATTGATCACGTCTGCCGAGAGGCGCTTTTCTGCCAGCTCAAACGAAAGCCGGGTGCGGGTGGAGTTCTCAAAGAAAACGTTGGCAATGGTCACATCGCGCAGCGAGGGTACTTTCTTGATGGGCCTATTTAAGACTTCCTTGAACTGGTCTGCGGTTTCAAAGATGAGCTGGATATCCTGCTCAGTGATGTCTTTGATGCCCAACAGGTGCCGGACGCTAAGCTGTTGCATGAGGTTCTTGGTCTGGGGTTTTGGTAAGAAGCCAGATGGCATCCTGTTCTGAGTCTGTTCCCTGCCAGGCCACTTCCACGCGCTGCGAGTGCAGGGAATTGACCTTCTGGCCCACGTACGTGGCTTCTACCGGCAGGTCTCTGGTGTATTGGCGGTCTATCAACACCAATAATTCTACCTGGGCGGGTCTTCCATAGGATATCATGGCATCCAGCGCAGCGCGTACCGAGCGGCCCGTGTAGAGCACGTCATCCACCAGAATCACGCGTCTGCCTTCCAGGGAGAATTCTACCTTGGTGGCGTTGGGGGCGAGCGGGGTGGAGCGGCGTCTGAAGTCGTCGCGGTGGAAGGTGATGTCCAGGTAGCCGGTTTGCACCGTCACGCCCAGAATTTCCTGAAGGGTGGCTTGCAGGCGGTCTGCCACAAAGATGCCGCGGGGCTGCAGGCCCAGAATCACGGAGTTGGAGAAATCACGGTGCGTCTCGATCAGTTGGTGCGCCAGGCGCCGGATCATGATCTGAAACAGAGCGTGCGGAACAATGAGACGTTTGTGCATAGTCCGGGTTTTGGGCAAAGATAAACACTTCCCGTAGGTAGCACCTATCTTATGCAAGTATTTCTGTCAGGAAAATGTTGGCTTTATATCTGGTTGCTCCTGCAGGCAAGGGTAGAGGTTGCGCTTACTCAAAGGTCACCTGTTGTAGGTAGAAGACCGTGCGTCCTCCGTCCTTCTCAGATCTGATTCTCTGAAAGCCGTAGGCCAGAAACTTGTTGCCGTACCAGTGTTGCAAGTCTTCCTGTGAGCTTGTCACCCGTTTGTCTGTAGCGGCTGGCAGCTGTACCGGTACGCTTTCTATGGTAGTGCTATTGGGTTGCAGGTGTTTGTAGAAAATCTCTCCTTTTCTAAGGTAGGCCATGATCATGTGGCCTTCTGGGGTGATGACGGTGCTTACTCCGGGGCCCATGGAGAGTCTTTTGTAGTCATAGAGTTTGAAAGAGTTATCCCAAAGCAGATTACCCTCAAAATCAAAGACGCAGACAAAGGCATGTTGGTGCTGAAAGGTAATGGTGGTCTTTCTGGTGGTAGTAGTTCCTTGAAGTAAAAATCCGCTGGCTTCTGTATGCGAATCTACCTTCACAGAAGGTTCATACAGCTCGCCTATGAGTGCATACCCTTGTGGGTGAGGTTGCACGGCGTGCAGAAGCATACGGTATTGTTTAATGGGAGCATTGCCTTTTGCTTCTTGCTTGAGGGCTCTGGCTTTCATGCGCAACGCCGCCGCCGGGGAGGACCGGTATTCATAGAAGTGACTCAGCTTACCCAAGTCAAAGTACCTCATCACGCCTTGCAGGTTGATGCTATACAAGCCTTGCACAAATTCATCTGTCTTGTGGCCATACACACCCAAGAACAATTTTTGGGAAGCAAGCCCGGGGGAGATTCTGGCGGGCCGAAGTACCTGCCCTGGTATGGGCATTCCTTTCGGGTTGATATAGTAGCCGCCTGCAATTTCGCCTTTAGTAGAAATGAACCTGGTCTGCAATCTGGTAGTAATGCCTTGAGTTTCTGTTACAGACAGTTCTAAGCTTTTGTTGAGCGTGTCTACTCTAAATTCGCCTAGGTTTTTAGCCTTTCCCACCACGGCTGGTAGAATCTTTACCTCGGGCTCCTTTGGGTTTAGGAGCAATATGGATAAATCTCCCTCGTCCAAGGCGCTTAAAAAGACCTGTCCATCTAGCACCTGCATGTCTCTTACGCTAACATACGGTGAGTGCAGAAAATGCTCGGTTAAGAGGAAGCTTCCAGTCTGAGTGTCAATTTTGTATAGGTAAAGCTTGGTGTCTGAGTTAGAGGTGCTGTAAAGCAAATAAGCTCTGTCTTTTTCTTCGGCTTTGAACAACAGCCTGGTGCCGTTGGGCTGAGGCGCCTTGGTTTCCCAGACAGACGTAAGCTGATGGTTGTACTTGGTGAAGAGGATTTCATTTTTGCCAATGGCCACATCCCGCTTACTGGTAATCAGCAAGAAGGCACTGTCTTGCAAAGGAAGCACCGCATGGCGGTAGTCAAATGAATTTCTGGGTAGTTCTATTCTAAACGACTGCCTGGCAGAAAGTCTTTTACCCTTCTCCGGCCCATTGGCTAGGGTAGAGAAAGTAATGACTATACAACACAGCAAGAAGAGTAGACTTCTGAGGGAAGGTAAAAAGCCTGTGGGCATAAAGGGTGAACGGGATATAAAGTAAAATATAGTATAAAATGACCTGTTGCCTGGGGCAACAGCTTATAGGTAAACAGTGTAAAGAAGGCTAATGATGGAATTTAGAATAAGTAATATACTTAAAAGGCCAGGTTCTGCAAATAGAAGACGGTGCGGGCTTTTCCTTCCTTGGGCCGTATGCGCTGAAACCCGAACGCTATAAAATTGCCCCCGTACCAATGCACCACACCTTCTGAGTTGCTGTCCAGGCGCTTCTCATCTGTCTCTTGTATGCGCACCTCAAACTCTTCGTTATTGGTCATGGATACGCCTTGCACCAGGCGCTTGAACTTGAGCTCGTCTTCGTCTGGGTAGAGCAGGGCCACCTGCCCGTCTGGGGCCACGCCGGCTTCTACGGTAGGGGCCAAGTCTGCGTAGGTTTTGCCTTCTAGTTTGTAGTTGTTGTCCCAGAGTAAGTTGCCCTGCTTGTCAAAGACGCAGACAATGGCGTGCGTGAACCTAAAGCCGTCATAGTTGCGGCGTGGATAGGTGTTACTGGTGTTGTAGCGCGGGTCAAAGTTATTGTAATAAGAGTTCTGGCGGTACTGCGGGTAATAGACCTCACCCACTAGCGCGTAGCCCTGCGGATGGGGCAGTACTGGGTGTAACAGAAGCCGGTAGCGTAGCACCAAGGGCTTGCCCTGCTTTTCGCGGCGCGCAAACTTGGCCTTCATGCGGCGCTGTTGGCGCAGGGAAAGGTGGTCAAAGAAGCGGTCAAACTTGCTGAAGTCATAGAACTTGAGGTTGCCGGCCAGATCACTGCTGTACACGCCGCGGGCAAAGGTGGTCTCACGGTACCCGAAGGTGCCCAGCACCAGTTTGGAGAGGGTGTCGCCGGGGGCGAGGCGGCCGTCCTGGATGTTGGTGTCTGTGCTGAAGTCTATGCGCGGCGGCAGAAAGTAAGTGCCCAAGACCTCGCCTTTGGGATTCATGCGCTTCACCTGCACCCGGGAGCGGTAGTTGTTGGTTTCAGAGACCAGAAACTCTGCGGCGTGGGTAAGCGTGTCCACCCTGAACTCGCCTAAGTCATCTTCCTGCCCAAACACGGCGGGCAGCAGGCGACATTCTTCTACCGCCGGGTCAATGAGCAGAATGTTGATGTTGTAGTTCTCCACGGCACTCAAAAACACCTTGCCCTGGCTGGCCGCTATCTCATTTACATAGATGAACGCAGTGGGCAATACGTGGGTGGTGTTGGTAATGGCACCCGTGGTATTGTTGAGTTGGTAGAGCAACAGCTTCTTGCGCTCACGGGTGGTGAAGAGCAGAAACGTGTTGGTGCCGTCTGAGGTGATTTTATGGAAATCGGTTCCGTCCTGGTACTCTTCTTCCTTGGTCCAAAGCGGCGTGAGGGTCTTGCTGAAACGCGTGAACTTGATATGACTCTTAGAAAACCAGGAATGCTTGTCCAGGGTCACTACCAGAATGGTGCTGTCGGGGAGGGGGTGGACAATGTGTTCCTCCTCAAAAGAATCGCTTTCAAACTCGGCCCGAAGGGTTTGTTCCGGGGCCTTGGGTTTTTCTGGGTCTTTGGGTTTCTGCTGCGCCCAGGCACCTATGTCTGCGCCCAACCCAATCACTACAAGACAAGCTAACTGCTTCAGGAAGGTAGGCAAAGACATAGGCGTGCCGTTTTTCTGTTTAATTTACAAAAAACACTTGAAAAAAGCATGAAGCAGGCCACTGGCCCGGAAGTTAATTTCCCAAGGCCAGGAGCATGTCAAATTCTTCGGGACTCAAAGGCATGACAGAAAGCCTTGACTGGCGCAGCAAGCCAATGTTATGCAGGCGCTCGTCCTTTTTAATCTGCTCCAGGGTAACACGTTTGGCCAGGGCCTTTTCGGGGGCAAGGGTCACGGCCACCCACTGCGCTTCTGGGGTGGTAGGGTCTTGGTAGGCTTCTTTGGCCACCTTGGCCACGCCCACTATAGACTTCTCAGAGACGCTGTGGTAATACATTACTAAGTCTCCTACTTGCATCTGCCGTAAGTTGTTGCGCGCCTGAAAATTACGCACGCCGTCCCAGGTGGTTTGACCGTCGCGTTCCAGGTCTGACCAGGCGTATTTCTCAGGTTCAGACTTTACTAACCAGTATTTCATAAAAGGATACAACAAGCGCCTGAACAGACGCCAGAAAAGGTAAAAGGGAAGGTGAATTATTGCTCTTCAGCGGATTTTCGTTTGATCTTGATTACAGTTGGCGTGGCCGAAACTATCTCCAAGGTCTGCGGCGGCCGGTTAGATCCCTCCAGTTCCACCAGAATGATGTTCTTGCCTTGGGCCGTCCATTTGCCAGGCTGTTCTTCTAAACCGTCTGTGGGCGCAATGGCATAGTTCATGAACGTGCCGTCTTCCTTGACCAGGAAACCTGTGCGCCCCCTGGACGCCGGGAAATCATACGTGTTGGGACGATAGGTGCGCACATCGGCCGAGTCTTCCTCATATGAATACAGCCAGGTTTTGCCGTACACTTCTTTGGGCAGCTGGACGCTTGTGCCGCACTTGGCCGCCATTACCAGTACCGCTAACAGACAAAGCAAAGAAAGGTTTTTCATAGGGGAGATAGGTTGCGCGCAAACCGCTTCTTCAATAATAGGCACAAGATAGGAATTAATGAATAATGATGAGCAAGCCATGAACAAGGATCAGAGGGCAACAAGGACACCTGGTACTTTAGAAGTGGACCAACGTTGATTGCAACTCAAAAGACCTGGTAGCCCCTGAAAGATCCTTCCAACGCTTGTGCCACCCATCGTTTTTGGCGTGTTTCCCAGAAAATGGCCAAAAAACGCATTCCCAGACTTGGCATTCAAGCTCGGAGCTCGCGACTCAAAACTCATCTCTGACCTTGTTGTATGCCAATCTCCGGCTAGTGACTTTTCTGGTTTTTTGCCTATTTTCCAGAAAGCAACCCAAAAACGAATAATGAACAACGAATCACCAATACCGAATAAAAGGTAACTTTACCGCATCCCTTACCAACCCAAAACCCTGTGGAGAACAAAGACCTCATTCGCCTTTTCCGCCTCACGGCTTCCTTGATGGAGCTGCATGATGAGAACCCGTTCAAGATACGATCTTACACCAACGCCATTCAGGTGCTGGAACGGCTGGAGTCTCCTATTCACCAGATGAGCCAGGCGCAGCTGGAAAAGCTGGACGGCATTGGCAAGGGCATGGCCGCCAAGATCATGGAGGCCATCCAGACGGGCAGTCACGCAGACCTGAACCGGCTGCTGGAAACCACGCCCGAGGGGGTGGTCAAGATGCTCAACATCAAGGGCATCGGGCCGAAGAAAATACGCACCATCTGGAAAGATCTGGGCGTGGAAACCTCTGATGCCCTGCGCGAGGCCTGTGAGAAGAACGAGTTGTCTAAGTTAAAGGGCTTCGGGGCGAAGACGCAGGAAACCATCTTGCAAGCACTGCAATACTCAGACGCCAGCAAAGGCAAACTGCTCTGGGCCGAGGCCGAGCCACTGGCGCTGGATTTGCTCCAATTCCTGAAAAACAGGCCAGAAACGGTTGCCGCCGAGCTGGTAGGCGACATGCGCCGCCACCTGGAGACCATAGACACGCTCCACTACCTCCTCAGTTTAGAAAATGACAGCACCTGGCCAGCCTTCTTAAATGAATTACCAGGTGTCACGCCGGTAGAGGCTATCTCGGGGCCGTTTGTCTGGCGAGGGCAGTTAGAGGAATCTGGCCTGAAGCTGGAAATACGACTGGTGCCTGAAAAGCGCTTTGCTAACCAAGTACTTTTATATTCTACCAATGCCGCGTGGCTCACCCACCCGGTCAACCCCGCCGGAGATACGCTCATGAGTGAAGCCTACGGCGAGCCTGCCGCTTCTGAGGAGGAAATCTTCCAGCGCCTGCACCTGGCCTACGTAACCCCCGAGTTGCGTGAAAGCCTTCGCGTGCTGGAACTGGCCCAGGAAAATAAACTGCCCACGCTCTTGCAAGACCGTGACCTGAAAGGCATTCTGCACAACCACAGCACCTACTCAGACGGCGCCCATACCTTAGAGCAGATGGCCGTGCACTGCAAGCAGCTGGGCTATGAGTACCTGGGCATGTGTGACCATTCCAAATCGGCGTTTTATGCCAACGGTCTGCAGGAGTTCAGGGTGCAGGCGCAGCAGAAGGAGATTGACCGCCTAAACCAGGAGCTGGGCCCGTTCAGGATTTTCAAAGGCATTGAGTCTGATATTCTAGCCGATGGCTCGCTGGACTATGAACCCGACGTGCTGGCCAGCTTTGACTTCATTGTGGCCTCCATTCACAGCAATCTTAAAATGGACGTAGTCAAAGCCACCGACCGTCTGCTCACGGCCATCCAAAACCCGTACACCACCATGCTGGGCCACCCCACAGGCCGGTTGCTCCTGCGCCGCGAAGGCTATCCCATTGACCACAAAGCCGTGATTGATGCCTGCGCTGCCCACGGCGTCATCATTGAGATAAACGCCAATCCCCGCCGCCTGGATATTGACTGGCGCTGGGTAGAATACGCCCTTAGCCAGAACGTCCTGCTCAGCGTAAACCCAGACGCCCACAGCATGCGCGGCTATGAAGACATGCGCTACGGCGTACTGGTAGGCCGCAAAGGCGGCTTAACTCCAGAGATGACCTTCAATGCCAAAAGCAGGGAGGAAGTAGCCGCGTATTTTGCAGACCGCAAAAAGGCGAAGGGGATTTAAAATGGTGAAGTAGGAGGAAGATTGTAACAGCGCATAAGCATCTTTCCTTCTTTGATAATGTGGGGCCAATACGCTATGAGACTCTGGTAAAAGACCTGTTTCCGGGTGAATTTGAAGATTTTCCATCCTTTCCAGCCAAATTGAAGCACTGGTAATACCTGCAAACAGATTTGTGATACAATCTTAAGCCATCTTTCTCTTTGTCAACTATAAGCAAAGGCTTTTGATTTATTTAGTCCAAGACTATGAAACATTACAAGCATGAAGCTATTTGATTATATATTCTTCAAGTTCTACCGCTTTTATAGTGACCAGTCTATCCCCAATTTTTATCCTCTTTATGCCCTTACGCTGCTTTCGCTTTCCACTATTTTCAGCTTAACCTTTTTGGTTGAATTATTTGTTGGGACTAAGATAATAGAGCTAGGTGAGTTCGATCTCCTTGTGCTCCTAGGGATGAGCGGCGCTATTTTCCTGTTGTTCTATCTCATTTATTTAAAAGGAGGAAGAAGACACAACATTCATTTCTAGGAATCTAAAAAACAAGCAATACTTGGTTGGTTGTTCATCCTACTATTATTGGTTGGCCTTCTTTTTTCTGCCCTTACGCTTGACCGCCTTAGGTTTGATAGCCTATAGCTAAACCAATTTCTATACCTGCTTTAAGCAGTTTTCCCTGCTATTCTGCCCAAGACGCAACACCCTTGTTCTGTGAAGCTTTTGTGTATTGCAGTTGCTAGCTATTGAAATAGAAAACTCTCTGTGAGCTGGCTTACGCAAGTTATACTAGGTTTATCTATTGGAAGAGAAAAGCCTGGTGGTTACACTTTCCCAGTACGTGGCATGCTCTTGCTTTCAATTTTGGTAAGCTTCATCCTGCCTTCTAAATCCATTTGATAAGTGCCAGCCAGGCATAAAAAAAGAGAACGCAAGACGGTATATCCATCTGGCGTTCTCTTTGTATGGCGAAGGCTCTGCTGGAGCAGTAGACCTTTTTAAAAACTTGGTTGATTAGTTCACAGAAGAAATTCTTCCGGAAGAGTCAATGGCAATGGTATAGGTGATTCTGTATGGAACTGCGCGGTTGTTGATTAGGGCAGGCGTGTAGGCGGGCAGGCTGTTAAGAGCTTGCACCAAAGGCTCCTCAGAACCGTAACCCAAAGCCTTGATGATCTTGATGTCCTTGGTACGAATCTTACCTTGCTCGTTTAATACGAACTGAACAATGATAGTACCTCCGCTTCCTCTGGCTGCAAATCCTTCTGGTGCCTGGTAGTTGGCTTTCAAGAATTTAGCCAATCCTTTGTCACCTTCTGGGAACACCGGCATTTGCTCCACTTTATCATACACCATAGCGGAGTCTGATACCATTACGGTTGCTTTTTTTCCTGCCTGCGCCGCAAAAGCACAACCAATGATCGCAACTGTGAGGACAAGGCGCTTGAAAATAGAAGTAGAAAAGCTCATGTTTCTTTAATGAAATAGGGAATTTATAGATGATCACCCGAGTTTTGGAGCCGCAAAGATAGACAAATCTTGAATAGTATATGCTTTGCGCTATCTTTATTGCTATTTTTTTTAACCTCTCCCCGTATCGGCATTTTCATTCCCGTCTCACGCACACTCAGCTTGAAAGAGGAGTAAGTTTATTCTTCTCTATTTACATCCCCTGCTATAAGAAAGCCAAGGGAAAGAGGCTGAAAACCTAACTACTTTAATCTGAGTGCTTTGCCTTCTCCTCGCTTTGCCGCATTGGAGAGATGGATGCAATATAGAAAATATTTTATATAGAATACTATGTCTAGTGTAAAAAAGTTTCGGAATTTAATGCTACTCCCTCCAGGCCGTTTTTGGCCCTTTTTCCAGAAAACAGGTCAAAAACGAGGCACTCAAACTCTTTAGGGTAACTGTTTTAGGTTCAGAGGCAAGAAGCGTACCTTTGCGCCAGGTAAAACGGTTCAGCGTGAAAAAAATCCTCATCATCCGGTTCTCCTCCATTGGGGACATTGTGCTCACCACTCCCGTCATCAGGTGTGTGAAACAGCAGGTGCCCGGCGCAGAGGTGCATTTCTGTACCAAGGCCGCCTTCAGAAACATTGTAGCCAGTAATCCTTATGTAGATAAGGTGTTCTGCCTGGAGCATTCTCTGAAGGACTTGTTGGCCCAACTCAAAAAGGAGAAGTATGACCTGGTGCTGGACCTGCACCACAACCTGCGCACCCGTATCTTGAAAGCCCGCCTGGGCAGACCTGCCCGAAGCTTCAATAAGCTCAATTATGAGAAGTGGCTGTTGGTCAAGTTCAAGGTCAATCGCCTGCCTAAGACCCACATTGTGGACCGCTACCTGGCCACGGCCGCGCCCTTGGGCGTGCAGAACGACGGGCAGGGACTGGACTACTTCATTCCGGAGAAAGACGCGGTAGATCTTGCCGCGCTTCCTGTCACGCACCAAAACGGTTACTTCGCCCTGGCCATTGGCGCCCAGCATTACACCAAACGCCTGCCGGTAGACCGGCTCATTGAACTTTGTGAGAAAATCAATGGCCCTGTCGTGATTTTGGGTGGCAAAGAGGACATGGCCGTGGGGCACATGATAGACATGTACTTTCAGACGGAGCCCTACAAGGGCAAGCGGGAGGCTGATCCGGCCTACAACACCGTCATCTTTGACGCCTGCGGGAAATTCAACCTCAATGGGTCTGCTTCTTTGGTACGTCAGGCCACGGCCGTTTTCAGCCATGACACTGGTTTGATGCACATTGCCGCCGCCTTCCAGAAGAAGATTTACAGCATCTGGGGCAACACCGTGCCGGAGTTTGGCATGTATCCCTATACCCAGGATTTTGAGGTGCTGGAGGTGAAGAACCTGTACTGCCGGCCCTGCTCCAAGATTGGCTATGCTAAATGTCCGCAGCGCCATTTTAGATGTATGCGGGAAATCTCCTTTAACTTTACCTTGCCGGTGGCAGAGGCCGGTCCTCAAGCTTAGCCGTTTTTGGGCTGTTTTCTGGGAATTACGCGGAAAACGCTTATCTGCTTACTAACACCATTTCCTTGGGTATGCGCAGATTCTCCCCGTAAGGATTGCCCGAACGCGAGTTTGAGGTACCGAGTGTAGCTCAGTAGAGGGGTGTTTACATCTACAGATTATAACCGTCGCCGTTGTTGGTGTTATCACCAACAACAATCGCTAGAAGAGGATTCTCCCCTTGAGGGGAGCGTAGAGGGGTGTTTGCATCAGTTGGGCATAATTCCTGCCTCTACTGCCCAATTCCTTCTTGCCAAACTTCACTCTTTCTTACTGTCCACTCACGTTTGTTACTTTTCTCCTTGATGAGAAAAGTAACCAAAAGAATCAAGAGTCCCCGAACTCGCTGACCGCTCAGACAGGGCGGGGGCTCATTAATGTGCACCGTGAGAAGCTATCTGTTCCATCGTAAGCTTAAGCCTCTGCCAATGGATATTTCATTGCTTTCTCCCTCGGGCAAAGAGACTTAAATTGACCAGTCTCTTTTCACGAGGTCAAGGGCTGGCGAATTGCCAGTAGAGAAGTTGCAATGCCTGCATCGCCCTGCGGGCAGGAGACAAGGCGGTGTCTGGTCTCTACGGTGAGGTATAGACTTGTCTAATCCTGGCAATAATTTAGAATCCTGTAAATCCTGCTCCGAAAAGAAAGAGGCAGTCACGTTGCCGCAACTGCCTCTTTTACTATGTCTACTCGAATAACCAATAACGAAAAAGCTACTTGGTAATCATCTCGAAGCCCAGATAGGAATGCAAGACCTTCGGTAATTTGATGCCTTCTGGCGTTTGGTTGTTCTCTAGCAGGGCGGCCACAATACGGGGTAGGGCCAGGGCGCTTCCGTTTAAGGTATGTAACAACTGCGGTTTGCCGCCTTCGGTGCGTTGGCGCAGTTTTAAGCGGTTGGCCTGGTAGGTCTCAAAGTTAGAGCAAGAACTTACTTCTAACCAGCGGCCTTGCGCGGCAGAGTAGACTTCCATATCATAGGTGAGGGCAGAGGTGAAGCCCATGTCGCCACCACAAAGACGTAGCACGCGATACGGTAGCTCTAGTTTCTGCAACAAGCCTTGTATGTGCTGGCTCATTTCCTCCAGGGCTTCATATGACTTTTCTGGGGCTTGTATCTGTACAATCTCTACTTTGTCAAACTGATGCAAACGGTTCAGGCCGCGCACATCGGCGCCCCAGGAACCAGCCTCTCTTCTAAAGCAGGGCGTGTAGCCCACGTTTTTGATAGGCAGTTTCCCTTCGGCAATGATCTCGTCACGGTAAAGGTTGGTGATAGGAACCTCGGCCGTAGGAATTAAATACAGGTTGTCGGCTTTGTCATGGTACATCTGGCCTTCTTTGTCGGGGAGCTGGCCGGTGGCAATGCCAGAGGCTTCATTTACCAGGATAGGTGGTTGTACCTCATCATAGCCGGCTTTGATGGCTTCGTCTAAGAAGAAGTTAATCAAGGCGCGCTGCAGACGGGCGCCCTGGCCTTTGTACACGGGAAAACCAGCGCCGGTGATTTTGTTGCCCAGGTCAAAGTCAATGATGTCATACTGCTTGATTAGTTCCCAGTGTGGCTGAGCATTCTCTGGCAGGTTAGGGATAGCGCCATGTTCTAGAACCACTTCATTGTCTTCAGAAGACTTTCCGGCGGGCACGCTTTCATGCGGCACGTTCGGGATTTTGTAGAGGGCCTGCTGTAGGTCGTTCTCCAGTTGCTGTACTTCTTCGTCCAGGGCTTTGGTTTTCAGCTTCAGGTCGGCAGTCTCGGCTTTGAGTTGTTCGGCTTGGTCTTTTTGTCCGTTTTTCATGAGGCCGCCAATCTCCTTGGCCAGAGAGTTGGCGCGGGACAAGAGCTCGTCTCGTTCTGTCTGCAACGTGCGGCGCTTCTGGTCTACGTCTAGGATAGACTGTATTTCTTGGGCGGCGTTCTTAAAGTTTCTCTTCTCCAGACCGGCAAGGACGTGGGCGGTGTTCTCGCGTAAAACGGGTATTTGTAACATGGTAAGGCGGTTTATCTGCTTACAAAAATAGAATATTTTGAATAGGCTACGGCAAGCGCCACTTTTTTATCATAATTAACGTAACATAATATATAAAAACGCTCGTATTGCTTGTAATTTAGAACGAGGCTGCCTAACATTGCAGTACATTTTCAGTGAGACCGCCATCCTGGTTCTTCATTACCCAATTCACTACCATAATTTTCCTGATTTTTCGCCGGACCGTTGCGCTCGCAACCGCTATGTCTTTTAAAATCGAATAGCTAATTACCTATTTATGTACAACATTGAAGAGTTGAAAGAAAGCCTTCTTTCAGAACTCAAAGAAATTGCCGAAAACCTCGGCGTTACCAACTTCAAGAAGCTCAGCAAGCAAGAATTGGT
This sequence comes from Nibribacter ruber, assembly GCF_009913235.1. Taxonomy (NCBI): domain Bacteria; kingdom Pseudomonadati; phylum Bacteroidota; class Cytophagia; order Cytophagales; family Hymenobacteraceae; genus Nibribacter; species Nibribacter ruber. The sequence goes on along the minus strand of NZ_CP047897.1, from coordinate 1,823,924 downwards.
CTACAAGATTCTGGACCAGCAGGCTGTCACTCCTATTGAAAAACTCCCCAAGAAATACAAAGCTGCCGCTCAACCCGCAGAGGCAGAAGGCGTAGCCGTACAGCAGGAAGAAGAACTGGTAGAAGCCGTGGCTGAAGCGCCAGCGGCCCTGGTAGCCGCCGAGGACCGTCCGGCTCAGGTGGCCGACCGACCGGCCAGAACCGAGCGTGCGCCCAGAGAAGCGCGTGCCCCGCGTGAGCGCACTCCCAGAACAGATGAGGCTCGTGCGCTGAGAGAAGCTCGTCCTGAGCCTGCTTCTGACACCGAGGCTCCCCGCACCGAAACCCGCGAGCCCCGTGAAAACCGCATGCAGCAGCCGCGCGAGTTCCAGGCCCGTGAGCCCCGCGAAGGCCAACAGCCCCGCGCTCCCAGAGAACAGCGTGAGCCAAGAGAGCAACGCGAGCCTCGGGAGCCCAGAGAAGCGCAGCAGCCCCGTGACAACGGCAACCGCGAGCCAAGAGAAAACAACAACAACCGTGACCGCGAGCCCCGCGAGAACAACAATAACCAGAACCGCGATAACCAGCAGACCAACCGTCGCGACAACCAGCAAAACAACAACCGCAACCAACAGCAGAACAACCAGCCTAACTTTAGAGAGTTTGACGGCGTTATTGCTAATGAGGGCGTTTTGGAGTTGATGCAAGACGGCTATGGTTTCCTGCGTTCAGCCCATTACCATTACCTGGCCAGCCCAGATGATATTTATGTGTCTCCGTCACAAATCAAATTGTTTGGTTTAAAGACCGGTGACACCGTGAAAGGTACCGTGCGCGCGCCCAAAGAAGGGGAGAAGTACTTCGCTCTCTTGAAAGTGGATTCTGTGAACGGCCGTACCACCGAGGAAATCAGAGACCGCATTCCGTTCCAGCACTTGACGCCTTTGTTCCCAGAGGAGCGCTTAAAACTGACGACCAAGTCCAGTCAATACTCTACCCGCATCATGGATCTGTTCGCGCCCATTGGTAAAGGACAGCGTGGTCTGATTGTAGCCCAGCCGAAGACCGGTAAAACCGTCTTGCTAAAAGAGATTGCCAACGCCATCACCGAGAACCATCCAGAAGTTTACCTGATGATTCTTTTGATTGACGAGCGCCCGGAAGAGGTAACCGACATGGCCCGTAGCGTAAAAGCCGAGGTGATTGCCTCTACCTTTGACGAGCAGGCCGATCGTCACGTGAAAATCTCCAGCATTGTGCTAGACAAAGCCAAGCGCATGGTAGAGTGCGGTCATGACGTGGTAATTCTTTTGGATTCCATCACGCGTCTGGCCCGTGCTTATAACACCGTGGTACCTTCTTCAGGAAAGATTCTTTCTGGTGGGGTGGATGCCAACGCGCTGCACAAGCCTAAGCGCTTCTTCGGGGCGGCCCGTAACGTGGAGAACGGTGGTTCATTGACCATCATCGCTACTGCCTTGATTGAGACTGGTTCTAAAATGGACGAGGTAATCTTTGAAGAATTCAAAGGTACCGGTAACATGGAACTCCAGTTAGACAGAAAACTAGCCAACAAGCGTGTGTACCCTGCCATTGACGTTCCTGCGTCCGGTACCCGCCGCGAGGACTTGTTGATGGACCGCGACGAGCTAAGCCGTGTTTGGATTCTGCGCAAGTTCATGTCTGACATGAACTCTGTAGAAGCCATGGAGTTCTTGAAAGACCGCATGAAAGGCACCAAGGACAACGACGAGTTCTTGATCTCTATGAATAGCTAGTTTTTTAGAAGTAAGACATAAGACGCAAGACACAAGATGTTTTGCAAAACCAGGAAGGCCTTGCAGAGAAATCTGCAAGGCCTTCCTGGTTTAAGTGGTTTTCGTTTTTAGGCTGTTTTCTGGGAATAGGTTAAAAACGGATATTGGTTGAATTAGTGAATGAGTTTTTAGAGTATATTGGGTAGTTGAGTGGCGTTTATCCGCCGTATACGGCGGATAAACGCCACTCTGGAATGAAATGTATTTGAAATAAACGCCATAGTGGCGTTTATCCAGACGTTGTGCGTCATATTAAAATATAAAATGGGTTCAGCAATCAAATTGAAGGTATTGGCTCTTGACGACGGAGATGGGTTTATTCATTATGAAATCACGATTTCTAATGGACAAATAAGAACAGAGCTCGACTTTTACGACTCTATCGACACCTTTCAAGGATTTGGAGAAAAATTATCCGACTTTCCACGAAAAATTACAGACCCAATAACATTTCAAGTTGGTGAAGATGACATCGAATGGGCCTTCTTTTTAAATCTAAAAGTTTACTGCTACGAACCCGATGGAAAATCAGCATTAAGGGTAATTATAGACAACCACCGCGATGAACCATATCTTGAAAAGAGTGAATTTTCCATAAGGACTTTACCATCTTCTTTAAACAGATTAGGACAAGGACTTAAAAATTGGAACCCTAGAATAGATTCAGAATTCAATTGGGAATCTTAAAAAAAAAATACGAACGCACAACATTGTGTAAACACCATGCCACGGCCGACGGCCTCGCACGCTGTTTACACGAGACCGTTAGCATAAATTGGAAAAATGAATTTTAAATCTATATGTATAATATGGACTTTCTATACAGCCTTTGCCATACCCTCTATGGTAATAACCTTGACTTGCTTAAGCCTTAACGTTGAGTCGGGATTGCGAATATTCCCCATTATATTCTGGTTCAAGGTAGCGACCCTTAGCTTGATGTTCCTTGCTGTGAACAGCTACAAAAAGCATGAGTATTTTTATTATTATAACTTAGGCATATCCAAGGTGAAGCTCTGGGCCTCAACCCTCACTTTTAACTTTTTTATTTTCCTGTTCCTGAACTACCTGCTCTACTAAACCAATGATTCACAGACTTGAGGCAGACAGTATCCAGTTAGAGTTGGGTGGCCGAAGGATTCTCACGGATATCTACTTAAGTTGTGAGACAGGCAGGATAACAGGCCTTCTGGGTAGGAACGGACAGGGGAAATCATGTCTTATGAAGGTGATTTATGGCAGCTTGGAGTGTAGTCAATCAGTCCGGTTTGACGGGAAGTTCCAGTCAGCAGCCTTCAAGCGGCCTGATTTATTGCTTTACCTTCCACAGTTCAATTTCATACCTGCATGGCTTACGCTGAAACGGGTATTCAGTGATTTTTGTCTGGATTATGCAACGTTCGAGAATTGGTTTCCTGAGTTTGCCGGCAGACGCAACTCCTCAATGAAGAGTCTTTCGGGCGGCGCCCGCAGGCTGGTGGAAATTTATGCCATTGTGAAATCAAAGTCACAGTTCGCCATGCTAGATGAACCCTTCACGCATTTGAATCCCATTCAAATTGAGAAAGTAAAGGAGTTTTTACTGAAAGAGAAAAGTAACAAGGGGTTATTGGTCACCGACCACATGTTCAGGCACATCTTAGACATAAGTGATGATATGCATTTACTTGCCGATGGTAGGATTCGTCCGGTGAAAAGCATCGAAGAATTAGAAGCACTTGGATATGCTAGAATATAACAACTGCTAAACTTTATCTAAAGCATTTAGGCAAGTCCATTCTCAGTAATTCATTGAGTGAATAAGACCGTTCTAATTATAATTGTGGGAGATTATTTTTTTGAGTTGCTATTACTAAAAGTAAGGATACTAAATTGAATACTTTACCACGCGAACTACCCGGTGATACTCCTATTGAGTTTTGGGAAAACCTTATCCCTGAAAATAAGCTAATCCATAGAGGTATATTCAGTCCCGATTTGGAAGAATACTTTTATGCTGTCTCTGATAAAGATTTCACTCAATTTGATGTTTACGTAACAAAAATAGGTGACGGACAACTGGCTGAGCCTCAAAGAGCTTTCTTCAACAGTGAATACAATGAGCATGGCATGAGCTTTTCTCCGGATGGAAACTCCATTTATTTTAGCTCCACCCGGCCAGTAAATATCCTTGGCGTTTCAGAAACGTGGCATATCTGGAGATCTGACAAAGTGGATGGTGTTTGGAGTGAACCTTCCTTTGTTGACATTCCTAACCTGAGGCATAAGTTAGTTTCTCATCCAACCATCGCTAGTTCAGGAACGCTCTACTGTCACGTCAGTGAATTAGATTATAGCAACATGGATATTTATCATTCAACGCAGGTGAATGAGAGGTTCCTAAATGCAGAGAAAACCAATATTTGGTTAAAGAAACAAATGGGGAAATGTACCCCATTTGTTTCTCCCAAAGAAGATTATCTGATATTTGCCACCATTGGCCACCAGCTTGACTTAATGATAAGTTATAATGATGGAAAGGGTAATTGGATAAACACTAAAAGATTAAACGATAGAATCAACCAGTACGGGCAAGGCAATCCTTATGTAACACCTGATAATGCTCTTCTTTTTTATGCTTCGGGAAATACTACCAACCAGAAATGGAAAGTCAACTGGGTGAATATTGAATCTGAATTAAAAAAAACTGCAAGACCAATAAATTCATAAAGAGCATAGCTACTTAAAAGTCGGCAAGCTCCACGCACGTAACATTGTCTGAAATCTTTGCACTACATGGTCACTACTGAACTTAGATTTACCTGGAATAGAGTACTGCAATTCAATTGGGTATTTGGCTTGATTTTGCTGTTAGCTGTCTGTGTGCCCAGGTTTTGGATGGTGTTACAGGCAAACGAAACCGGTGATTACAGTAGCATAGGTATTATAATGACTGTTTCTGCTCTTATCCCGTTCATCTTCCTGTCCAAAGAAGGACGACGAGAGATTGGGATTAAGAAACCTAAAAGCAAAGCATGGATTCTGTACTCCTTTCTGTTGGGTATTGCCATCAGCACGCTTCTTTTTGCAGTAGGGTATCTGTTATACACTAACTCAATGAGTAACTGGTATGTATACATTGGCAAGTCCTATCATATAAGCGCAGACTTAACAGCCCAGGACAGGCTTATCTACTTCGTGATTTTTGCTGTGACGGGGATGTGTTTTAGCCCTATCGGGGAGGAGTTGTTTTTCAGAGGAATTGTGCATGCCAGTTTGAGAGCCAGTCTGGGAGAAAACAAAGCCACCCTCATAGACAGCCTTTCTTTTGCCTTGACCCACTTGGCCCATTTTGGCTTTGTCTACCTCTTTGGCCGTTGGCAGTTTCTGCTGGTGCCCTCCCTTCTATGGGTAGTAGGGATGTTCATGACAAGTTTAGTCTTTATCCAGTGTAAGAAAATGACGGGTTCTTTACTAGGTGCAATTGCCAGTCATGCTGGTTTTAACGTGTCTATGATATACTTTATCTTCTACCAATTGTAAAAGATAAACCATCAACTCATTGCACCGCTACTGCTAGGTATTTCAACCGCCAAAACTTCCGTAACGCACCACCTTTTTCTGGTTGGGATCATATACCAGCAGGCGGCCGTCTTCCTTGCCCAGCAAATACTTAAACCCGATGGCTGAAGGATTGGCCTGAATAGTTTGAAAGGTTGCCAGGGAGACAAAGGCCGTGTCTGCAGGAGTAGAAGCTGGAATGGCGGGCTTTACAAAATCACTTTCCTGCACAAATTCATCCATTCGGCGCAGAATGTAAGCTTGGCGGTCTCTTGTAGGGGCGGTGGGCGTTTTCATTTCATACACCATGGATGCTTCTAACTCTGCGGCAGCAAACTTCTCTTCAAACAACTTCTTCCCATCTGCTGAGGTGATGGTAAACGTCACGTGGCCGTTAGTCACAGAGTCACCGGTGAGCACAAGCCTGAAGTAATCTGGCTGAGTATTAGAAGAAAAGGCGTGCGTACGCTGGACTATTTTCAAAACCGGGGCTTTGCCTTTTTTGCCGCCCTTTGGTGTCTCAGAAACCTCAGAAGGCTTAGTGCTGTTGGTGGTGTCTTTTGGTGCTTGCTCACAGGCTATCAGTAAAGACAATAGGCAAATAAAAGGGAGGGTGCGCATGTGGGTGTAAACAGGGTAAAGAAGCTTGTACGCAGTTGGCACGGGGCCGTTCACCTTATCACGAAAGATGCCACACCTGCCAGGCCAGAATTAGCGCAAACGTACAGCTCATGCTCAGGCTGGAGACTTTGTTCATGTGCATGGTATTCTCAAAATCGGCTGCGTCTGGGTCTTTTCTTACACGCAGCACCCATCGGCTAAAAACCAACACCACCGGAAACGTACCCACCAGAAAAAGCAGGCTGTGCGTATTCTCATTTCTTAAAAAGTAAGTAAAGAACAGTGCAGTTGCGGCCAGGAGCAGGCTTAGTCCGGCAAACAGAAAAGTGCCCTGCAGGCCTAAGAGAAGACTCAGGGTTTTGTCGCCGCGCCGGGCGTCTTCCTGGTGCTGGTACACTTGTGTGAGGGGGTAAGAGCCACACAAAAACAGGGAGCTTACCAAGGCCAGCAGCAGATTGGAGTAAGATTGAATCTCTTCTAAAGGCACACCACTGCCCACTTGCACCATCAGAAACGTAAACGCCCCCTGAAACACCACCACCACCAGCGTGCTCAGGAAAGGATATTTTTTCAACCGAATTCCCTCATAACTGTACGCCTTGGAGACCAGCAGATACCCCAACACCAGAACGGCGAATTGCCAGGAAAGGAGCAAAGACAAACCTACCGCCAGCACATCAAACGCCAGAACCAGCCAGTACAAAGCCTCGGTGACCTTGGGCGGATTTTTGAGGCCGCCAATGCTGCCCTCGTCCCGGTCATAGTAAGAGTTGTAGCCGTTGCTGGCCGGGTAGACCAGGGCGTGCAAAATAAAGAACACCCCCGCCGCCCGCCAGAAAGAGACTTGCGGCGTGGCACTTACCGCGAACCAGAAGATAGGCATCAAAAACAAGGAGAACGGAATGCGCAACAAGCGCCAGGCGCTGGACAGGGAAGGGTTCATGGCCGCAGTTTACAAAGGATAACCTATTAAATACAACACGCCCGTGCCGCTCCAGTGCTTGGCCCGTCCTATCTGCCAAGTATAATGAGGCGCATTTAGCTTCTGGACCATGGCCTGCAGGTGCTCTGGCGTGTACATCCTTAAAATAGACACTGTACCGTCCCAGACCACGCCCAAAGGAATCAAGGGCAACACATACGTGAAGAACAACCTGCTCCAGGTAAACGGCCTGATGAACGGCGTAATCAACAAAATCACCCAGGGGAAAACCAGCCACACCAGCAGCAGTTCATGCCACTTCTTGCTGGCGCCCTCAAACACCCCAATGCCTTGGTTTTGCCGCACGGCGTCTTGCAAGATGGCCTGCGCCATGGCTGGCTTGAAATGATGAAACGCCGAGAAAACCGTCCGGAAGCCCTTTAATTCTGCCGGAACCGCCGTCGCATCCACAGACTGTTCTGCATAGTCAATGGCCCCATTGGATTGCGCCTGCAGGTAAGAATAGGCCGCTACGTTCGGGAATTTGTCAGTGACCGTAACCTGCACCGGCTGCCCGCTTTGCTTTTCCAGCTCCTGCCACACCTGCAAAATGCCGCCACCCGCCCCCGCGCACAAGTCAATGATCTGCCGCTGGCCCGTTTGCTGTAACCCCTGCCGCAACAGCGGTACAATGGGTTTATACATGCCAAGTACTGTAATCAAAAACCGCAGCACATCCATCATCCCTTGCCGCACCACATGCGGAAACCAGTTCTGGTCTTCCAACTCAAACAGATGCCAACGTTTGTTCATGTTCAATGAGTGATGTGGAGATTTGAAGATTTGGAAATGTGCAGATGTGAAAATGTAAATTAATCTAATCAGATGTAAGCGCACGGAGAGAAAGATGGCGTTTTTAGCCTGTTTTCCAGAAAATAACCCAAAAACAGATGACCAAACAACATCTTCAAATCGAAAAACACATCAGCACATTAAACCACATTCTCTCATTCATTCAATCACTCATTCACTCATTAAAAAAGCCCGCCTTGTACACAAACAGAGCGGGCTTTTCTTAAGGTGATTTTAAACTATTCAGCCTCTAGTTCCAGGGTAGAACCGTCTGGGGCTTGTAGTTTCAGGTCGTTTTTGGTGAGTTCGTTTACCTTGAAGTTCTCGCTTACGTTGTTGTTGGCGTAGGTAAGGCTCAAGGTCTTGGTGCTGGCGTCATAGGTCCAGGTACCGTTGGCCGACTGGCTGCTAGATGTCTGGGTGAAGTTTCCGTTGGCGAAGAACTGAATCTGCTCTTCTTTCTCTGCAGAAGTCAACTTGTCCTTGTCGCCGGCGGCATTGGTTTCCTTGTCGGCTTTCCAGATTTTGCTGGTGGTGCCGGCAATCATGCTGGAGTCGCCGCCGCTTTCTTTGTTGCCGCTGCAGCTAAACGTGAAGGCGCTCAGCGTGAGAACGAACACCAAGGTGAACAAAGGTTGAAGGTGGGTTGCAATTGTCTTTTTCATAGTTGTTAGGTTCTGGTTTTTTTATTCAGGTCATGGCTTGCTGAAATGGCAAACTCGTACTTCTTACGTGGTATTTACCTCACAGTTCAGCTAAATAAGATTAACAAAGGACAAGCGGATTCGTAAGTAAAATGGTATAGGCCAGGGTGCTCGCTAAAAGACCGTCCTGAGGCCATGCCAACTAAACTAGAGATACAACTATGGGACTGTTTGATTTTTTAAAGAAAGGCGAAGAAAAGCCGGCTGCCAAGCCTGCCGCCAATAATGATTTTTTCAAGAATAACCCCAACGTAGCGGCGCAACCGGCACAGCCTGCACAAGGCGCCCAAGAATACTATACCGTACAGAGCGGCGACTCCCTTTCAAAAATTGCCAAGCACGTGTACGGCGATGCCCAGCAGTGGCACAAAATCCATCAGGCCAACACAGACCAGATCAAAGACCCGAACCTAATCCACCCGGGGCAGAAGCTGGTCATTCCTAGAGGATAAGCAGAAGACCTTCTTTGTTGGTTTGTTAGAAAAGAGTTTCGGTAATACACCGAGGCTCTTTTTTTATGCCCTATAAAAAACCTGCCCCGCTTCTCGTTTTTAGGCTGTTTTCTGAAAAACAGGCCAAAAACGAGAAGCGGGGCAGGTTAGTTGGCCGTGAAGTGAAGAAGCTCGTTTGCCAACGGAAAAGGCTACGCCTGTTGGTGTCTTTCCAGGTACTTGGCGACGGCCGTGCAGGTGGCCACAATTTTGAAGCCGTTGTTCTTGGCATGGTCCAGGCCGTGTTGTATGAGTTGGTCGGCTAGGCCTTTGCCACGGTATTCCTGTTCAATGAACGTATGCTGAAAATCCATGACGCCATCTTCTGGCAGGGCATAGGCCAGTTCTCCAATCTCCTGGTCTTCCAGAAAAGCCGTGAACTGCTGGTTTTCTTTGTCGTGTTTTATGTCTAAGGTCATGGTTGTGTGAGTAAGGTATATCAATGCGACTAAGTTGTACCACATTGCCGGCAAAAGGTTAGCCTTGGGTGCGGGATAAACTAGCTTACAAGAAAAAGGGCCTACAAGGCCCCTTTTACAATTTCGTCAACAATGGGTGGATCCAACAGCGTGCTGGTGTCACCCAGGTTAGAGGTGTCTCCTTCGGCCACTTTGCGCAAGATGCGGCGCATGATCTTGCCCGACCGGGTCTTGGGCAGGCCGCTCACTATCTGAATCTTGTCTGGTTTGGCAATCTTGCCTATCTGGTCTACCACGGTTTCAATGACTTCGGCACGGAGGTTCTCCTGGTTGGTGGGGGCTTCCTCGCCGCAGACTACAAACGCGTAAATGCCCTGGCCTTTCACGTCATGCGGATAGCCCACCACGGCGCTCTCCACAATATGCTTGTTCTGGTTGATGGCGTTCTCAATCTCGGCGGTGCCAAAGCGGTGCCCCGACACGTTGATCACGTCATCTACGCGGCCAATGATGCGCCAGAGTCCGTTCTTGTCGCGCTTGGCGCCGTCACCTGTGAAGTAGAGATTGGGATAGGTGCTGAAGTAGCTTTGGCGGCAGCGTTCATGGTCGCCGTAGGTGGTGCGTATCATGCCCGGCCACGGAAACTTCATGCACAAGTAGCCTTCCTGCTCATTTTCTGTGATTTCTTTGCCTTCCTGGTCAATCAAGATGGGCTGCACGCCAGGCAACGCGAAACCGGCATGGCTGGGCTTGGTAGGCGTGATGTTGGCCAAGGAACTGAGCATGATGCCGCCCGTCTCTGTCTGCCACCACGTGTCTACCACCGGGCAGCGCTCTTTGCCCACGTGAATATGATACCAATGCCAGGCCTCCTCGTTGATAGGTTCACCCACAGAGCCCAGCACCTTTAAGGAGTCCAGACTATACGACAAGACGTGATCCAAACCAGAGGCCATGAGAGACCGGATGGCGGTAGGAGCAGTGTAGAAAATGTTCACGCCAAACTTGTCAATTACCTGCCAGAAACGGCCTGGGTCTGGGAACGTGGGCACGCCTTCAAACATGAGCGTAGTTGCCCCAGACAAAAGCGGCCCGTACAACAGATAGGAGTGACCGGTTATCCAACCCACGTCTGCCGTGCACCAGTAAATATCACTCTCCTCGTACTGGAAGACGTTTCTAAAGGTATAATCTGTGTAGACCATGTAGCCGCCGCAGGTGTGCACCACGCCTTTGGGTTTTCCGGTAGAGCCCGAGGTGTACAGAATGAACAGCAAATCCTCAGCGTCCATTTCCTCAGCGGGGCAGTGCTTGTCTACCTGCTCCAGTTCCTCATGGTACCAGACGTCGCGGCCTTCTACCATGTTCACCGCCCAGCCCACGCGGTCTACCACTATCACTTTCTCTACGCTGGGACAGGTTTCCAGGGCTTCGTCCACTACCCGCTTGACAGGTATCTGCTTGGGCCCGCGGTTCAAACCGTCTGAGGTTAAGACTACTTTGGCTTGGGCGTCGTTGATTCTATCGGCCATGGCCGTATGCGAGAAACCGGCAAAAATCACCGAGTGCACCGCACCGATTCTTGCACAGGCCAGCACAGAAAACGCCAGCTCGGGAATCATGGGCATGTAAATACAGACGCGGTCGCCTTTCTGCACGCCGTTGCTCTTTAAGATGTTGGCCATCTGGCAGACCTTTTCGTGCAGCTCGCGGTAGGTGTATCTAATGAAGCGCTCCTTGGGATCGTTGGGTTCCCAGATGAGGGCCAGCTTGTTGCCGCGCTTCTCCAGGTGGCGGTCCAGGCAGTTCTCGGTGATGTTGAGCTTGCCGTTCACAAACCATTCCACGCGCGGTTCCTCAAAATTCCAGTTCAATACCTTGTCCCATTTCTGGCGCCAGGTGAAGTTTTCGGCTATGCCGGCCCAGAATTCTTCTGGCTGTTCCACGCTTTTCTGGTAGGCGGTCTGGTATTCTTCCAGTGATCTAATGCGGTAGTCCATGTGTTTGTCAGGTGGTGGTTGGGTGCTTAAAGTTAGATTTTCTCAGGAAAGGACCAAGGATAAGAAGGATAGAATGAAGGATGGGGGCGTTTTTTGTGTGTTTTCTGGGAAATACCCAAAAAACTGATTTTACTGTTATATGCCGTTCCTGATCTTAAGCAGGCTCTATTCTTTCTGACTGTTTTGAGGTTTTAGTGCAGTTTGGGGAACTTCCGTTGGCGATTCCTTCGTATTGGCCGCTTGTTCCGGTGCGCACTACCTGCCTTGTTTCATTGGCTCCGGTAAGCGCTCACGGCCGCGGGGCCCCGTCCGGGCCCTTCGCGCTGCTGTTGTTTGTGGGACTTTGTCCCTGCCGCCGCTGGCCGCGGCGCACAAACACCAGAGGCGCTCAGGACCAGGACTGGTTTGGGTTCCTTCCTGCTGCGGTTTGATGCTTGGTTAGCTGGTTTCAGGCAATGGCCATGGCTGTCGATGCAGAGTCACGCGTGCCAAGGCACGGCTTTTTTATCTGCTTTCCCGCGTCTGGTTCAAGTTTATGACTTGGACCCACCGTGGCGGGCAGTCTGAGACTGCCCTGAGGCATCAGCCTCAAACCTCTTCCGGTGGAGAACCGGTGCATCATCCTTCGCCAAGTGCGGATTCCCCCTTGAGGGGGGGCGAAGTGGGGTGTTTACATCAGCAGGTAATCCCAAAAGAAGAGGGCAAGGCGTGGATGGACAGGTTCAGCCCAGTACGCACATTTTCTTCACGCATTGCGTCCCCTTTGAAGGCCCGGGATGGCGAAGTGGTCTGCAAGTTAGAACAGCAGCTGCTCAAGAGACCTCGTAGCGTCCGGCAGGACCTGCGAGCGTCTGCGCCAAGGACCGGTTTCGGCCTATTTCCGGGAAAACAGCCCAAAAACGAATTTCCAGACGCCAGATTCTAGCCGCTGAACGCAGCACTCAAATTCCGTATCTTTGTCCAGAATTATTTAAGCCTACGCGCTGTTTCCTTCACAGACACATATCACAAAGAAATACATGCTCATTGCCAACCATAGCGGGAAATTACTGGAAGCGGGCTTAGACGAGGCGGGGAGAGGTTGTCTGGCCGGGCCGGTGGTAGCGGCGGCCGTCATTTTGCCCTTAGACTATCATCATGCCCTGCTCACAGACTCCAAGCAATTGTCTGCCAAGCAGCGGGAGTTGCTGCGCGAAGAAGTGTGCCGGGAGGCCCTTCACTGGGCCGTGGCCGAAGTCTCTCCGCAGGAGATTGACCAGATCAACATCTTAAACGCTTCTTTTGCTGCCATGCACCGCGCCGTGGACCAACTGCCGGTAGTGCCAGAGTATTTACTAGTAGACGGGAATAGGTTTAAGGGGTACAAGGAAGTGCCGCACGCCTGCATGATCAAGGGAGACGGGCGGTATTTTAGCATTGCCGCGGCGTCTATTCTGGCCAAGACGCACAGAGATGAGATCATGCGGAAATTGGGCTCCGCTCATCCGTTCTATGGCTGGCAGCAGAATGCGGGCTATCCCACCAAGGCGCACCGTGCGGCCATAGCGCAATACGGCACCACGGCCCATCATCGGCTTACGTTCAAGCTCCTCGCTGAAGAAGCCCTGGAGCTTTCCTGATTGTAAGAACCTGGCTAAAAGTAAAAATGCGTTTTTGGGCTATTTCACAGTAAATAGCCCAAAAACGCATTTTTTTATAAAGCAGAAGACCTGTGCCTACTGGGGTTTCATTTTAAGAAGGTCCAGGAACAGGCTGAAAGAGTCAATGCCAGAACCGCCTTCGCCAAAAGAGTCAAACGACAGGGGCTTTACAATGTAGCCACTCACGCGCAGGTCCTGGGCCGCGTGGCGGTCAGAGTCTTCGTTGGAAGTGGTCATGATGAACACGTTCAGGTTGGTGAAGGCCGGGTCTCTGCGAATCTCCTGCAAAAACTCTATGCCGTTCATGCGGGGCATGTTTATATCTAAAAGGACAACCGTTGGCAGGGGATTTAATTTGGGAGTGCCTGGTTCGCCGCGGAGCATGGCCAGGGCCTCGCGTCCGTTTTTGGCTTTGTGTAAAGGCACCATCACCTTGATTTTACGAAGCTCCCGCTCCACGCTCATCGCATCAAGGTAATCATCCTCTACTAACAAAATACTGGCTTGCGTCTCACTCATAATCTATAATTAAGGTACTTGAATGGTTTCAACTTGAATTAGGCCATCTCGGTGGCCCGGGCCTTGGGCCAGGTAAAGGTAAACACAGATCCGTTGCCCGGGGTAGAGGCGACGGCAATCTTGCCGCCCTGCCGCTCTATGATCTTCTTCACGATAGACAGTCCCACGCCCGTGCTTTCTACGGCATCACGCTCCTGTAATGTTTGAAATAAGACAAAAATTCTCTCATGGTACTCAGGTTCAATGCCCGGGCCGTCATCTGCCACAGAAAACTCATGGTAGTCTGGGTACTCCTGGTGGGTAATGGTTACCTGGCCTTGGTCCTGGTGGTGGTACTTGATGGCGTTGCCAATCAAATTGCTGAACACCTGCTGCAGCTCTACTTTGGCGGCGCGCAGCACGGGGAGCTTGTCTGGCAGGTTGATCTGGAAGCCGGCGGGCGGGTTGAGCATGTCTATCACGTCAAAAAGCAAGTGCTGCACGTTCACCGTCTCTTCCTGCAGTTTGGCTCTGCCCACGCGGGCCAGGGCCAAAATGCCGTTGATAAGGTTTTCCATGCGGTGCACGCGGGCGCGCATCATGAGCAGGTACTCTTGTATGTGATGGGGCAACTCTTTGCCCATGTCTTCCTCCACCCACTTAGAGGCGTTCTCAATGCCGCGCAGCGGGGCTTTCAGGTCATGGGAAACCACGTAGGCAAACTGGTCCAGCTCCTTGTTCTTGCTGTCCAGCTCGGTAAAGGTCTTGTCAATGGTGCTGGCCATGCGGTTGAGGGAGTCTGAGAGAAGCGTAAGCTCATCATGGGCGTCATCCTGAATGGCGGTCTTGTATTCTCCCTTGGCAATGCGGTCTGCCAGGTTCACCATCTTCATGATGCGGCGCGAGATGAGGCGGGTAATGTAATAGGCCCAGGTAAGGCCGAGCATCACAGAAATGATGGTGAGGGCCGTAGACACCCGGCGCGTCTCATTGATACTCTGGTCTAGGCGGTCGCGGCGTACCTCGCGCACCTGGTACTCAATGCTGTTGAACGCCCTAAAGTAAATCCGCATTTGGTCGGTGAGGCGCTTGCCCTCCTCATTGATCACCAGGTAGCCATGGTCCAGGTTTCTAATGCCCCTAATGCTCACTCCAGACTCGTTCTCCTTGCGCTTTTCGGCAATGAGCATTTCAGCGAAGTCATTTTCCCATTTAATCTGGAGCTCCTCAATCTCCTGCACCTTCTTGAGCTGCTCCGGCGAGTCGTCTACCAGTTTCTTGAGGTCGGTGAAGAGGGCCGGCATGAGGCGGTCTGCCGTGTGATAGGGTTGCAGGAATTCTTCATTGCCCGTGAGCAGGAACCCGCGCATACCCGTCTCCATGTCAATGATGTTCCGCTGCAGGGAAGACGAGTTACGGATGATGTTCTGCGACTCTGAGACGAACTTGGAGTTTTCAATCACGTCTTCTGAGAGGCGGTAATTGACCACCCCCACGGCTGTGAACAAAAACGAGATAAGAACAAAACCAGCGAAGAGCTTGGTAGATAATTTCATGTGTTGCGTTTATAGATGGCGCTTAAACCACCGCCGGGAGTCCAAAACAGAAACAGAAATTCCTCTGCGTTCCAGAGGCATCTGTGCAAAAATAGAAAAATTTATTAACCTGCCTCGGGAGAAAAGCAGTTAAGGGAGCAAGTTGTAAATAGGCGTAAGGTATTTTGTATGTAAATGGCAGACAGGTGGTTATGCTAAGAAGATTGACTTTGGCCACCTCGTTCAAAAAGATTCTTGGCTCAACGTTGTCACTTGAGGGCAACTGCTAGCCAAGGGCAGTACGCCCTTTTTTCAACTTGGGTTTTGGACCTTATGCGAAGATTGCTGTACTCAAAATAGAATCAACTTTTGCAAGCCTATTTAAGGAGAATAAAAGAAGAATCTCGGCGGGCCGACGAGCTATCATGGAACAAAATGGGCGCTCAATGGTGGAAAATAGGCGGGGCGGTCTGGTTGCCAACTAAGAGAAAACTTGCGGAAGGTTGATTTTTTAACCCGCCCCAAATCTGTACTTTTGCCCTATTAGTAAAGTTATTCCTTCTAACTGAGACATATATGGAATTAAAGAAAGTTGCCCTAAACAATGTGCATGAGGCCCTAGGCGCCAAGATGGTCCCTTTTGCCGGGTACAACATGCCGGTTCGCTACTCTTCAGACCTGGAAGAACACCACACCGTGCGCAAGGCGGTGGGTATTTTTGACGTGTCGCACATGGGCGAGTTCATGGTGACCGGCCCTGGTGCCCTGGATCTGATTCAGCGCGTCACCACCAATGACGCCTCTAAGCTCACGCCGGGCAAAATCCAGTACTCCTGCTTCCCTAACCAAGATGGCGGTATTGTGGATGACCTGTTGGTGTACTGCCTTGCTGAGGAAGAATACATGCTGGTGGTAAACGCCTCTAACATTGAAAAAGACTGGAACTGGATCAATCAATTCAACACCGGTAACGTGAAGCTGGAGAACATCTCTGATGCGATGTCCCTGTTTGCCGTGCAAGGTCCTAAAACCGCCGAGGCGCTACAGTCTCTCACGCCGGTAGACCTGCCCAACATGGTGTATTATACTTTTGACAAAGGCACCTTTGCGGGCGTACCCAACGTGATCATTTCAGCTACGGGTTACACCGGCTCTGGCGGATTTGAAATCTACGTGCCCAATGAGAACGCCAAAGAAGTGTTTGAGAAAATCATGCAGGCCGGCGAGCCGTATGGTATCAAGCCGATTGGTTTGGGTGCCCGTGATACCTTGCGTCTGGAAATGGGTTTCTGCCTGTACGGCAATGACATCACAGACTCAACCTCGCCACTAGAAGCCGGTCTGGGCTGGATCACCAAGTTCAGCAAGGACTTCACCAACGCAGACAACCTGAAAGCCCAGAAGGAG